>NZ_AP023272.1:327500-627500 GCF_013426735.1 Agrobacterium vitis
CAGCCGCAGCCTGTGAGCTCGGTTTTTCTGCGCGGGCGGTGACAGAACTTGAAGAGGTTGCGCAGCAGGCGGATATTATTTCCTGCGCCACCCTGACAACGGATCCGTTGATTAAAGGCGACTGGCTGAAACCTGGCGCCCATGTCGATCTCGTCGGCGGTTTCCGGCCTGTCATGCGCGAGGCGGATGATACGGCAATTCGAAGGGCGCGCGTCTATGTCGATACCCGTGCAGGTGCGATGGCTGAGGCTGGCGATATCGTACAGCCGCTCCGCAATGGCAGTCTGACAGCAGAGCAGATTCAAGGCGAGCTCTCGGAGCTCGTCAAAGGCACTGTCAATGGACGAAAGAACAGAGAGGAAATTACGCTGTTCAAATCCGTTGGGGCTGCGCTAGAAGATCTCGCAGGCGCCATTCTGGCGTATGAAACCGTAAAGGCCCGGCAGGGTCAGCTGTGAAGCTACCCTCTTTCAAGGAAGGACTGCCGATCGGTTGAGCCGGTTTCGATTTCCCTGACACATACCAGCGATACACAATTCCATGGCATTCTCTCTTCCTCTTTATCCTGTCAGCGAAATCCTGCCTCCTTTGGCCAAGGCATTGCGAGAGGGAAACCGTGCTGTGCTTTCCGCTCCTCCAGGGGCAGGCAAAACGACGCTTGTTCCACTCTACCTGCTCGACCAGCCATGGCGGGGCGATAACCGGATCATTCTGCTGGAGCCAAGGCGGCTGGCTGCGCGTGCTGCGGCCTCCCGCATGGCCTCCCTTATCGGCGAGACTGTGGGTGAAACCGTAGGCTACCGGATGCGGCTCGATAACCGCATCTCTGCCAAGACACGGATTGAAGTGGTCACGGAGGGCGTATTTGCGCGGATGATTCTGGAGGACCCCGAACTGTCCGGCATCGCCGCCGTGCTGTTTGACGAATTTCACGAACGGTCCCTGGATGCGGATTTCGGCCTGGCGCTGGCATTGGATTGCCAATCCGCCCTGCGCGATGATTTGCGGCTGATCGTTATGTCGGCGACGCTGGATGTGCAGCGGGTAGCAGGCCTGATGCAGGACCCGCCGGTGCTGGAAAGTGCGGGGCGCGGCTTTCCCATCGATATCCGCCACCGCGACCGGCCCGGCACGGAGCGGATTGAAGACAGCGTCACCAGCGCTATTCTCGATGCGCATGCCAATGAAAGCGGGTCGATTCTGGCCTTTTTGCCCGGACAGGCCGAGATCCGCCGCGTGGCGGAGCGGCTGGAGGGCCGGTTGCCAGCCGCAACTTTGATTGCGCCGCTTTACGGCAATCTTTCGCAAGCCGAGCAAGACCAGGCCATCAAGCCAACCACTCCCGGCACCCGCAAAGTGGTTCTGGCAACATCGATTGCCGAAACCTCAATCACCATCGACGGGGTGCGGATCGTCATCGACAGCGGGCTGCAACGCCTGCCGGTCTACGAACCCTCGACGGGTATTACGAGACTGGAAACCACCCGCGTTTCGCGCGCGTCCGCCGACCAGAGGGCCGGGCGTGCCGGTCGAACCGAGCCGGGTATCGCCATCCGGCTGTGGCATGCCGGTCAAACGGCAGCGATGCCAGCCTTTACCCCGCCGGAAATTCTCGCCAGTGATCTGTCCGGTCTGGTGATGGACATGGCCCATTGGGGCGTGATCGATGCTTCTGCCTTATCCTTTATCGATCTGCCGCCTGCCGCCGCCTTGAAGGAGGCGCGAAACCTGCTGATGGCTCTTAGCGCACTGGATGATCAGGGGCACTTGACAGCCAAAGGCAAGATCATGCGCGGCCTTGGCCTGCCGCCGAGGCTTGCCGCCATGGTGATTGCCGCCGCAGAACAGGGACAGGCCAAAACAGCCAGCGAGATCGCCGTCCTGCTGACAGAACAAGGATTGGGTGGATCGGATATCGACCTGGAAGAACGCCTGCGCCGGTTTCGGTCGGATCGCGGCGAGCGGGCCAGTGCAGCGCGCAAGCTGGCGGAGCGGCTGACGAAAGACCTGCCGAAACGTCAGGCTGCCGCCACGCCAGCGCTGGCCGGAATGCTGCTTTTGCATGCCTATCCAGACCGGATCGCGCTGAAACGGGGCGCGCCGGGGCGATATGTCATGGCAAACGGGCGTGGCGCGGAACTGGCGCAAACCGAACGGCTGGCGGCAAGCGATATGCTTGTCATCGCCGATCTGACCGGACGGGCGGCGCAAGGGCGAATCCTGAGCGCGGCGGAAATCCGCCTTTCCGATATAGAAGAGAGCCTGCCGGGGGCAATCATTCAAGACGATGAGAGCTTTTTCGACCCGCCAAGCGGCCAGGTCCGGGCGCGGCGCGTCAAGCGGATCGGTGCGATCATTCTGGAGGAGACACCGCTAGGGCGACCCAGTGGCGAAGGTGCCACCAAGGCACTGGCTGAAGGGTTGCGGCAATTGGGCCTCGAACGCCTGAATTTCAGCAAAAATGCCGAGCAATTGCGCCATCGTATCGGTTTTCTGCATCGCACGCTCGGAGCGCCGTGGCCGGATATGAGTGACGAGGCCTTGCTGGAGCGGCTTGAGGACTGGTTCATTCCCTTCCAGACCGGTGTGCGCAGCCTTGCCGATATTTCCATGGGCGGAATCATCGATGGGCTGAAGGCGCTGGTGCCTTACGAGGCGCAGCGGGATCTGGACCAGATGGCGCCGACCCATTTTACCGCGCCGACCGGCATGAGCCATCCGATCCAATATGACGGTGACGAGCCGAAACTGACAATCCGCGTTCAGGAATTGTTTGGCCTTAAAAACCATCCGGCCATTGGCGGCGGACGGTTGCCGCTGCTGCTGGAACTGACCTCGCCAGCGCATCGGCCAATCCAGACGACCCGCGACCTGCCTGGTTTCTGGGCCGGATCATGGAGCGACGTGCGCGCCGACATGCGTGGGCGCTATCCCCGCCATCCCTGGCCGGACGACCCTGCTGCTGCGGCCCCCACGACACGGGCAAAACCTCGTGGTACATAGACCCTGCCCGAAGGAGGACGGGCGGGGGGAACGTGAATGAGCGCAAAGACGGATATTCGCATGCATTTTGGTACATCCAGCCGCAGATTGCGGCTTGAAACGCTGGTTCGGCTCCGCTGGCTGGCGGTCGCAGGGCAGACCATCACCCTGGCAATTGTCGCGCTGGTTCTGCAATTTCCCATGCCGGTACTGGCCGCCGCCATTCTGATCGGCGCATTGGCAGTGGTGAATTTCCTGCTGCAACTGGCCTTTCCCTCCACCCAGAGGCTGGAACCGATCTGGACACTGGCGATCCTGGCGCTGGACCTTTTCCAGATGGGAGCGCTGCTGTTCATCACCGGCGGGCTGGCCAATCCCTTCGCGCCGCTGATCTGCGTACCGGTCATCGTGGTTTTTGCCTCCCAGCCGCTGCGCCATTCCATGGCCTTGCTGGGCCTGGCGATGGTCTGCATTTCGGTACAGGCTTTCACGCCTTTTCCCCTGCCCTGGTATGCTGACTATATTGATCGCGGCGGCCCGGTCATGCTGGTGGCAATCTGGTGCTCGATCGTGTCGATGACCGCCTTTGCTGCCTTCTATGCCTATCGAGTGTCCAAGGAGGCCAATCTTCTGGCCGATGCGCTGGCGGCAACCGAACTGGTGCTGCAAAAGGAAAAGCATCTTTCCCAGCTGGATGGGCTGGCCGCCGCCGCCGCCCATGAATTGGGGACGCCTCTGGCGACGATCAGCGTTGTTGCCAAGGAAATGGAACGGGAACTGGGCAAGGACTCCCGATTTGGCGAGGACGTGCAGTTGTTGCGCAGCCAAAGCGAACGTTGCCGCGACATTCTGAAGCGTCTGACAACTCTGTCCGCCGAGGATGAGGCGCATATGCGGCAACTGCCGCTCTCGTCGCTGATTGAGGAAGTGATCGCGCCTCACCGGGACTTCGGCATCAAGCTGACGGTGGTGGAGGTTTCCGAACGCGCCAGCGAGCCGGTGGGTAACCGTAATCCCGGCATTCTCTATGGGCTTGGCAACCTGATCGAAAACGCCCTGGATTATGCACGCGAACAGGTGATCGTCACGGTAGAGCATGACAACCGTCATGTGACGATCATTATCGAGGATGACGGCGAAGGCTTTGCGCCCGATATCCTTCTGAGAATCGGCGAGCCTTATGTCACCAGCCGCAAAAGCGATGCGCGGGCGGGCGGACTTGGGCTGGGGTTGTTCATTGCCAAGACCTTGCTGGAGCGTTCCGGCGCTGTCCTGACCTTTGAAAACCGGGGCGCTTCAAGCCCGGGGGCGCGGGTAACAGTGCGCTGGCCACGCCGGGAAATGGAAACACCGACAAAGTGACTTTACCGACAGGGGCGAGTGCGCAATAACGCTGCGGACACTAGAGTGTCTCTGCTCTTCATGGAATCGCAGCAACGCTCTAGCTCGTCGTTTTTACGCATTTCCGGACGGAAAACCGGTTTCCACTTTTCCTGGAAATGCTCTAGGGATTAAGAGAACATGACCCAGGATATGCCGATCACCCACGAAGACGGCGCTGCCGATCTCGGCCCGGACGCCACCTTGTTGATAGTCGATGACGACCAGCCCTTTCTGCGACGGCTGGCTCGCGCCATGGAAACCCGTGGCTTTCAAGTGGATATCGCCTCCTCTGTGGCGGAAGGCATTGCCAAGGCCAAGACCGCAGCCCCGAAATATGCCGTGGTTGACCTGCGGCTTGGCGATGGCAATGGTCTTGATGTGATCCAGGCCATTCGCGAAAGCCGAACCGACACCCGGATCATCGTGCTAACCGGCTACGGCAACATTGCCACCGCCGTCACCGCCGTCAAACTCGGCGCGGTGGATTATCTGTCGAAACCTGCCGATGCCGACGATGTCTTCAACGCCCTGACCCAGCGTCCGGGCGAAAAGGCCGATGTGCCGGAAAATCCGATGTCTGCCGACCGGGTGCGCTGGGAACATATCCAGCGGGTCTACGAGGCCTGCGAACGCAATGTCTCGGAAACCGCACGGCGGCTGAACATGCACCGCCGCACCCTGCAACGGATTCTCGCCAAGCGCGCACCAAAATAACGAGCGTGCGCCGAAACAATCAGGGCAAAAATTGCGGGGCGGCATCCCATTCGGCCCGCATCAACCGTTGGGCTGCCGCACGTGAAAAGGCCAGCATCACGGATTTGCGGGTGGCGGGGGCAAGCCTGTGCTCTGGCGCATCGCGCAACAGATGCGCACCGTAGCCGTCTGAGACGATCAGGCCGCACTCTTGCGGAAAAATCTCCTGCGGCACATCGGGCAGCGTGGCAAAAAACAGCCGGTCGCAGTGCTGGCGATAGTCCGGCCATTTGCGGTCAACCCGAAAATCCTCGATCGAGGATTTGATTTCGGTAATCCAGATTTCACCCTTATCCGAAACGCTGATCAGGTCGGCGCGGCGGCCGCTGGCCAGCGAAAGCTCCGGCAGCACGGCATGGCGCATCTGATCGAGAAGCAATTGCGTGCCACGGCGAATCATTAAGGCACGTTCGGACTGCCGTCCGTCGATTAATGTATTCTTAACGGAAATAGTAAGAATCGTCATAATCTTCTCTTTGCTGGCCCCAAGTCTGTTGCAAAAAAGCCAGTCTTCAGCAATTTGCGAGGCCAGAGACGGCATGGGTCTTCTGTTCCCTTGCAAACTCCACTGTAATCAAAAATATACCACTATCAAAGCTGGTAACACAGATCATTTCCCGCCCGAAAGTCGATGAGCCTCCCATGCGAATCCGCAATGCACTGACCGTGCTCGGTCTATTCTCCACCCTCGCCATCACTGGCTGCTCCACCACGTCGGAAGCCGACAGCAAAAAGACCGCTGAGGCCGCGCCTGTTGTCGCCCCCGCCTCGGTCGAAACAGCACAGATCTTCGATGATTCCTATGGTCCGGTTACGGATGCCGGCTATGCGCTGCCCGGCATTCCGATCCAGAAGGTCAATCCGAAGTTCCGCCGCCAGATCATTGCCTTCGACACGACAGAGCGGCCCGGTACGATCATCGTCAACACCAAGGAACGCTTCCTGTATTACGTTCTGCCGAATGGCAAGGCGATCCGCTACGGCATTGGCGTCGGCAAGGACGGTTTCGCCTGGCAGGGTCAGGCCTACATTGCTTGGAAACAGGAATGGCCAACCTGGCATCCGCCGAAGGAAATGGCCGTGCGCAAGCCGGAAGTCGCCAAATATGTTGAAAACGGCATGGGCCCCAGCATCAGCAATCCGCTTGGCGCCCGCGCCATGTATCTGTTCAACGACAAGGGCCAGGATACGCTGTTCCGTATCCACGGTTCGCCGGAATGGGCATCGATCGGCACCGCCGCATCGTCTGGCTGCATCCGCATGATCAACCAGGACGTCATTGACCTCTACAGCCGCGTCCTGCCGGGCAAGGCCACCAAGGTCATCGTTCAGCAGTCCTGATTGCGATAATAGATAGCCTCCACTGAAAAGCCGCCGGATCGCCTCCGGCGGCTTTTTTGTTTCACGTGAAAATCGCTGGTAAAGGTCTACACCGGCAAAACCGTTTCACACTTTTGCTGGAATTGGCCTCTTGCTGGCGCAATTCCGAACGCAAAACCGCTTCACACTTTTGCTAGAATTGCTGTGGCCTTCAACTCAAGTCGGCGGCGGTGCAGGACCGGTTCGGTATAACCGTTCGGCTGCTCCCTGCCCTTCAACACCAGATCAAGGGCCGCCTGGAAAGCGATGGAGGTGTCGAAATCGGCAGCCATCGGGCGATAGGCCGAATCACCCGCATTCTGCTTATCGACGATGGCTGCCATGCGTTTGAGTGTTTCGGTCACCTGCGCCTCGGTGACAACGCCATGATGCAGCCAGTTGGCCATGTGTTGGGCGGAAATGCGCAGGGTTGCGCGGTCTTCCATCAGCCCGACATTGTTAATGTCAGGCACTTTCGAGCAGCCGATGCCCTGGTCGATCCAGCGGACCACATAGCCCAGAATGCCCTGGGCATTGTTATCCAGCTCGCGCTGGATTTCTTCCGGCGTCCAATTGGGGCGGGAGGCCACCGGCACCGACAAGATATCGGCGAGCTTGGCCCGTGTCCGGCTCTTCAATCCGGCCTGGACACCCGCGACATCCACCTGATGATAATGGGTGGCATGCAGTGTTGCCGCCGTTGGTGATGGAACCCAGGCGGTATTGGCCCCGGCTTTCGGATGAGCGATCTTCTGTTCCAGCATCGCCGCCATCAGGTCGGGCATGGCCCACATGCCCTTGCCGATCTGGGCATGACCAGACAGGCCGCATTGCAGCCCGATATCGACGTTCCAGTTTTCATAAGCCGCAATCCAGGCGGCCTGTTTCATATCGCCCTTGCGGATCATCGGCCCGGCTTCCATCGAGGTATGGATTTCGTCGCCAGTGCGGTCGAGGAAGCCGGTATTGATAAACACCACCCGGTCCTTGGCGGCGCGGATGCATTCCTTGAGGTTAACAGTCGTGCGGCGCTCCTCGTCCATGATCCCCATCTTGATCGTATTGGGTTCCATGCCCAGCGCCTGTTCGACACGGGTGAAGATTTCGACGGCAAAAGCCACTTCTTCCGGCCCATGCATTTTCGGCTTCACCACATACATCGAGCCCTGGCGCGAATTCTTCCGCCGTCCGTTCGGGCCAATATCGTGCAACGCGATCAGCGCGGTCACCATCGCATCCATAATGCCTTCCGGCACCTCGGCACCATCGCGATCCAGAATGGCCGGATTGGTCATGAGGTGCCCGACATTGCGAATCAGCATCAGCGACCGGCTGGCTACGGTAAAGGGCTTGCCCTGCGGGTCGGTGAATTCGAGATCGGGGTTGAGAGTGCGGGTAAAGACGTGATCGCCCTTGGCAACCACTTCCTCCAGATCGCCCTTCATCAAGCCGAGCCAGTTGGAATAGGCCAGGATCTTGTCCTCAGCATCGACGGCAGCAACCGAATCCTCGCAGTCCATAATAGCGGTAATCGCCGATTCCAGCCTGATATCGTTGATATGCGCCTTATCGGCAGCGCCGATCGCACCCTGCGAGTCAATGCAGATTTCCACATGCAGACCGTTGCGGCGCAGAAGATAGGAGGTCACGCTGCCGTCTTCGCTGAAGGTTCCAGCCAGTTGCGAGGGGTCCATCAACCCGGTCTTGTCGCCGGAGGTCAGTGTCACGTCGAGATAGCCATTGGCAAGCGCAAGCTCTGCCACGTCTGCCCAGCGGCCACCCGCCAGCGGCACCGACTGATCGAGAAAAGCCCGCGCCCAGGCAATAACCTTTTCGCCACGTTTGGGATTATACCCCCTGCCCTTTTCGGCACCGTCGGCCTCGGAGATCGCATCCGTTCCGTAGAGCGCGTCGTAGAGCGAACCCCAGCGCGCATTGGCAGCGTTCAGTGCATAACGGGCATTCATCACAGGCACGACAAGCTGCGGCCCGGCAATCGAAGCAATCTCCGCATCGACATTGCTGGTCGTCACGGAGAAATCCGGCCCTTCCGGCAGGAGATAGCCGATATCGCGCAGGAAAGCTTCGTAAGCCGCAAGATCCGAGGGAGCGCCGTTTTGCTTGTACCAACTGTCCAGCTGCGCCTGAAAGGCGTCGCGCTTGGCCAGCAGGGCGCGGTTCTTCGGGGCAAGGTCATGCACGAGGCTGGAGAAATGCTGGAAGAAGGCCTCTGGCTCCACGCCTGTCCCCGGCAAGGCCTCACTCACCAGAAAATCATAGAGATCCTGCTCGATAGCCAGACCAAACTGTTCGACACGCGCCATTTCAACCTCCTGCGGTCATCCATTCATCAAGGGGCAAAGCCTGTTCGCGGTGCAATGCGCGCCAGACGCTATCAAGCCCCTGCCGCCACTGCATTTGCCGCCCCACGCTACCATCCCCGTTCTTGATTGGCTGTCAACCGGACATAAATCTGAAATATCTATGCAAATTTGGGCGAAAGAGGAAATAAGCCTTTTGGTGCGTCCGAGACGAATTGCCGATCCGCACTTTTGACCGACAAACCCTAGTGCATCGATCCAAACGGAGGCTTCAGCCGAGTTTGGAAAAATCGATGCATAAACAAAAGATGAGTGCACGAAAGCATGAACGAAGTGAATGCGTCAGTGCACTAGGTGTTTTGAATGGTCTGAAGCTCTTGTAATGCGCCATGCAACCCCGCCTCCGTCAGCGCCACCACATGCGGCCCTTCGGTATAGACCAGCAGGCACTCGATCACCTTTCCCGGATAGAGCGGCTTCAGCAATTCGCGGTAGATTGCAAGCTGGGCCGAATGGGATAGCGGCACTTCACTTTCCTGACGCGGCGGCTGCCGGTTGGTCTTGTAATCCAGCAGAATCACTTTCTCGTCCGTGACAGCCATCCGGTCCACCCGCGCCGAGACGGCACGCTGTTCTGCGCCAAGCCGGATGGTTCCCATCAGCGAAAATTCCGTCTGCGCATGGCTGGAAAACACCTCACTCAAGGCCGGGTGGTCAAGAATAGCCAAAACACTATCCACCAAACGGACACGCTCATGGGCGGGCCAGAACCGGGCGGCGCGCTCGCCATAGCGGCGGGCGGCGGGTTTGCGTTCATCGACGGGCACGCCCGGCAACATTTGCAGCATCCGGTGCACCAACCGGCCCTTTTGCAGCGCCAACCCGGCATCCTCACCCTTGCTGAACAACGGCGAGCGCAGCATCAAGTCGCCGTCCTCGTCATTCACCTCGATCCCGGCCCCGGAGGGGCTCAAAGGCCGTGGCAGGCGGGGCGGTGGCGGGGCGGGGCGCAGCAATGCCTCCGGCAAGGCTTCCATCTCCCGTTTTTCCAGGCGTTTTTCCTGTCGTTCGAATCGGCCCGAAACGACGGCATTTTCCCAGAGCAGCCCGGTCCAGTCGCCTTCCGGCCCGCCAAAGCGTTGCTCCCGGCACCGTTCTGTATCAAGCATCAGGGCCGACCAGACCATCTGGTGCCAGATTTCGGTCTGCACCTGCTTGCCGCGATAGCCGCAGACCACCAGCCGGTCGGCAGCCCGCGTCATGCCAACATAGAGCAGGCGTCGATATTCCTCCTCGATGGCCTGTTTTCGCTTTGCCACGTCCTGCGCGGTCAGAGGATTATCAACCGCTTTCACCGGCACCCAGACCGGGCATTCCTGCGGCTGCGCTCCGGTCTCGATCATCCGGAATTTTGGCAGATGTGTATGGTTGAAGGCTTTGGAGCCATCATCGACCAGAAAGACAATCGGTGCTTCCAGCCCCTTGGAGGCATGAACGGTCATGATGCGCACCTCGCTGCGCTCCTTGTCCTGTTCGCGCTTCACTTCCGGGGCTTCCTGCTCCAGCGTGGTGATGAAGGATTGCAAGCCCGGCAGGCCCGCCTGCTCATGGGAAAGAGTAAAGGTCAGGAATTCATCGATGATATCGCTGACCTCGCTGCCAAGCCGAGCCAGAAAGTCGCGTCGTCCCCCCAGGGGACCAAGCACCCGTCCATAGAAATCATGGGGCAGAAGATCCCGCGCCAAGGCCACATAGCGGTGCAGACGGGCAAGGGCCGCCTGCCATTTTTCCGATCCGGCCTCCGCCAGCCGGGCAATCTCGGCAAATACCGAGATCTCGCCGCGCCGTGCCGCCACTTCAAACACATCGTCTTCGCTCAGGTTGAACAACGGGCTTTTCAGCAGCGCCGCCAGCGACAGGTCATCGGCGGTGAGAAGCACGAATCGCCCCAGTGCCAGCAGATCCTGCACGGCGATATGGCCTGTCAGCCGCAACCGGTCGGCACCGGCCACCGGAATATTGCTACGCCGCTTCAAGGCCCGTGTCAGCGCATTGACGAAAGCGCCGCGTTTGCGCACCAGAATGAGGATGTCGCCTGCTTCTATGGACCGCTCCACCCCCTTTTCCACGATGGTCTCGCGGGCCAACATGATCTCGATCCGCTGGGCGATCCGCCGGGCCAGCATGGCAGACGGCGCATTTTCCGGGGTTGCATCAAAGGGTGCGGTCCAGTCCTCTTCACTTTCGCTGCCTTCCGGCGCGATCATCTCCCAGACTTCGACCGCGCCGGGGTGGCCGATGCGGCTCGACATATGCACCACTGGTTCCGCAACCGCCGAAAGGCCCCTGGCATTCTCGGTGACCGAAAACACCTGATCGACGGCAGACAACACCGCATTGGTGGAGCGGAAGGACAGCGGCAGGCGCACCGCGCTGAAGCTTTCGCCGCCCCGCGCCACTTCCTGTTCGGTCTCGCGGGCTTCCTGCGAAAACCGTTCCGGCTTTGCGCCTTGGAAGGAGTAGATCGATTGCTTCTCATCGCCAACGGCAAAGAAGGTTCGGCGGACCGGACGGGCGCTCAGGCCGGAGAAGAAATCTTCCCGCAGCGAGCGGATGACCGACCATTGTACCGGGCTGGTATCCTGCGCCTCATCGACCAGAATATGGTCGATGCCCTGATCCAGCTTGTAATGCACCCAGGGACCGACCGTGCTGCGGGTCAAAAGTTCGGCGGTGCGGGCAATCAGATCCTCGAAATCCAGCTGGCTGCTGCGCTTTTTCAGCTCTTCATAATCATGGTCCAGCCGCTCGGCCAGCGTTAGCGCCGCCCGTGTTGCCTTGAACAGCCGAAACAACCGCAGACGTTCGCGGCAGGCCACCACATGGTCGCGGGCCGCAAAAATCGCATCCGACAGATAAGGGGCCGCCTTGTTAATGGCGGCGGCAATCAGCGACCGGTCGGCTTTTGGTTTATCGGAGCCGGTATAGAAGGCCTCTTCCAGCAATTGCGCCCGGATAAGCGCGTCAGGCTGGCGCACGGCGCGCTCCAGTGTCAGGGCGACGCCCTGCACAAGGGAACCGCCCTTGGTGAGCGCCAGATCGATATATGTGGAAAGCTGCGGCCCCGCGAGGCTGGGAAGCGGCCAATAGGCCTCGGCCAGCGATGTCTCGGTTTCGTCAGGCTGAAGGCCCAAGGCATTGCGCAAAGCACTTTCCACACCGCCCTTTCGACGGGCTACCGCCAGAAAGCTGCGCACCGCATGGCGGTTGGAAACGATGTCAGACAGCAGGTTTTCCAGCCCGAATTCATCGCCAAGGCTCAACACTTCGGCAAAGGCTTCGGCGAGGTTTGCATCGTCTTCGGCAGCGGTCGCCGTCAGCAGTGACCGGCGGGCATCGGCCAAAAGCACGGAGGCGGCGCGGTCGTCCAGCACCGAAAAATGCCCGGCCACATTGGCTTCCAGCGGAAACTGGTGCAGCAGCGCCTCGCAAAAGGCATGGATGGTCTGGATTTTCAAGCCGCCCGGTGTTTCCAGGGCGCGGGCAAACAACCGTCGCGCCTCGGCAATCTTGATACGGTCGGGTGGTCGGCGCTCGATGGTTTCGATTCGGCGGGCAAGCTCCTCGTCGGACAAGGTCGCCCATTCGGCAAGCCGGTCGAACACCCGGTTCGACATTTCCGAGGCCGCCGCCTTGGTATAGGTCAGGCAAAGAATAGAAGAGGGCCGCGCGCCCGCCAGCAGCAGGCGAATGACCCGTTGCGTCAGCACATGGGTCTTGCCGGAGCCGGCATTGGCCGAGACCCAGGCGGACCGGGCCGGGTCGGAGGCCAGCGATTGCTGCCGGGTCGTCCAGTCAATGGGATCGTCGCCATCGCGCAGCATATCCGGATCAGTCATCACTGCTGCTCTCCTCTGCCGCTTCAGCGGTGGACCATTCAGCGACCCGAGCCAGATGATCATAGTCACCGCTGAAATCATTCATCATCGCTGGCATCAGCCGCGAGACATAGCCGCGCTCGCCCGATTGCAGCAGGGTCACGAAGCGGGTCAGTTGCGCGATGGATTCATGCGCCAGATCCAGTGCCGACTTTGCCTTGTCGCCCTTGCCGGTCAGCTCGTTATTAACCTGGTCAGCCTTGAAGCGCCCGCCGGGCCGCAGCCGGACATAGATCAGGTTATCCGGATTCAGCCGCCCGACATCCTTGAAAGCCCCCATGGTCAGAGCCGCAGCTTCCAAAGCCAATTGCGGGTCAAGCAGGCTGCGGGCCTGGGAAACACTGGGGTTAAGACCGGTTTTGTAATCGATGATATCGGCGTGGCCAGCCCGGATATCGATCCGGTCGGCAATACCAGTGAGCCGGATATCGATCTCGCCGAGTTCCACCCCGGCGCGGGCCTCCGTTACCAGCTTGGCCGGATCGCGCTGGCGTTGCCACTCGATAAAGGCGAGGCCAACCTCGGAGAAACGCTTGCGCCAGACAACATGGATATGCGGCGGCAGATTTTCCTCGGCAAACAGCGTGTCGGCAATCTCGCTCATCAATTGTTCAGTGTCAGGCCCCAGCTTTTCGGGCATACGCGCCACGAATTGCTCGACAATCGCATGGTAGAGCGTGCCGCGTTCGGAGGCGCCGGGATCGCTGTTGAACGGTTCGACCGGATCGAGCTTCAGAATGCGGCGGGCATAGATTGAATAGGGATCGCGCCTGAGACGCCCGACCTCGCTGAAGGAATAGGTTTTCGGATGCAGATCGGCCGGTGGCTTTGGCTGCGGACGTTGGGCGGGCGCTTGATCTGCGCCTTTATCGAGCAACTCAGCAAAATGCCGGTAACGCTCCCCTCTGGCTTTCAGAGCCTCAGCAAAATCCTTGCCACCCAGCGCCAGCAGCCGTTGCAGCCAGCGCGAGGCAACGGTGGGGGCCGATCCCTGCCGCAGGGCGCGGCAATAGATCAAGTGGCGGGTGCCATTGGCCATTTCGAAATCATGGGCAAGCTGGCCGATCTGCCGTTCCGGCGGCTCCAGCCCCATTTCGGTTTTCATGCTGCGCGACAAAAATGGATTATTGGTGGTGGTGCCGGGCCATGACCCTTCATTCAACCCACCGAGAATCATCGTATCGACGTTTTGCAGACGCGATTCCAGTGCACCGAAGATGAAGACCCGCGGATGGCGCAGCGATTTCGGCTTGACCGATTCGCTGGCGGTCAGCGCCGCGACAATCTCGATCCACTGCGGACCATCGGCGCTCAACTGGCCATCGGTTTCCATGATTTCGCTGAGCAGCCGCGCCAAAACGGCACCGGCCTCATTGGCCCAAAGAGGGGCAAGATCGCCCGCATTGGTGCGAGCCACGGCCTCCAGCACCTGACCGGTGCGCTCGGCCCATTCCCTCAAAGACAAACGGGTGGTGAAATGGTGACCATCCGGCTTGGCGACCACATGACCGGCAAGCGGCTCCACCGCCTCTGCTATTGCCTCGGCCAGTATCCGTGCCTGCTCGCGGGTCTGATCGGTAAAAGAGCGCCGCCAGGCCGGTGGGTGGCGGTCGTCGAACTGGGCGACCACCTGTTCATCCAACAGCGGTGCCAGTGCGGCGATATCGATGGCACCGGTGCCGCCGCGCAGCGCAATTGCCTCCAAAGCGTCGGCGGCATCGCGATGTCCAACATCCGTCAAGCCAAACCGGGCGAGTGGATGTTTGAGCAAGGAAACGATGGCAACCGTATCGCCGGGCCGCAACACCGCTTCCAGCACCAGCACCAGCAACGTGCCCTGCGGCGTCGCCGAAAATGGCGTACCCGCCGAATCGTCGGCCTCGATGCCGAACCGGGCCAGTTCTGACGCGACCCGACGGGCGAGGTTGCGGTCAGGGGTAATCAGCGCGGCGCGGCTTTCGCCGCCATCGGCACCGGGCCGCTCTAAGGCCAGCCTGAGGGCAATGGCGATGGCAATCGCCTCTTCCCGCTCGTTGGCTGCCTCAATCAACGCCACATCGGCAAAAGCGGCTTGAAACCTGTTATCCCCAAATGCCTGTCGCCAGGCGGTCCATTGGTCAGTCGCCTTGGCAGGTGACAGTGCCCGGGAGAGTATTTCGCTGCGGTCGGCAAGATCGGGTTCTGCCTCTTCCAGCACGCCCACGTCGTCACGGGTCAGGCCGAGACGCCCTAGTAGCCGGTGCAAACCGTATTGCGGATGAGTGCGGGCGGTCGGCTCCGGCGGCATGCCGGGTGGCTGTTCACCACCGACGCTTTGCCACTGATCATCCGGCATGGCCTTGTCCAACCCCGGCAGCACGATCACCCCCTGGGGCAGGCGCGCCACCGCCGCGATCAACTCGGACGCAGCAGGGATCGAGCCGGTCGATCCAGCGACGATCACCGGATGAGGGTCAGACAGTTGACCAACACGGTCGCGCTCAGTGCGCAACAAGGCGTTGCGGTGGAGAACCGGCGAGGACCGGTTCAACTCTTCCAGACGGGCTGGCCAATAGGCGCTGGCTATGCCGAGGAAAGCCAGCGTCAATTGCCACCAGGAGGCAAAATCCCGGGCATCAAGCTTGTCGAGATCGGCCCAGTCACGTTCCTCGGTTTCAACCGAATCGATCAGTTCGACCAGCGCCCGCGCCAGCCACACGGCATCCGCCGGGCTGGCCGGAGCGACGAGCGGGGTTTCGGTGTGAATGCTCAGCACGATATCCGGCAGCTTGTTGCGCCAGGCGAGAATTAACTGCGCCAGTTCCAGCAGCCGCACCGTATTGCTGATCGGCGGGTTCAACGCCAGCAGCGCCGGGGTATCCGCGTCGAAATAACTGGCATCGTCCTCGGCTTCGCCCAGGGGCTTGATCATCGGCAGAATGGCGGATTGGCCACCCAGAACCTCAACGAACTGAGCGCGCAGCACGCGCACCGCACGCCGGGTCGGCACCAGGATCGTGACCTTGGACAGGGACAGGGGATCGGCTGGATCATAGCGAAAGCCGGGGGCAAGACGCCCATCGCACAAGGTCTCGGCAATCAGCCGCAGGAAAGGCCGATCCGGGGGAATGGTGAAGATGCGGGCTTGCAGGCTGGACATCAGCTCAAGCGTCCTGTCGGTGGCGGGCCAGCACTGTTTCCGCCTCTTCAATCGCCTCCGGCGTACCGACCGTCAGCCATTGGCCCTCCAGCATCAGGCCGAACAACCGGCCTTTGGCAATGGCCCGATCGAAATAGATGTTGAGATTGAAGGCATCCTGCGGCGCATCGTCTAAAAGGGCGTGCTCCATGGCCAAAGCCCCGGCATAGACCACCGGGTTTGGATCGCCCGGCTGATAGCGTGTCAACCGGCCATCGGCACCGAGGTTGAAATCATTCTTGCCATTATGGCCGGTGGTCTGTTCCAACGTAACGCAGAGCATCAGCATATCCATCTGCGCCGGGTCAAAGGCTTCCGCCAGTCTTTGCAGATTGGTGGGGTGGTCCTTCGGCTCACCGATCCAGAACAGGTCGGCATTCATCACCAGCAACGGGCCGGGAACGAGATGCTTGATGCCTTTGGCCAAGCCGCCGCCATTGTTCATCAAGCCATCGCGCTCATCGGAAATCAGGATGCGGGGCTGATCGCGCCCGGCCAGATGCGCCAGCATTTGCTCAGGAAAATGATGGATATTGACCACAGCGGTTTCTACGCCCGCCTGTTGCAAATGATCCAGCGCATAATCCACCAGCGTCTTGCCCGCCACCCGCACCAAGGGCTTTGGCATGGTGTCAGTGATAGGACGCATTCTTGTGCCGAGCCCTGCGGCCAGCACCATGGCTTGGGAAATCTTCATGGCTCTCGTATCTGTCGGCGATCTGCGGCATCGCTCACGTGTGACGCATTATCTTCAAGAGACACGCTCTACCGCAAATCCCGCCAGAGAACCACTGTCGAAGGACCAGAACCACAATTCCAGAGCCATCCCGCCAAAGAACGCAGCGTAAAAAGCTGGAGATTCAAGCGCGCTGCAACAGGCCGTGCTTTGAAAGCCAGTCTTTCAGCGGCGTGAGCGCCTCATGCTCCAGCGCGCCAGCGAGATAGGCGAGCGTTCGGGGCATATGCTGCATATAGCCAGGCTTGCCATCCCGCTTCATCAGCCGCACCCAAAGCCCGACCAGTTTGCAATTGCGCTGGGCAGCCATGATGGCGAAATCCCGTCGAAAGACGCTTTCATCAAATCCGGTTTCGGCCCGGCGCAGCGTCAGATAATGATCGAGCAGCCGCTTTTGCAGCTCCGGTTCGATGGTGACACGGGCATCCTGAATCAGAGAGGCGACGTCATAGGCCGCCGGGCCGATCATCGCATCCTGGAAATCGATCAGGCCGACGCGGGCGATGCCCTGTTTCCGTTCCTGCCAAAGGAGATTGGGGGAATGGACATCGCGCAGGACCAGACTGTTGCGGTCATGGATCTGGCGAAACAGACCGGACCAGAGAGCGAGATAGGCCTGCCGCTCCTCTTCACTGGGTTGCCGTGCGAGCGTAAAAGGCATGTACCAATCGAGCAGCAATTCCGTCTCGAACCCCATGGCTGCCGCATCGAAATCGGGAATGCGGTGGATATGGTCCGGCGAGACGGGCATTTCACGTGAAACATTCTGCCCATGCAGGAAAGCAAGCGCGGCAGCAGCTTCCATATAACGCTCGGCGACCGGCTGCCCCTCTGCATCCAGAATGCCGTCCTGACCGAGATCTTCGATCAGCAAAATGCCATCGGGGTCACTGGCATAAATCTCCGGGACGGTAAGGCCCGCATCCTTCAATAGTTGATCGATAGCCACAAAAGCCCGATGGTCTTCTGCCAGATGCACCAGTTCCGGGTAGGTCTTGCCAAGGCGGATGATCGGTGTGGCCGGTCGTTTGGGGCTGTCCATCACGATGCGCTGCGGTTGACCGTCAATCCTTGCCGTCTCATAGGCGCGGTAGTCCGCATCGCCAGTCAAGAAGCGGCGTCGGGCGCCCGCCATGCCATTGGTATCGAGGAAGGCGCGGATAGCAAGCACCCGCCGGATTCGGCCCAGCCTGTCTTCAGGCCCCGTGATCGTCAACTCACGCCCACCATCCGGCGGGAAACCATAATGCAGGCCGATTGTCGCCTTCGGCAGTCGATCTTCGGCCCGCTCCGGCCATTCGACGAGGCAAATGCCGGTATCTAGCGCCTCATCGAAACCCAGTTCATCAAGCTCGGAAGCATCACCCAATCGGTAAAGGTCGAAATGAGCGGCTGGAATGCGCAACTCATAGCTTTGGACCAGCGTGAAAGTCGGGCTTGGCACTTCCAGATCATCGTCATCGCCCAAGGCCCGCAGCAATGCTCTTGCAAGGGTAGACTTTCCCGCTCCGAGATCACCATGCAGGGCAAGGCAGTCCCCCGGCTTCAGGGCAAGCGCCAGATCTTCCCCGAGCTGGATCGTCGCCGCCTCATCGGCAAGCGAAAGATGAAGCGATATCTCTAATCCTGTCATTCTGCGGCGACGGAATGGACAAGCACACCGGACGGAATTCGGCAAAGAACCGTGGTGCCTTGGTTGGGAACACTGTTGATCGAGACGGTGCCGTTATGCAGATGCACGAAGCTTTCGACAATCGACAGGCCAAGGCCAGCCCCGGTGCGCTTGCCACCCTTGGCATTCGAGGAAAAGCGCTTGAACACCGATGGCAGCATATCTTCTGGAATGCCGCATCCGGTATCGGAAACTGAAAATACGAAGTCGGCATCTTCGCGCCAGCATTTCAGCACGACCTTGGCGCCTTCGGGCGAGAAGTTCACGGCATTGGTGATGATCTTGATCAGGATCTGCTTCAGCCGTTGCTGGTCGGCGACGATGTCGCCCAGATGCGAGGGAGCAAGGATTTCCAGCGTCACGCCGCCTTCCTGCAACCGGTCGGTCATCTGCATCGACACATCGTCCATAAGATCGGTGAGATCGATATCCGAATAGGTCAGCCGCATGATACCGGCATCGACTGTGGCAAGGTCGAGAATGTCGTTGACGATGGTCAGCAGCACGGCAGACGAAGTGGAGATATGATCGACATATTCCCCCTGCCGTTCATTGAGCGGACCGATGGCCGTCGATTTCAACAGATCGGTAAAGCCGATGATATTGGTCAGCGGCGAGCGCAGTTCATAGGAAATATGCTGGACGAAATCGTTCTTCAACTCGTCAGCCTTGCGCAGGGCTTCATTCTTTTCAAGCAGCGCCCGTTCCGCCCGAACGCTGTCGGTGATGTTGACGAAGGTCAGCATCGTCTGGGCGTTGGGCAGCGGGATGACAGCGTAATCCAGCACCAGACCGGACATCAGCTCAATCGTGCCCTGGCTAGACGGCCGCTCGTCCTCGAAACTGGTGATCATCTTGCCGAAGGCGCGCCATCCATCCGGTTTTTCATAGGATAGAGCACAGGCCTCTTCGATGGCGCGGATATGGGTGCCAGGCGCGGCCTGCGTCTCGGTAATGCCCCAGAGCGCCCGGAAGGCCGGATTGGACAGCCGGATTCGGCCATCGGGACCAAAAACGGCAACGCCTTCAGACAGATGATCGATGGTTTCACCCTGAACCCGGACCAGCGTATTATAGCGGGTTTCGAGGTCCACCTGTTCGGTGAGGTTCTCGAACACCCAGGTGGCACCGCCCTGCGGATGGGCAGAGGCAATAACGCGCAGGGTCTGGCCGTTGGGCAGGTGCCAGAGCACGGTCTGGGTATCGATGGAGCGGTAGACAGAAAGGGTATTTTCCTTCCATGCCTTCCAGCTCAACTGTTCCGGCAGCTTGCCGGCGCTGCGCAGCCGGTCCAGCAATTCGGCATGATCAGGGCGAGATTCGAGGAAAGCCAGATCCAGATCCCAGAGCTGCTGGAAGGCCTGATTGTAGAATTGCAGCCGCCGTTCACCGTCGAAAATCGCCACCGGCGTTGCCAGATGGTCCAGCGTTTCGGCGTGGCTTTTCAAGGTGCGGCTCAACTCCTCGCGCAGGGCCTCTTCGCGCGATACATCGATAGCCATGCCGCAAGAACCCTTCGGCGTCTTGGTATCGACCACGGAAAAGAAAGTGCGGTTGCCATGCACGACGGTGGAAACCGTGTCATGGTAAGGTGAAACCGGTGTCAGCGTGGCGCGGATCTTTTCCCGGGTAATGGTGTTAAGGATTTCACGGCCTTCCTGTATGGCCTGATCAGGGGTCAGCGCTTCAACGGCATCGCTATAGGCCTGATTGACCCAGACCAGCCGCCCCTCGGAATCGCGCTGCCAGACGGGTTGTTCGACGGATTCCAGCAGGCTTTCGAAGGTTTCGATGGCGGTGGAGAGCCGGGTCTTTTCGATTTTCAGCTCGGCCAGTTCGGCGCGCAGATTATTGAGCGCCACGAACCGGGCAAAGGCCCGACCGCCGGAAACACGGCCCTGCACTTCCAGCACCTCGTCGCGATAGGTCTCGACGATCAGGTCGAAGCTCTGGGCGTTAAAGCGCAATTTCTCAATGGCATTGTCCAGGTCGGCGGCCGAACCGGGCTTCATCCAGCGGCCAAAGGCCAGGAAATCGCCTTCGGTCTGGGGTGCGCCGGTTTCAACGGGCAATTGGCCCAGCTGTTCCGGCTTGGTTTCACCACCGTCCCAGATGACGATGCGGCGGTTCTTGTCGGCAATCAGCGCCTGATAACGGGAAATCCGCTGGTTGGCATCCGACAGGGCCGATCGTATCTCCCGGCTGTCCGCCTCGATACTGTTGCGCTGACGCACCAGCCAGAGGGTGGACAGAAGCGTCGCGGAAATCGCGCCGATTACCAGGGAAAGGCCAATCATTTCAGTGGATGAAAACGTACCGATGCCGCCCGCATTCAGCTGCGGCACGGCAATCGTTTGCGCTAGGGCAGAATGGCACACGAGTCCACCCGCAAGAACCGTGCTCCCGTGCAGCCACCAGCGCGATAAACGCGGGAAGCCACGTCCGGCGATGCCGCTGGCCGCGCCAGCGCGAGGTCCTGTGTCCCCGAAGGACGCAGATTCGGCGCGCATGGTTTTACCCGCACTTCTGCGTAGGCCCGTCCTTCCCCGTAGGAACGGGTATTTCTTCTGAACCGTCATTTCCGGTCTGTCTCCGTCCACTGTGCCGCAATTCCGACAAGACATCCCCATTTCGCGTGTGCACATGCCGAATGCATCACCCGAAGGTGACGTCATGCAAACGGCTTTTTGCTTCACGGGGTCATAGGCAGCGTGACCGGAAAAAACATCCGGTCACCAAACACTGCCTGCGCACCTGCGAGGCACACGAATCAAGTTTTAAAACAATACTGTGGATAAGATTTTGAAAAAAGGGGCAAAGAAAAAAAGAAATCGCAGCCTTTGTCAAGGCTGCGATTTCTATATCTTGTGTATATCTGGCTACGGATTAGTATCTGTAGTGGTCAGCCTTGAAGGGGCCGGATGGCGTGACACCAATATAGGAGGCCTGTTCGTCAGAAAGTTCAGTCAGTCTGACGCCGAGCTTTTCCAGATGCAGGCGCGCGACCTTTTCATCGAGATGTTTCGGCAGAACGTAAACCTGGTTCTTGTAGGCATCGGGCTTGGTGAAAAGCTCGATCTGGGCCAGAACCTGGTTGGTGAAAGACGCGCTCATCACGAAGGACGGATGGCCCGTGGCATTGCCGAGGTTGAGCAACCGGCCTTCCGACAGCAGGATCATCCGGTTGCCCGCCGGGAATTCGATCATGTCGACCTGCGGCTTGATGTTAACCCATTTCAGGTTCTTCAGCGCGACAACCTGAATTTCATTATCGAAATGGCCGATATTGCCAACAATGGCCATGTCCTTCATCTCGCGCATATGCTCGATACGAATGACATCCTTGTTGCCGGTGGTGGTGATGAAGATATCGGCTGTCTTGACGACATCTTCAAGCCGCACCACTTCAAATCCATCCATAGCGGCCTGCAAAGCGCAGATCGGATCGACTTCCGTCACCTTGACGCGGGCGCCAGCGCCGATCAGCGATGCAGCGCAGCCCTTGCCCACGTCGCCATAGCCGCAGACCACGGCAACCTTGCCAGCCATCATCACGTCGGTGGCGCGGCGGATACCGTCAACCAGCGATTCCTTGCAGCCGTATTTGTTGTCGAACTTCGACTTGGTGACGGAATCGTTGACATTGATGGCCGGGAAAGGCAGCAGGCCCTTCTGGCTGAGCTGGTAGAGGCGGTTGACGCCTGTGGTGGTTTCTTCCGTCACACCCTTGATGGCGTCGCGCTGTTTGGTGAAGAAGCCCGGTGTGGCTGCCATGCGCTTCTTGATCTGCGCGAACAAAATTTCTTCTTCTTCGGACGAAGGGTTGACCAGCACGTTTTCACCGGCTTCGGCGCGCGCACCAAGCAGGATATACATGGTGGCGTCGCCGCCATCGTCGAGGATCATGTTGGACTGGCCACCATCGGTCCATTGGAAGATCCGGTCGGTATAATCCCAATATTCCGTCAGGCTTTCACCCTTGACGGCAAAGACCGGCACGCCCGAAGCAGCGATGGCGGCAGCGGCATGGTCCTGGGTGGAAAAGATGTTGCAGGAGGCCCAGCGCACTTCGGCGCCCAGCGCCGTCAAAGTCTCGATCAGCACAGCTGTCTGAATGGTCATGTGCAGCGAACCGCTGATGCGGGCGCCTTTCAGCGGCTTGGTTTCGCCAAGCTCCGAGCGGCAGGACATCAGGCCCGGCATTTCGGTTTCGGCAATATCCAGTTCCTTGCGACCGTAATCCGCAAGACCGATATCGGCGACAATGTAATCCTGTTCAGTGCTCATGGCGTTCTCCAGACCGGGTTGAAACGCAGGGCCAGCACCCATCCGAAAAGATGGTAAAGCCGATGCGCCGCCCGCCATTCTGCGGCAGGCCAGTGTCATCCGTGTATCAGGGAACGTCGGGGAAGGCAATAATCACATAAAGAGGTCTTTATATCTTTATGTTCGATCTTGGTTTACATTTCCTCGCCAAACTTGTCGCGCACCAGCGCATCCAGCGTGTCGATTGCCTTTTCAGCCTCCTCGCCTGAGGTAACAACGGTAATCGTACAGCCGGGGCTTGCCGCCAACATCATCAGACCCATGATCGAGGTTCCGCCGACGGTGGTTCCATCCTTACTGACGGTGACTTCGGCATTGAAGCCCTGCACGGTCTGGACGAATTTGGCTGACGCCCGGGCATGAAGGCCGCGCTTGTTGACGATCAGCAGGTCTCTGGTGAAGGAGGTCATCTTACTCGCCGTTCCTATTTGCCGCTCAGAACGCGGCTGGCCACATTGATGTATTTGCGGCCGGCTTCCGACGCATCGACGAGTGCTTTTTCCATGTCGTTCTCGCCGCGCACACCCGCCAGCTTGATCAGCATGGGCAGGTTGACGCCGGCGATCACTTCGATCCGCCCGGTATTCATCACCGAAATTGCAAGATTCGAAGGTGTTCCCCCGAACATATCCGTCAGGATGATCACCCCATGCCCATCATCGGCGCGCATCACAGCATCCAGGATATCCTGGCGGCGCTGATCCATATCATCCTCCGGACCGATACAGATTGTCTCGATGAATTTCTGCGGACCAACAACATGTTCCACGGCATAATGAAATTCTTCAGCCAGCTTGCCATGGGTGACAAGCACAAGTCCGATCATTCGCTTATAGCTCCCTGCTCAACTGCTGACCGCCAGTTATCGCACTGCAATAGTTTCGTCCACCGATCTGTTGGGTCGCAAGGCACGCGCTGGCCCAAGAAAAGCCCTATTTGAAAATCCAAAACACAACCTGCCCGCGCAACAACACCTTGTCGATCAACTATAACTTAGCCCCAAAGTCTGTCAGGTTCGGATTGAACCTGACACCCTCTCGCTTATCTTACTTTCGTTTGTCTTTTTGGGAAAACCTCGTTCCACTTCTCCCTAACAAACTCCAATATTGTCCGATCAATTCTGTGCAGTGCATCTTGGCGATGAAAACACGAAGTGCAAGTGCAAAATAGTCTTGAGGTCACGCCTTTAATCTGGCGCCCACGCCTCAAGCAACCGTTGCAGCCCCGCAACGCTTGGATGATGGGCCGGGCAAAGGCGAAGGACAGGTAAGGATTGACCAGGAAAAAAACTCCGGCTTTCAGCGCTTTGCGGCAGGCGTTCCGTCATCGACAATGGCTCGACCGAAAGGACGACGGCATCGATCACCGCCGCATCGAGGCTTGGAACGGTCACCAATCCGCTGAATCGGATTTCCATCAACCCGGCAATTGTCTGGGGCCGGGACGCGATCACTCTTCCGCCTCTGGCTTCCAGCCATACCCTATCATCGGCCACAAGAGCGGCAAAAAGGCCATTTTGCCGCGCATTTTCCAGCAGGAGGCGGGCCAGTTGCGACTTGCCCGACCCACTCGGCCCCATGATCAAATAGCCTCGCCTACCCAGCACGACACCGGTTGCATGCAGGTTGAGCCGGCTCTCGTTCATGGAGACGGCTCTGCTGGCAGGGTGAGGATGAAGCGGGCCCCGAGGATCCGTGCAGTTTCCGGCTCCAGGATGTTTTCAGCCCGCAACGATCCGCCATGCGCCTCAGCGATCTGCCGGCTGATGGAGAGGCCAAGCCCTGAATTCTGGCCGAAGCTTTCGCCATCGGGACGGTCGGTATAAAAGCGCTCAAAGATCCGGTCGATATTCTCGACCAGGATACCGGGACCGTTGTCTTCGACCTGCACGACGCAGCGGCTGCGGGTGCGCGACAGGCGCACCACAATGCGCCCTTCCTTTTCAGGCACGAAGGAACGGGCATTTTCAATCAGGTTGGTGACGATCTGGCCAATACGCAGGTCATGACCGTTGATGATATAGCGGACCTTCTGACCCTGCTTGTGCTCCACGACATATTCGATATCGACCGGCTTCTTGCTGCTGCGGATCTGCCTGGAAATCTCCACCAGATTGCCAAGCACGACTTCCATATCGACCGGTGCCGCGTCGGTACGCGCCAGTTCAGCGTCCAGCCGTGAGGCATCGGAGATATCGCTGATCAACCGGTCAAGCCGGCGGACGTCATGCTGGATCACATCCAGAAGCCGCTGCTTCGAGACATCGGTCTTGGCAAGCGGCAGGGTTTCGACAGCGCTGCGCAGCGATGTCAGCGGATTTTTCAACTCGTGACTGACATCGGCGGCAAAGCTCTCGATGGCATCGATCCGGTCGTAAAGTGCCGTGGTCATTTCCCGCAGGGCCACAGACAGATTGCCGATTTCATCTTGGCGCGCAGAGAAATCCGGGATTTCCTCCCGCTCCTTGGCACCGCGCCGTACCCGGATGGCCGCTGCTGACAAGCGCCGCAGCGGATTGGCAATGGTTGAGGACAACAGCAGCGACAGCACGATATTGACCAGCGTGGCAACGCCGAACACCCGCAGGATCGCCAGGCGTTCCGCATGAACGATCTTGTCGATATCGCCAGCCTGGGTGGACAGCAGCAGAACGCCGAGCACGGCGCGAAACCGCTGGACCGGTACCGCCACGGAAACGATCAGCTCGCCCTGTTCGGTCACACGCACCACGGCGCCGCGCACCCCGGTCAGCGCATTCATCACTTCAGGGTAGATCGATCCATCCCCGCCCGGCGCTTCCTTGTAGAGCGGTACATTGCTTGGTTGCAGCATGCGATTGAATTGCTTGGCCAGCCAGTCCGTCCAGCTGCCCGTATCGCCCTCGACCGGGGGAAGATCATAGCGCAGCACCTGGCCACGGGAATAGAGATGGCGCGAATCCAGCAGCAGATTGGCGTCGGCATCAAACAGCCGCGCCCTGGTGCGGGTCGGCGAAATCAGCCGGCGCAGCACGGGTGCGACCCGCTCGGGCTTGATGGGAAATTCCAGGTCCTCGTCATTGGGCACCGGGGTGATGCTTTGCCCCGCCTGCAATTCCAGCAGCTTTTGCGGATCGATGGTGATGGAATTGGTATCCACCGATGCCGAGGCAGAAATCGCTCCGGCAATAATTTCCCCCTGGGTCAGCAGGCTTTCCACCCGCGCATCGATCAGCCCTTCGCGAAACTGATTGAGATACATGATACCGGCGACCAGAACGATCAGCGCAGCAAGATTAAAGAAGACGATCCGTCGCGTCAGACTAGAGAAAACGGCATTGCCGAAGATGCGTCTGATCAGGGTAAAGGGATGAGAAAAGGACAGGCGCAAGGGCAGCCTGCGGCTCTCGCCGGGATCCCCGTCCTTATCGTCCATAGGCCTTTTGGATAGAATTCCCCTCACACGGCACACTTATCCTGTGGGGCAATCGAATCCCACCGAATACCGTCATGTCTGCCGTCAACGTTCATTCTCAACCGGGCCTGGTCCTAGTGCACTGACGCATTCACTTCGTTCATGCTTTCGTGCACTCATTTTTTGTTTATGCATCGATTTTTCCAAACTCGGCTGAAGCCTCCGTTTGGATCGATGCACTAGAGTTTGTCAGGGAAACCGGTTTTCCCGAAAAGACAAACGAAAACAAGTGAATTGAGAGCATGCCTGGTTCAATCTGAACCTGCCAGGCTCTCAATCCGCAAGCAATGCACGCAGGCGGCATCAGGCCGTTTCGCGGAAGCGGTATCCAACGCCGTACAGCGTTTCGATCATGTCGAAATCATTGTCCACCATTTTGAACTTCTTTCGCAGGCGCTTGATATGGCTGTCAATGGTGCGGTCATCGACATAGACCTGTTCGTCATAGGCGGCATCCATCAGCGCGTCGCGGCTTTTCACCACGCCGGGCCGCTGGGCCAGCGAATGCAGGATCAGAAATTCAGTGACTGTCAGCGTGACCGGATCGCCTTTCCAGGTGCAGGTATGGCGCTCCTGGTCCATGACCAGTTGGCCGCGCTCCAGGTTGCGGGCCTGCTGCTCGGCAGCACTCTTGACATTGCCGGGGGCGTTTCCAGTCTCGCGATTGGCCGCACGGCGCAGGATTGCCTTGACCCGCTCCACCAGCAGACGCTGAGAAAACGGCTTGGTGATGAAGTCGTCGGCCCCCATTTTCAAGCCGAACAATTCATCGATTTCCTCATCCTTGGAGGTCAGGAAAATCACCGGAATATCGGATTTTTGGCGCAGGCGGCGCAAAAGCTCCATCCCATCCATGCGCGGCATCTTGATATCGAAGATCGCCAGCTGTGGCGGCCGCGCCAGAAGCCCGTCCAGCGCCGAAGCTCCATCCGTGTAGGTTTCAACCTTATATCCCTCGGCTTCGAGAGCGATCGAAACCGACGTCAGGATATTCCGGTCGTCGTCAACAAGCGCAATTGTCTGCATGCCGTTTATCTCCGTCATTACCGATTGCCGTCACCGCCCATCAAGAAGGTGACGGCCCGCGGCCCCATTCCATATAGAGGCCACGAAGCGCTTCATGAGGGTAAAGGTGGAACAAATTGTGGCAAAGATAAAGGGGGCAGGCGTGTCCGGCCTCAACCCCGTCTCGTTTCGACGGCAAAAGACAAAGGCTCATCGCCTTTAAACTGAACCGATTTAAAACTAACATACCAGTTTAAAACGATTAAATATATGATATTATTGATGTTTTCAAGATTTTACTCTTGCGTTTTTAAAATTCGGTCATTAGCGTTGACCCATAATTATCTAGCTATCCCGCTGAAGAAGGAATTGCATCATGGAGGAGCTTGGAGTGAACAATAGCCGTCTTGGGATCGAGACCATTGGCTTGGGCAAGGCCGCCAATGTCCATTATAATCTGCTGCCCGCCGCCCTTTATGAGCATGCGATCCGCAATGGTGAAGCCGTGTTGACAGCGGACGGCGCGCTTTTGGCCGAGACCGGACAGCATACGGGCCGCTCGCCCAAGGACAAGTTCATCCTGCGTGACGCCAATACCGACAGCCAGATCTGGTGGGACAATAACAAGCCGATGTCGAAGGAGCATTTCGACATTCTGCATCAGGACATGCTGGCGCATGTGGCTGGCAAGACCCTGTTCGTACAGGATCTGATTGGAGGCGCCGATGCCGCCAACGCTTTGCCAACCCGCGTTGTAACGGAACTTGCATGGCATTCGCTGTTTATCCGTAACTTGCTGATTCGTCCGGAACGCGCCGCGCTTGCCGATTTCGAAGCGAAATTCACCATTATCGACCTGCCCAGCTTCAAGGCTGATCCGGCCCGTCATGGCTGCCGCACCGAAACGGTCATCGCCTGCGACTTCACCAACAATATCGTGCTGATCGCCGGTACCTACTATGCCGGTGAAATGAAGAAGTCGGTGTTCACGGCGCTCAACTACATGCTGCCCGCCAAACAGGTCATGCCGATGCATTGCTCGGCCAATGTCGGCCCGGCTGGCGATTCGGCTGTGTTCTTCGGTCTGTCCGGCACCGGCAAAACCACGCTGTCGGCTGATCCGGCCCGCACGCTGATCGGCGATGATGAGCATGGCTGGGGCGAAGACGGCATCTTCAACTTCGAAGGCGGCTGCTACGCCAAGACCATCCGTCTGTCGGCAGAAGCTGAGCCGGAAATCTACGCCACCACCAAGCGGTTCGGCACGGTGCTGGAAAATGTCGTTCTGGATGAAAACCGGGTCCCGGATTTCAACGACGGCTCGAAGACCGAAAACACCCGTTGCGCCTATCCGCTGAACTTCATTCCCAATGCGTCGCCCACCGGCCGCGCCGGGCATCCGAAGACCATCATCATGCTGACCGCAGATGCCTTCGGCGTCATGCCGCCGATCGCCAAGCTGACACCAGAACAGGCGATGTACCACTTCCTTTCTGGCTACACCGCGAAAGTGGCTGGCACGGAGCGCGGCGTAACCGAGCCGGAAGCAACCTTCTCGACCTGCTTCGGCGCCCCGTTCATGCCTCGCCATCCGGCAGAATATGGCAATCTGCTCAAGGAGTTGATTGCCCGCCACGAAGTGGATTGCTGGCTGGTCAACACTGGCTGGACCGGCGGTGCCTACGGCGTCGGTAACCGTATGCCGATCAAGGCAACTCGGGCGCTGCTGACGGCGGCTCTCTCCGGAGAGTTGAAGAAGGTCGAGTTCCGCACCGATGCCAATTTCGGCTTCGCGGTACCGGTTTCTGTCGAAGGCGTCGATACCAGCATTCTCGACCCCCGCTCGACCTG
The DNA here is from genome assembly GCF_013426735.1 of Agrobacterium vitis. Classification (NCBI taxonomy): domain Bacteria; kingdom Pseudomonadati; phylum Pseudomonadota; class Alphaproteobacteria; order Hyphomicrobiales; family Rhizobiaceae; genus Gillisella; species Gillisella vitis. The sequence continues at coordinate 356,458 of NZ_AP023272.1, forward strand.
GGCAAATGGGGCTGACTATGACGCGCAGGCCAAGAAACTGGTCGGCATGTTCATCGCCAATTTCGAGAAATTCGAAGCCCATGTGGACAGCAATGTTCGCGATGCGGCTCCGGTTCTGGCTGTTGCTGCGCAGTAAACGTTTCACGTGTGACGATTTTGGAAAGCCCGGCGATGATCATCGCCGGGCTTTTTCCATGATGCATCTGCTCCAGAAAAACAGCCTGAGGTGCCGGAGAGCCGAGATTTGCCTGAACTGGTGTTTTCCGCTACAGCCTCACGGCGAAAAGGCTGGACAGGACCATGGCGAGCGACCCGCTCTATATCAATGACAGGATTACGATTGCCGGTTGGGAACTGACCGAGCAATTCGTGCTGGCTGGTGGTCCGGGCGGGCAGAATGTCAACAAGGTCTCAACCGCCGTCCAATTGTTCTTTCCGCTGACAAGCTCTCCCTCGCTCCCGGATCGTATCAAGACCAATGCCATCAAATTGGCGGGCCGACGCCTTTCCAAAGAAGGTGTGTTGTTGATCGAGGCAAGCCGCTTTCGAAGCCAGGAGCGCAATCGGGAAGATGCCCGCGAGAGGCTGAAGGAATTGCTGCTCGAAGCAGCCAAACCCCCACCGCCACCGCGCCGGAAAACCAAACCCACTAAGGGCTCAATCGAGCGCCGGTTGAAGGCAAAGGTGGGACGCGGCGAAATCAAGAAAATGCGCGAGAAGCCGGATCAGGATTGATCGCTTTCCAAGCGTGGAAGACCTTCAGCCCTGATCTTAAACCAGACTGAAGACCCGAATCAGCACCATCGGTTTGGGCCGCAGACTATGCAGGGTGCCGACAAAGACACGGCGGTTCAGCCAGTCATGCGGTCCTTCCGGTGCGGTAATATCGATATGCGAAAAAGCATATTGCGTGCCGTCCGGTTGACGGTCGATCAAGACCCTGTTGTTGACGGTAATGACGGCGCCGTCATCCGCCTGCAATTCATAAAGCGCGTTCAGAAGCCGCACACCGTCTTTGCGCAGCACTTGCCGGTCCGCACCTCCGGGCATGACCTTACCCTTGATTCGCGGCCCGGCAAATTCACCGCCGGTGATATTGATGATACGCCTGTCGCCCAGCGGGGACGCACCCATCTCAATCGTATCCTGAAGGGTAAAAATCGCCTCATAGACGAATTCTGTCCGAGGCAAAGCGATGGGAATGTCTGATAGCGGACCGCCGCCGGTTTTTGTATCCGCTGCCTGTCCGCTCTGCCCTGCGGCGATCGCGGCGATCGCCGTCGCTGCCGCACCCAGAAACACACGCCTGCCGGAAACCGGTGCGGCTTTGTTGGGATCAATGAATGTCATAACTCTCCTCCCAGAGATAAAACCTCATGAAAACATCAACTTATAATAATATATGGGCGCAGTGCCCTATAATTTTCGCAGCGCCACCTGTTCAACCAGATGATTTTCTCCCTTGCGCAGGATCAAATCGGCCCGGGGCCGGGTCGGCTGGATATTGTCGCGCAGATTGATCAGGTTGATGTGGCTCCAGAGATTTTCGGCAATGGTCAGAGCTTCGTTTTCACTGATCGTCGCATAGCGGTGAAAATAGGAATTCGGATCACGGAAGGCCGTTTCGCGCAGCTTCATGAACCGTTTGACATACCAGTTGTGGATCAGGCTTTCCTCAGCATCAATATAGATCGAGAAGTCGAAGAAATCCGAAACCATCGGCACGATCTTGCCATCTCGCGGCAGATCGCGCGATTGCAGCACATTGATCCCCTCGAAAATCAGGATATCCGGACGGTCGATGATGGTATGCTGATCAGGCAGCACGTCATAGGTCAGGTGCGAATAGCGGGGCGCCTTGACATTCTGTTGCCCAGCCTTGATGGCCGACAGAAACCGCAGCAGGGCCGCCGTATCGTAGCTCTCGGGAAACCCTTTGCGGTTGAGCTTGTTGTCGCGCACCAGCGTTGCGTTCGAATACAAAAAGCCATCGGTGGTGACCAGATCAACTTTCGGGCTGGACGGCCAGCGGGCCAAAAGCTCCTTCAGCACGCGCGCCGTAGTAGATTTGCCCACCGCCACCGATCCGGCAATACCGATAATAAACGGCGTCTTCGTCACATTGGTGCTGAGAAAACGGTTGCGCTGCTCAAACAGCAATTGAGACGATTCGACATGCGAGGATAACAGCCGCGACAGCGCCAGATAGATCCGCCGTACCTCGGCAAGATCAATCGGGTCATCGATGGATCGCAGGCGATGTACTTCGTCCAGCGTCAGAGTGAGCGGTGTATCGGCGCGAAACCGCGCCCATTCCTCCGACGAAAAGAACAGATAGGGCGAGTAGCTGCCTACCTGGAAATGATCAAGGGCTTCCTCCCCCTCGGCCTGCCTGATCGCTGTCGTCATGTGTCCTACCGACTGGCCTTTTCGCTGAGGCCCGATTGGGCAGTGCGCCGTTGCAACTCTTCCATCACCGTTTCTATCGGGATATCGGCAATTTTCAATACGACCAACAGGTGATAAAGCAAATCGGCACTCTCATAGATCAGGTTGGCGCGATCATTTTTGACCGCTGCCATCACGGCCTCGATAGCCTCTTCGCCAAGCTTCTTGGCGGCCTTGTCCTGGCCTGCCGTCACCAGCTTTGCCGTCCAGCTTTCGTCCGGCGAGGCCTTGGCGCGGATGGCAACGATGGCCTCCAGATCGGACAGCGTGAATGTGCTCATAAAATTGCCCTTTCAGGCCTGGTCGAGACGCATAGGGATACCGGCATTGGCCATATGCGCCTTGGCCTCGGCAATCGAATACGTGCCAAAATGGAAAATCGACGCTGCGAGAACGGCAGTGGCATGGCCTTGCCTTACACCCGACACCAGATCGTCCAGTGTGCCAACGCCGCCAGAGGCAATCACCGGCACCCGAACCGCGTCTGCGATGGCGCGGGTCAGTTCCAAATCATAACCGCTTTTGGTGCCGTCACGATCCATCGAGGTGACCAGCAATTCGCCTGCGCCGCGCTCGACCATTTTGACCGCAAATTCGACAGCGTCAATGCCGGTCGCATTGCGCCCGCCATGGGTATAAATCTCCCAGGCGCTGATATTGTCGCCACCGCTGGCTTGGCTTCGGCGACGTTTTGCATCAATGGAAACCACAATACATTGATTGCCGAACTTATCGGCGGCTTCCGCAACAAAATCGGGATTACTGACGGCTGCCGAGTTGATTGAAACCTTATCGGCACCGGCCAGCAGCAGCTTGCGAATATCGCCAACCGCCCGCACACCGCCCCCCACCGTGACCGGCATGAAGCAATGATCTGCGGTGCGGGCGACGACATCAAAAATCGTCTCGCGATTATCGGATGAGGCGGTAATGTCCAGAAAACACAGCTCATCGGCACCGGCTGCATCATAGGCCTTGGCCGCTTCGACCGGATCACCGGCATCGATCAGATCAACAAAGTTCACGCCCTTAACAACGCGGCCATCTTTTACATCGAGACAGGGAATAATGCGGGCCTTGAGTGTCACAGGATGGCATCCTTTTTCGCATTGGCAATCAAGGCCAGCGCTTCCGCCGGATCGATCCGTCCATCATAAAGGGCGCGGCCGGAAATTGCACCTTCCAGTTTGCGCGCATCCGGCTCCAGCATCCGGCGGATATCCTCTATTGACGCCAACCCGCCAGACGCGATGACAGGGATGGAAACCGCATCCGCCAGTTCCAGCGTCGAAGCCCAGTTTATTCCGGTCAGAATGCCGTCCCGGTCTATATCCGTATAGATGATCGCCGCAACACCTGCGCCTTCAAACTTTTTTGCCAGCTCGACCACGCCGAGTTCAGAGGCTTCCGCCCAGCCTTCCACTGCCACCTTGCCACCCTTGGCATCGATGCCAACAGCGATCTTGCCAGGGAACTGCTTGCAAGCCTCAATCACCAACGCCGGATCACGCACGGCGACCGTGCCGAGAATAACGCGCGACAAACCATGCTGGAGCCAGGTCTCGATATGGGTAAGACTGCGGATGCCGCCGCCCAGCTGGACCGGATTTTTCGTCGCCTTGAGAATGGCATCCACCGCCGCGCCATTGACGCTTTCACCGGCAAAAGCGCCGTTCAGATCAACAACATGCAGCCATTCAAAGCCTTGGTCTTCAAAGGCCTTGGCCTGCGCTCCGGGATCGGGATTATAGACGGTGGCCTGCTCCATATCGCCTAGCTTGAGGCGAACGCATTGGCCGTCTTTAAGGTCGATGGCAGGAAAGAGGATCATCGTATGCTATCCATCGGCACGGGCTCACGGCGCCCAATTGAGAAAATTCGAGATCAGCTGGAGGCCTAGCGTCTGGCTCTTTTCCGGATGGAATTGGGCGCCTGCCATATTGTCACGCCCCACAAAAGCAGTCATCGGGCCGCCATAGTCGGTCGTGGCAATAACCTCATCGGCATTGCTGGCCGCCAGATGGTAGGAATGGACGAAATAGGCATGAAGGCCGTCATTGCCGGTGGCAATCCCGTCAAATAGCGGATGCGGACGGGCAAGTGTCAGCGTGTTCCAGCCGATCTGCGGGATCTTCAGGCCCGGATCGGACGAGGTCATTTCCACCACATCGCCCTTGATCCAGCCGAGGCCTTCAGTCACGGTCTTTTCCAACCCGCGCGACGACATCAGCTGCATGCCGACGCAGATGCCGAGGAAGGGGCGGGCCTTGACCTCGACCGCTTCGATCAGCGCTTCATGCATGCCTGGCACGGCATCAAGGCCCCGCTTGCAATCGGCATAGGCACCGACGCCGGGCAGCACGATCCGATCGGCGGTTGCCACCCGGTCGGCCTTGTCGGTCAGTTCGATTTCGGCATCAAGGCCGGATTCCCGGGAGGCCCGCTCGAACGCCTTGGTGGCGGAGCGCAGATTGCCTGATCCGTAGTCAATAATCACAACACGCATGGAGGCTCAGATCCTCAAACTTGATCGTTTACAGCATTCCCTTGGTGGACGGAATGCGGCCCGCTTGGCGGGGGTCAATTTCAGTGGCACTGCGCAGGGCGCGGGCGACGGCCTTGAAGCAGGTTTCGGCGATATGATGGTTGTTGGCGCCGTAATGATTGAGGATATGCAGGGTAATACCGGCATTCTGCGCCAGCGCCTGAAAGAATTCCCGCACCAGTTCGGTGTCGAATGTGCCGATCTTCGGTGCCGAAAAGGCGACGTTCCAAACCAGAAAAGGCCGGCCTGAAACATCGATGGCCGCCTTGGTCATCGTTTCGTCCATGGCAAGATCGATCGAGGCATAACGAACAATGCCGCGCCGATCGCCCAATGCCTTGGAAATCGCCTGGCCGATGGCAATGCCGGTGTCTTCGACGGTGTGATGATCGTCGATATGCAGGTCGCCGGTGACGTCGATATCCATGTCGATCAGCGAATGGCGGCTGAGCTGGTCCAGCATATGGTCGAAAAAACCGACCCCTGTCGAAATCTTCGAAGTGCCGGTGCCGTCGATAGTGACGGAAACCGAGACCGAGGTTTCGTTGGTCTTGCGCGAAATGCTGGCGCTGCGGCTCTCTGCCATGGCCTTCTCCTTGAAAAGATGCCGTTCCTTATCAGGCGGGGGTTGAAATATCCAGCAGGACGAGCCGGGTTTTTCGGCGATCCGGCATCGGGATAGCGACCAACCGGCTTGCGATTTGCAATTGTCTTTTGGCCGCTTACATAAAGGTCAATCGAAGCGCCGGATTGGACGGCGATGGACTGGAACGGATCGATATGAGCGAACATAATCCCTATGGAACCATGCATGGCACCACGATCATCACGGTGCGCAAGGGCGGCATGGTGGTAATGGCCGGTGACGGTCAGGTCAGCCTTGGTCAGACAGTGATGAAGGGCAATGCCCGCAAGGTGCGCCGCATTGGCAAGGGCGAGGTGATTGCCGGTTTTGCCGGAGCGACCGCGGATGCCTTCACCCTGCTGGAGCGACTGGAAAAGAAGCTGGAGCAATATCCCGGTCAGTTGATGCGCGCCGCCGTCGAGCTTGCCAAGGATTGGCGCACCGACAAATATCTGCGCAATCTGGAAGCGATGATGCTGGTGGCCGATAAGACGGTGACACTGGCGATTACCGGCAATGGCGATGTGCTGGAACCCGAACACGGCACGATTGCCATCGGTTCGGGCGGCAATTACGCGCTGGCTGCGGCTCTGGCCTTGATGGATACCGAAAAGTCGGCGGAAGAAGTGGCCCGCAAGGCCATGAAGATCGCTGCCGATATCTGCGTTTATACCAATGAAAACGTGCTGGTCGAAACGCTGGAAAGCGCCAACTGACCGCCCTCCTCCCCTCTTCCCAGGTGTAATCTCAATGACAACTTTTTCACCCCGCGAAATCGTCTCGGAACTCGACCGCTATATCATCGGTCAGAACGATGCAAAGCGTGCCGTGGCGATTGCGCTGCGCAACCGCTGGCGCCGCCAGCAGCTCGATGAGAGCCTGCGCGATGAAGTCATGCCCAAGAACATCCTGATGATCGGCCCGACCGGCGTCGGCAAGACCGAAATCTCCCGACGCCTCGCCAAACTGGCGGGCGCGCCCTTCATCAAGGTCGAGGCCACAAAATTCACCGAGGTCGGCTATGTCGGTCGTGACGTGGAGCAGATCATCCGTGATCTCGTGGAAATCGGCATCGGCCTCATCAAGGAAAAGAAGCGGCTGGAGGTGGAAGCCAAGGCCCATGCCGGTGCCGAGGAGCGGGTGCTGGATGCGCTGGTTGGGGCAACGGCCTCACCTGCCACCCGCGATAGCTTCCGCAAGAAACTGCGGGCCGGAGAGCTGGACGACAAGGAAATCGATATCGAGGTTGCAGAGACAAGCTCCGGCATGCCGGGCTTTGAGATTCCCGGCATGCCGGGGGCCAATGTCGGCATTCTCAACCTGTCCGACATGTTTGGCAAAGCGATGGGCGGCCGCACCAAGAAGGTCCGCACCACCGTCAAGACCTCTTACGCCGATCTGATCCGTGACGAATCCGACAAGCTGATCGACAATGAAGTGATCCAGCGTGAAGCGGTGAAGTCGGTAGAAAACGACGGCATCGTCTTCCTGGACGAAATCGACAAGATCGCCAACCGCGAAGGCGCCATGGGCGCTGGCGTCTCCCGCGAAGGCGTGCAGCGCGATCTGCTGCCCCTGGTGGAAGGCACGACGGTTGCCACCAAATACGGGCCAGTGAAGACCGACCACATCCTGTTTATCGCATCCGGGGCTTTCCATGTCTCCAAGCCATCCGACCTGCTGCCGGAATTGCAGGGCCGTTTGCCGATCCGCGTTGAGCTGAAGGCGCTGACCAAGGAGGACTTCCGCCGCATCCTGACGGAAACCGAGGCCAGCCTCATTCGTCAATATATCGCCCTGATGGCCACGGAAAAACTGGATCTCGAATTTACCGAGGATGCCATCGACGCGCTGGCAGACGTTGCTGTCAACCTCAACAGCTCGATTGAAAATATCGGAGCCCGGCGTTTGCAGACGGTGATGGAGCGGGTGCTCGACGACATTTCCTTCAACGCGCCAGATCGCGGCGGGGCGAAAGTGATGATCGATTCGGCCTATGTGCGCGAGCATGTCGGCGAAATCGCTGCCGATGCGGATCTGTCGCGCTATATTCTGTGATGTTTTCGCACCGCGATGGGGTGAAATCGGCAAATCACCGCCCTAATTCGGCCTTGTGACCAGCCGAGAGTCGACAGCACCGGCCCTCCCTCTATAAGGAGGGCCGCTCGCCGTAATAGGGCAAGGCGGTATCGGGTTGGTGAAACATCGTTCCGATCTGCAATATATACGGGATGGAAATGGTGCGTCGCTTAGCTCTGGTCTTTATTCTTTCGGTTTCATGTGCTTTTTCCGCTGCCTTCGTGCCGGAAATCCAGGCTGCCGAGGTGCGGATGGTGCCTGCAGGCAATCGCAATGCCGAACAGCCCCCCATTCCCGGTGCATCGAAGCAGCGCACCAAGGAAACCAAGACCACCTTCGATCTGAAATACGAGAAGATTCGCGATCTGCTGATCAAGGATCGTCAGTTGATCGGCAAGATCAAGAAAACCGCGGCGGCCTATAATATCGACCCGATCCACATCGTTGGCGCGCTGGTCGGTGAGCATACCTATAATGTCGATGCCTACGACACATTGCAAAGCTACTATGTGAAGGCCGCTTCCTATGCCGGTCACACGTTCCGCTTTGCCTATGATGGCGAGGATGTCGATGATTTCGTCGCCCGCCCGGAATTTGCCGCCTGCGCCGAGTTGAAGGATTCGGCCAAGCTGTGGACCTGCCGGGAAAATGTCTGGGAAGACAAGTTCCAGGGCAAGCGGGTCGGAAACAAGAGCTTTCCCAACAACCGCTTCAGCGCGGTGTTTTTCCAGCCTTTCTATGCCGGGCAAACCTTTGGCCTTGGCCAGATCAACCCGCTGACGGCATTGATGCTGACCGACATGGTCCATCAGACATCCGGCTATCCCAAGCTGGACGAGAAGGATGCGGCAGGGCTCTATAAGGCCATCATGGACCCCGATACCTCGCTCGCCTATATCGCGGCGATCATCCGCAAATCCATCGATGACTATAAAACCTATGCCAATGTGGATATTTCCAACAATCCCGGCCTGACGGCGACGCTTTACAATGTCGGGAATTCCGAGGCGCGGGCGCGGGCGCTGGGACGGCGTGGTGGCCTGCCGGAAGAAAATTACTATGGCTGGCTGGTCAATGACCGGCTGAAAGAACTTGAAGGCCTGCTTTAGGCCCTGTGAGGGCCTCATCTTTGTAATGTCCTCTGCAAACTCAAGAATTTGGACCGCATCGCCACGCGAAACAAAAATCGGCTCGGGGCTATAACGTTTTGTCTTGGCTGACGCCCGACAATTGCAATGCGCTTTAAGTTGAAATCCTCACAATAACCATCATATATGTGACAACAGGAATTCTCCAAGGAGCAGCCAATGGCTACGGTAAAAGTCGATGCAAGCAATTTCGAAGCGGAAGTTCTACAGTCGGTAGAGCCTGTCGTGGTGGACTTCTGGGCCGAATGGTGCGGCCCCTGCAAGATGATCGCCCCCAGCCTGGATGAAATCTCCACGGAACTGGCCGGTAAGGTTAAGATCGCCAAGCTCAACATTGACGAAAACCCAGAACTCGCCGCCAAATTCGGCGTCCGCTCCATCCCAACGCTCGCCATGTTCAAGGGCGGCGAAGTGGCTGACATCAAGGTTGGCGCTGCCCCGAAGACGGCCCTGTCCAGCTGGATCGCTGGCGCTGCTTGAGTGGCGGCTGGATATAATTGGATACGAAGAAGCCCGGTTTTGCCGGGCTTTTTTGTTTGGGAGATAAAGCAGGGAAATGAATTATTGGATGAATGTCGGCTTTGCGCCGCCATTGCAGTAATTGCTCTCACATCCAAATGTATCTGGAAGCAGTCGTTGATTTCGCTTGAGAAATACATCTGGGCATTACGTTCATTTTTTCTTGCCGTTAAAGCTGAGTACATATTAAATACAACTCAATAATAGACAACGGGTGGGGCTGGAAATGAAACTGAAGGAGTACAGGGTTCGAGAGTTTCGCAGTATCTGGGATACCGGCCCAATCAAGGTGGACGACCAAACAACCTGCTTTGTGGGCAAGAACGAGGCGGGCAAGACGACTGTTCTGACGGCCCTTTATCGAACCAACCCGATTCGACCTAAGGATGCTGTTTTCGACGAGACTTACGACTACCCCAAGCGCGAGGTGGAGGACTACCTGCATGCGGTCGAAAGTGGCGAGCGCGATAAGGCTGTGGTCGTCAGTTGCACTTACGAACTCGAACAGGATAACTTCGACGTCATATCGGAGGTATTCGGACCAAAGGCATTCACCGGCCCAACATTTACCCGTGACTGCTACTACGGCAACAACAACAGCAAGGGTTACCTGACATGCGATGAGGCTGCGGCAAGGAGGCACCTTGCTGACAACTCAGCATTGATTGATGACCTAAAGACCAAGTTGCTCGAAGCTCCAGACTGGCAGGCATTTGCTGCGACCCTCGATGGGGCAGAAGCTACTGAAGCTGTTACGGCGCTTAAAGCTCTGGTCGCTAAGGTCATAAAGAGTGGCACTGTCCGCTCTTACATCTACCAAAACTTGATCTGGCCCCGAGCGCCCAAGTTCCTCTACTTCGATGAATATTACCAGATGGAGGGGCAGGCCAACCTCAACGCCCTCATTGCGCGCGAAGACAGCGACCAGCTCCTCGACTCGGACTACCCGCTCATCGGCCTCATCAACCTCGCGCGCCTCGACCACCGCAAGCTCGTGGCCACCAACAACACGGTGGAACTGAAGAACAAGCTGCAAGGTGCCGGGAACCATCTGACCCAGCGTATCGTCAAGTACTGGTCTCAGAACAAGCACATACAGATGCGCTTCGATGTGCGTGACGCCAAAGCCGGAGACCCTGTCGGGATGCAGCAAGGGGTCAACGTGTGGGGCGAAGTGTATGACTCCGTGCACTGGGCCACGACGCCGTTGAGCAATCGGTCGCGGGGCTTTGTGTGGTTCTTCTCGTTCTTGGCTTGGTACGAGGACGTGAAACGCCAGAAGCAGAATGTCATCCTGCTGCTGGATGAGCCTGGTCTGTCATTGCACGGTCGCGCGCAGGCCGACTTGCTACGCTACTTCGACGCCGAGCTATCGGGCCACCAACTCCTGTACACCACGCACTCACCGTTCATGATCGACCCTACACAGTTCGAGCGGGTCCGCATCGTGCAGGATTTGGGCATCGATGCTCCCGAAGCTCTTCCCAAGGAGGAAGATGGCACTAAGGTGCTGGCCAATGTGTTCGACGCCACCGACGACAGCTTGTTTCCCTTACAGGGGGCGCTCGGCTACGAAATCCAGCAAACGCTTTTCATCGGGCCGAACTCGCTCATCGTCGAGGGCGTCGCCGACATGCTCTACCTGCGGGGGGTGGCGGCCCAATTGGAGCGCGAGGGCCGCGAGGGGTTGTCTGAGCAATGGATCATCACGCCCGTCGGCGGTAGCGGAAAAGTGCCCACGTTCGTGGGACTTCTTGGCTCGCAGAAGGGAATCAACGTGGCGACGCTGCTAGACATTCAGAGCAGCGACAAGCAGCTCATTGAAGACCTTTACAAGAAGAACCTGCTCACCAAGAAGCAGGTGTCGACCTACGCGGACTTCACCGGCACTGCTGAAGCTGATGTGGAAGACATGTTTGATCGGTCGTTCTACGTAGAGCTAGTCAACGGTGAGTATGGCAAGCAGCTCACGTCGAAGATCACGCTTGCGAAGCTCAACCAGAATGTGCCGCGGACGCTGCGGGCGATTGACGCTTGGCTGGCCGACAACCCCTTGAAATCCGGTTCGTTCGGCCACTACAGGCCCGCGCGCTACTTCACCGAGCAGCTAACCACACTTTGGCCGAAGGTGTCGCACGAGACGAAGGACCGATTCGAGGCGGCGTTCAAGCACCTGAACGGGCTCTTGCGAAAGTAGCTGCCGCCGACCGCATCTTTGGCAAACTCTAGGGTCGACTTGTACGACTTTTCGGTACGAAGCGGACAGTCAACTCGCGGCCCCTTTGCAGACAAGCCTATAGTAAATAGATTTCAAAAAATCACTCTAAACGCCCCTGCCCCGGCGGCCACCGCCTCAGCGCCTCGTTCCCCGCCTCCGTCAATCCATAAACCCCACGCTCGACCCGCTCAAACCAACCATAGACATTGGACAGCAAAATCTTTCCGGCGTCAGGGACCGCTTTGCGCACATCGCCAACCCGCATCGGCTCGGCGACAAGAATTGCCGCACAGGCAAGGGCGTTCTGGCGGTAGGCGGTCATCACAGGCATTCTTGTGCTGCCGCCAAGCGCCGGATCGCCGCGCCGGGTCTGGTGTTCACGCATCAGACGGGAGCGGCGTTTGGGATTCGTGCGGGGCATGGGCGAGACGGAGCCGACGATGATGCTGACGTCACCGTTGGCGGAGACGCCGAGCATGCCGATGCCGAGACGGCGGCAGAGGTCGCGGTAGCGCTTGTCGGCCTCCCGCCCCCTGCCCTTGGCCGAGATTTTCGCGGCAATCCAGACCTCGTCGGATATGGCTGCCCGGTCTACGGCCTGAAGGATGAGTTCCAGATTGAAACTCAGTTTCAGTTCGCAAATCACCACGACGGATGGATCGTCAGCGCTCAGGCCCACAAGATCACAGCCGCCGATTTCGCCTTTTACGGTATAGCCTGCTTTTTCGAGAAACGATTTCACAGGGAGATAAAGGGATGTTTCCATGGGGGATCGCGCATTGGGCCGGAGAATCACTCGGCTACTCTATAACGATGTCGATGGGGAAACATCGTTTATCGCAATGTCAGGCAGGACATGACGCGAACGTTTTGATGCGCGGCTTACCCCCCTCTGTCCTGCCGGACATCTCCCCCTCAAGGAGGGAGATCGGATAGACGTTACAGCTTAAGTTTACGGATAGGTCGTGATCACCGATACGCTGGGAGCAATAATGTGATTCGCAAGGCCAAATCCGGGTTGATCTCCCTCCTTGAGTGGGGTGAGAAAGGGTCGGCGCAGCCGAAAAATCGATCCAGTGGATCGATTGTACTGACGAACGCCCGAAGCCATGCGAAGGGCCAAATCCGGCAAGGCAGAGGGGGGGGTACGCGGCATATCAAAACGTTTGAGTCATGTACTCTGATATTGACAAACCATCATCATATTTAATTGTTTTCATTAGTCTTTTAGGAAAGCTGGGTTCCACTTTTCCCAAGGCAAACCCTACCTCGGCGGCGTGCCATTATCCGCCAGCACATTTCCAACAACATAAAGCGAGCCGCCAATCAGGATTCGCGGAGCAATCTCTTCGGTATTGATCCGGCTACGGATCGCTTCCAGCGCTTCCGCAACCGATGAGACAGGCTCTGCGGGAATTCCGGCATCGCAGGCGGAGCTGGCCAGCGCCACCGGGTCCAAGGCTGCGTCAGTGCCGCGGATTGGTACGGTGAAGGCCTGGATGGCCAAGCCTTCAAAGGCTTTAAAATAGCCAAGGGGGTCCTTGGTGTTGAGCATGCCGGTGATCAGGTAGAGCGGGCGGGACTGGCGTTCTTCAAAGCCTGCCATGGCCTCGGCAATCACCTCACCGGCACCGGGATTATGGCCGCCATCCACCCAGATTTCGGCGCCTTTCGGCGCGTGGTCCAGCAACGCGCCTTCCGTCAGCTTTTGCAGGCGGCCCGGCCATTCAACGCTGTGCATCGCGGCCTCAGCCATGGCTTCGGTCACGGTAAAGCCAGCGGAGCGCACGGCGCGGATGGCCGCTGCGGCATTGGCAAATTGGTGGCGGCCCGGAAGTTTTGGCAGGGGCAGATCCATCAGGCCCGTTTCATCCTGATAGACCAGCCGTCCATGCTCCTCAAATGCCAGATAATCCTGACCGAACACCGAGAGCGGACAGCCCAATCGCTCGGCAATATCCACCAGCGCCTCGCGGGCGGCGGCAAATTCCTGATGGCCGATCACCACCGGTCGCCGTCTTTTCATGATCCCGGCTTTCTCGGCAGCGATCAGCTCCACCCGGTCGCCCAGATAGGCCTGATGGTCAAAAGAAATCGGCATGATGACGGAGACAGCGGGCCGATCCACCACATTGGTACAATCCAGCCGCCCGCCCATGCCGACTTCCATAATCACCGCATCAGCGGGAATTTCAGAAAACAGCAGGAAAGCGGCAGCCGTCAAAATTTCAAAGACGGTGATGTGCTGGCCCGCATTGGCGACCGCCACTCGTTTCAAGGCATCGGCGAGCGAACCATCGTCAACGATCTGCCCTTTGCCGCCTTTGACGCCAATCCGGTAGCGCTCGTGCCAATTGACCAAATGCGGTGACGTGTGGACATGAACGGCAAGGCCGCCAGCTTCCAACAGCGCACGCGAAAAGGCGCTGACGGAGCCTTTGCCATTGGTGCCAGCCACATGGATGACCGGCGGCAACTTGTCCTGTGGATTGCCCAGCACTTCGAGCAAGCGCCGCATACGCTCCAGGGTCATGTCAAAACCCTTGGGATGCAACTGCATCAATTCATTGATGACCTGTTCAGCCTGGCTCAGCGTATTCTCTATCATGGGGCGGTTCCAGGCTTGCAAGTCGTTTTGAGGGCCGGAGGCAGTAAAACTGCTCCCGGCTTTAGGCATGTCAGGCGGCTATTGCCGTCACTATATCACCCAAGGCGATCAGGCGGAAACGGCGCGCGAGGCCTCAATGACCGACAAGGTCTTGTCATCATTAGCACCAACCACCGTTGCGGGCTGCTTCGTCAGGATTTTCAGGGTGCGGGCCAGGGTGGCCGGAATATCGTGGCGCTTGACCACCATATCGACCATGCCGTGCTCCAGCAGGTATTCCGAGGTCTGGAACCCCTCCGGCAGCTTTTCGCGGATGGTCTGCTCGATCACGCGCTTACCGGCAAAGCAGATTTCAGCACCCGGCTCAGCAATATGGAGATCGCCCAGCATGGCATAGGATGCCGTCACGCCGCCCGTGGTCGGATTGGTCAGCACAACGATGTAAGGCAGTCCTGCTTCCTTCAGCAAATCGACGGCAACAGTGGTGCGCGGCAATTGCATCAGCGACAGAATGCCTTCCTGCATGCGCGCGCCGCCCGAAGCCGGGAACATCACCAGCGGGCATTTTTCCGCAATGGCCCGCTCGAACGCCTTGACGATGGCTTCACCAGCAGCAATGCCGAGTGACCCGCCCATGAAGTTGAATTCATGCACGACGGCCACCAGCTTCAGGCCTTCGACCGTGCCGAGACCGGCGACAATCGTGTCTTCCTGCTCGGTCTTGGTGCGGCTATCCTTCAATCGGTCGCTGTATTTCTTCGAATCGCGGAACTTCAGCGGGTCCTGCGCCACTTTCGGCTGGGCGAAAGCTTCGTACTTGCCACCATCGAACAGATCAGCCAGCCGCGCCTTGGCGGGCATTTTCATATGATAGCCGGAGGCGGGAACAACCCATTTGTTCTCTTCCAGATCCTTATGAAAAACCATTTCGCCGGTTTCGGGGCACTTGATCCAGAGATTGTCCGGAACATCGCGACGGCCCAGCATGGAATTGATGCGGGGGCGAACGTAATTGGTAATCCAGTTCACTTTGAATACTCCTTGATCGAGCACTTCCGGGATCGGCAGGCCGGCATCCGAAAAGGCTGAAAACAGACAATCAGGAAGTCGTGGAGCCCGCTTGGGCTCCGCGTCTTCCAAGGCAATAGCCCATTTTAGAAGGACTATTGCGCCGCCGCAAGCCGGGCGGTCTGGACGCCGCTTGCCAGCCCACGCACTAGGGTTACCACCCATTGCACCGTATCCGCCGTCGCCTTATCATCCTTGGTCAGGCTCAGTGCGACCTGATTGACGATGGCCGTGCCAACCACGACGCCATCGGCGCTGGCCCCAATCAGCCTTGCATGTTCCGCCGTCTTCACGCCGAAGCCGACGCAGATCGGCAGATCGGTATGGGCCTTGATCCGCCCGACAGCACCGGCAACCTTGGACGGATCGGGCAAAGCCGAGCCGGTAATGCCGTTCATCGATACATAATAGACGAATCCAGAGGTATTTTGCAGCACCATCGGCAGGCGCTTCTCATCCGTGGTCGGTGTCGCCAGGCGAATGAAATTGATGTCGCGCTTACGCGCCGGTAGGCACAATTCATCGTCCATTTCTGGTGGAAGATCGACAACAATCAAGCCATCGATGCCCGCCTCCAGCGCGTCATCCAGGAATTTTTCGACGCCGTAGACGTAGATCGGATTGTAATAGCCCATCATGACGATCGGCGTAGCCTGATCGGCCTTGCGGAATTCTCTAGCCATATCCAGCGTTTTTACCAGGGTCTGTCCGGCCTTGAGGGCGCGTTGACCGGCCATTTGGATGGCTGGACCATCGGCCATCGGATCGGAAAACGGCATTCCCAGCTCGATCACATCGGCACCGGCACCAGGCAATGCCTTCATGATCGCCAGCGACGTTTCGAAATCCGGGTCGCCGCCCATGAAATAAGTGACGAGAGCCGGGCGGCCCTCTTCCTTCAGATCGGCGAACCGTTTGTCCATACGCTGCGTCATATCAGAGCCCCATTCCCAGAATCTTGCCGACTGTGAATATGTCCTTATCACCGCGCCCACAGAGGTTCATCAGGATGATCTCGTCCTTGCCCATTTTCGGAGCGCGCTTCATCACTTCGGCCAAGGCGTGGCTGGGCTCCAGAGCGGGAATAATGCCTTCGGTGCGGGTCAGAAGCTGGAAGGCCTCAAGCGCTTCGGTATCCATGATCGGCACATATTCCACACGGCCGATATCCTTCAACCAGGAATGTTCAGGACCGATACCCGGGTAATCAAGCCCGGCGGAAATCGAATGGCCATCCTTGATCTGCCCGTCGCTGTCTTGCAGCAGATAGGTGCGGTTGCCATGCAGGACACCAGGGGTTCCAGCGGTCAGCGAGGCGCAATGCTCATTGCCATCCAGCCCCTTGCCGCCAGCCTCGACACCGATCATCCGCACGCTCTCATCATCGAGGAACGGATGGAACAAGCCAATGGCATTGGAGCCACCGCCGACGGCTGCCACCAGCATATCCGGCAGGCGGCCTTCGGCAGCCATCATCTGCTCGCGGGATTCCTTGCCGATCACCGACTGGAACTCGCGGACCATTTCCGGATAGGGATGCGGACCGGCAGCCGTGCCGATCATGTAATAGGTCTCATCGACATTGGTGACCCAGTCGCGCAGGGCCTCGTTCATCGCATCCTTCAAGGTGCCATGCCCTGAAGTGACCGGGCGGACTTCCGCACCGAGCAGCTTCATGCGGAAGACGTTCGGCGCCTGGCGCTCCACATCGGTAGCACCCATATAGACGATGCAGGGCAGGCCGAAGCGGGCAGCCACGGTGGCCGAGGCCACACCGTGCTGGCCAGCGCCGGTCTCGGCGATGATCCGGGTCTTGCCCATGCGCTTGGCCAGCAGGATCTGGCCGAGACAATTGTTGATCTTGTGCGAACCGGTATGGTTCAACTCGTCGCGCTTGAAATAGATCTTGGCGCCACCAAGTTCCTCCGTCAGCCGCTCGGCAAAATAGAGCGGGCTTGGACGCCCGGTATAATGGGTGTTGAGGTGATCGAGTTCAGCCTTGAAGCTGGGGTCGGTCTTGGCATTTTCCCATTCCGCCTGCAGATCCAGGATCAGCGGCATCAAGGTTTCGGCCACGAAGCGGCCGCCGAAAATGCCGAAACGGCCATCTTCATCCGGCCCGGACCGGAAGGAATTCGGGATTGGGTTCTGGTTCACTGTACACTCCCTGAAACCGGCGCTGTGGCCGTTGCCAGCCTGACGGCGGCGAAGAACTGATCCATCCGTTCGAGATCCTTGACGCCCGGCGCGCTTTCGACGCCGGAAGACACATCCAGGCCTCGCGCTGCCGTCTCGGCAAGGGCTTGCCCGACATTGTCCTTGTTGAGCCCACCCGAAAGCATGTAATCGACCTCTGCGTCAAGATCGCGCAGCAGACGCCAATCGAAGGTGACACCATTGCCGCCCGGCAGATCGGAGCCTTCAGGCGCCTTGGCATCCAGCAGAAAACGGTCTGCTATCCCTATATAGGCATCAATCTGCAAAAGATCAGCGGGTTCGCGGATGGAAAACACTTTCATGACAGGAAGACCGTAGAGTGCCTTGATGGTCAGCACCTGTTGCGGGCTCTCATGGCCATGTAATTGCAGGATATCCGGCTTCAGCAGGTAAACAATATCATCAAGATCATCGGTGTCTGCATCGACAGTGACGGCAACGATCTTCGCCCTACCCCGCGCCTTTTCGGCAATGCGTCCGGCAATGTCGGGTTCGATATGCCGTGGGCTTTTCTCAAAGAAGATGAAGCCGACATGGGTGGCCCCCAGGCTGATAGCCTTTTCGACGGCTTCCTCGGTCTTCAATCCGCAAATTTTGACATCAGGTTTCATGTCAGCGAAGTGACATGAAATCGGCTCGGAGTCGAGCCAAATCAGTCAAAATCGAGGGCATGCAGTTCCGATCCATGCCGCTTCAACCAGCTCTTGGCCTCGTCCATGCCGGGGCAAAGACGTTTGCACAGCGCCCAGAATTGCGGGCCGTGGTTCATTTCCTTCAAATGCGCCACTTCATGGGCGGCAAGGTAATCGATCACCGAGGGTGGCGCCATGACGATGCGCCAGGAAAAACTCAAGTTACCATCCCAGGAGCAGGAGCCCCAACGGCTACGTGTGTCTTTCAGCGCCAAGCTTTTTGCCGGCTTGCCCAGCCGTCCGGTATGGATAGACACCAGCCGTTCCAAATCGAGCCGCGCTTCCTTTTTTAGAAAGGCTGACAACCGCCGACCGGCATGCTCCGGCAGACCGCTGATGCGAATCACCGGTTCGCCATTTTCCATCTGCACCTGGGTCACGCCGCGCAGCTGGCCGGTATGCTCGATACGATGCGCAACGCCGCGCAGCGAGATCATGCCTCCTGCCCTGACTTTCATATCATCGGAAAAGCGTGCCAGTTTGTTTTCCAGCCAACCGCGATGCCGTTCGATAAAATCGTTGACGTCGCCTTGGCGCACCCCTTTGGGAATGGTCATTTTCAGGCCCCGACCACCGGGCTCGATCCGCAGGGTGATGCGGGTGGCGCGCAGGTTTTCGCGAATGGCAAGCGACACCGCGCGCCCAGCCACGATCAACTCGCGGCTTTCCGGCACTTTCGGCTTTTTCACCGCTCTGGTCGGGCTTCGCAAAAACAAGGGAAACATCTGGGTCTTTTACCTGATTCGGTCGAGTCGTCGCCGTATATTGCTTACAGTCTCTCAAGAATTGCTCTTGGTGTGGCGAAATCCGTCAAGCGCCGACCTGACCCTCTATACTCCGCCAGCGGCGATTATTGGATAGACTGTCAGCGAGAACCATAAAAAAAGGCCGACATCCAGAGATATCGGCCTTTTTAGACGTGAATGACGGTCAGTCCTGGGTGAAGGTCTGGACATCGCTGCCACGCTCATCGCGACGGCTGGCATTGCGCTGATTCATGAAGCGGTTGAATTCATCCTGATCCTTGGCGCGCTGCAATTCCAGGACATAGGCCTCGAATTCTTCACGCATTTCTTCAAGCTTGCGACGTTCCTGCTCGATACGCTCCAGCTCGGCGACACGCCATTCATCGAAGGCGAGGTTACCAGTGGAAGCGCTAAAGCGGTTGCGATTGCGTGAGCGGCGGCTGCCGCAGCATTTTGAAAACATGGCGTCCATAGCCTCATTTGCGTTCCGTTTCGATGTGCGGAAGCGATCGCCCCATAAAATATAGGCAAGCATGGCAAGGCCAAGCGGCCAGAAGATCACGAAGCCAAGCACCATCATGGCAATCGTCGCAGGCGTCCAGCCCGGACGCAGCAATGCTGATTGGTTCATTCCATTATCCTCGTTGCGTCCGGCAAGCACCATGCGACCGGACATATTCGAGATGGGAATGGCGGATACAACCTTCAAGCATGCACCATTCGTAATTTGCTAAATCACTCACGCAATTCGGGAAATTCGATTTCCCCTCAGGCTGATTTTCCACCCTTGATGACACGCTTCACCATCGTTGCCCGCTTTACCGCCGAAGTCGGTTGATTGGAATGCTGCTTGGCAAAGGCGACGATACGCGGTGCGATCTCCCGGCGGAATCGAGAGCCGGTGAAGACGCCATAATGGCCAACATCCGGCTGCATGTAATGCATGCGCTTGTCATCGGCGAGATTGGTGCAAAGCGTTTGTGCCGCCTTTGTCTGGCCGACGCCGGAAATATCGTCGTTCTCGCCTTCAACCGTCAACAGAGCCACATTGCGGATGGCGCCGCAATCAACCGGTTTGCCACGATGCATCAACTGGCCCTTTGGCAGGTCATGCCGCATGAACACGGTTTCCACTGTTTGCAGATAGAATTCAGCCGTCAGGTCCATCACTGCCAGATATTCGTCATAGAACTCCCGGTGCTTTTCGGCGGAATCGCCGTTGTTCTTCACCAGATGCACATAGAAATCTTTCTGGGCAATCATATGCCGATCGAGATTCATCGACATGAATCCCGAAAGCTGAAGGAAGCCCGGATAGACGGGCCGCAGGAAGCCCGGCTGTGGCCAGGGAACGTTCATGATGACATTTTCCTCAAACCATTCGATCGGCTTGTTCTTGGCCAGTTCATTAACGGCTGTCGGATTGATGCGCGTATCGATCGGGCCCCCCATCAATGTCATCGAGGACGGCACGAATTCATCGTTTTCCGCCTCCATCCGGGCCACGGCGGCCAGAACGGGAACGGAGGGCTGGCAAACAGCGACGAGATTGGTGTTTGGGCCGAGATGATGCAGAATGTCGATTACATAGTCGACATAGTCATCGAAATCGAACGTCCCGTCCGTCATCGGTACCATGCGGGCATCGATCCAGTCGGTAATATAGACATCTGCACTGGGCAGCAGCGCTTCGACAGTGCCGCGCAACAAGGTGGCGTAATGGCCTGACATTGGTGCGACGATGAGGATCTTTGGATCATCGCTACGGGGCTGGCTCAGGCTTCGGCTGAAGTGAATGAGATTGCAGAACGGCTTGGACCACGTGACTTCCTCAGTGATCTTCACGGGTGATCCATCAATAACGGTCGTCGGCAGACCAAACTCTGGCTTTCCGTAGTGTCGCGTGCTGCGTTCGATCACCTCGAAGCCAGCGGCCATTGTCCGACCGATAACGGTATGGGTCAGCGGGTTTAGCGGATTACGAAAAGCCAGACGCATCGCATCTGCCGTGGCTCTCAAAGGAGCCATAGCTGCGTGATTCATTTCATACAGTTGATAAAACATCGATGCGATCCGCCTCTTCCCTGTTGTCACTTATCCAAAGCTAAACTGGACCAGTCGAGCCAAGGTTCCAGCCGGGGTTCAAAGGGGTGAAAAATGCGTAACCCCATCACCATCCGTCATTAACCAGATAGTATGCACAGAAACCTTTATACTTCATAGATTTTATCGCACGAATCCGTCCTAGGGATTTCACATCTTGACAAAGGACTGATGGAGCCTTCCGGTGCTTTCCGGCCATTGTTGCTCACACCTTGCCGGTTGCGGTCATACACCCTATGTGCCGCGATGAGGCTCGGTCAGGTGGTTTGCAACTCTGCCGTAAAATCAGCTAACGGTCTTGGGATAGCTATTCTGAACGCAATGATGCGGAACCCTCCGCCTCCCTTGTTTCCAGACTCCCACATTTTGAGGTTTGATAATGACAAGCAGCAATCATCGTAACGCCACCCATGACATTCACCCGATCTTCCTCGATCGCTGGTCGCCCCGCGCCTTTACCGGCGAGACCATGAGCAAAACCGAATTGCTGACCATTCTTGAAGCGGCTCATTGGGCGCCCTCGGCTTTTAATTACCAGCCCTGGCGCTTCGTCTATGCCTTGAAGGGCGACGAACATTTCGATGCGCTGCTGGGTGCCTTGATCGAATTCAACCAGGGCTGGGCCAAGAATGCCTCCGCTCTGGTTTTCGTCATTTCCGATACACTGAGCCGCTCGCCGGACGGCTCCGCGCCGAAGCCTTCGCGCAGCCACAGCTTCGATGCCGGTGCCGCCTGGGGTTATCTGGCTCTTCAGGCTATCCATTCCGGCTTCCATGCCCATGGCATGACCGGCGTGGATTTCGAAAAGGCCGCCAATGTGGCTGGTGTTCCCGCCGATTTCCATATCGAGGCTGCGGTTGCAATTGGTAAGCTGGGGGACAAATCGATCCTGCCGGAAGGCTTGCAGGCAAAGGAAGTCCCCAATGACCGCAAACCACTGGAATCCGTGGTTTTTGAGGGTAAATTCAAGGCCTGAACGGCTATTCCGAAGGGTCAGTGAATGATCCCTCGTATAACGGCACCGTCCAAAAAGCGGACTGCTTGATGCTGTAAAGTCGAATGTTTCACGTGAGTCACGAAAAAGGCCGTGCTTTTTACAAAGCACGGCCTTTTTATTTTGCTATCTGTGAGGTCCGTCAAATGTCCAGATTGGCGACATTCAGGGCGTTTTCCTGGATGAAATCGCGGCGCGGTTCCACCTCATCGCCCATAAGGCGGGAGAACAGGCTATCGGCATCGGTGGCGTCATTGACCCGGACCTGCAACAGCGACCGTACATTCGGATCGAGCGTGGTTTCCCACAGCTGCTCGGCATTCATCTCGCCAAGACCCTTATAGCGCTGCATGGATAGGCCCTTGCGACCGAAAGAGAACACGGCATCCAGCAGGTTGCGCGGACCGGAAATGGTCTGCTGGCCATCCTTGCGGGTCAGGACCGGTGGTTGGCCATAGATATCGTTCAAGCGGGTGGCGAGCTGGTCAATGTGGCGGGCGTCGGACGAACCGATCAGCGCCACATCCAGCGCCGCCACTTCCTTGACACCACGCACCATGCGCTCGAAGCGCAGGCCGCCCTCTTCCGTCACGAAGCCTTCCCAGCCCCGTTCGGTTTCCTCGGCGATCAGGTCGAGACGCTTGGCGACTTCCGCCGCCGTCTGCTCGGCCCGTTCGCGGTTGGCGGTCAGTTCGTGATTCAATGCACCGACGACGGCGGCCTGTTCCACGACATTGCGATTGTAGCGGGAATGCAAGCCATCAATCAGGCTGCGCAGCCGTAGCGCGTCCTGCACCACTTCACGCAGATCCTGTCCGGCGCGCACTTCGCCGCTGCCGAGCTTCAGCGATGCATCGTCCAGGCCCATGCCGATCAGATATTCTTCCAGCGCCTTTTCATCCTTCAGATACTGAATGGATTTGCCGCGTGTAACCTTATAGAGCGGCGGCTGGGCGATATAGAGATGGCCGCGCTCGATCAGTTCCGGCATCTGGCGGAAGAAGAATGTCAGAAGCAATGTGCGAATATGCGCGCCGTCGACGTCAGCATCGGTCATGATGATGATCTTGTGATAGCGCAGCTTGTCAGCATTGAACTCGTCTTTGCCGATGGATGTGCCAAGCGCGGTAATCAGTGTGCCGATTTCCTGACTGGACAGCATCTTGTCGAAGCGAGCGCGTTCCACATTAAGGATCTTACCGCGCAGTGGCAGGATCGCCTGGCGCTCACGCGAGCGGCCTTGCTTGGCAGAACCACCAGCCGAGTCACCCTCGACGAGGAAGAGTTCGGATTTGGCCGGATCACGCTCGGAGCAGTCGGCAAGCTTGCCGGGCAGCGAGGCAATATCCAATGCGCCCTTGCGGCGGGTCAGTTCGCGCGCCTTGCGGGCGGCTTCGCGGGCAACGGCAGCCTCCACCACCTTGCCAACCAGGATCTTCGCCTCGGTCGGATGTTCCTCGAACCAAGTGCTGAGCGCTTCGTTGACCAGGCTTTCGACCACGGGCCGCACTTCCGACGAAACCAGCTTGTCCTTGGTCTGCGACGAGAATTTCGGATCAGGTACTTTGACAGACAGAACAGCCGACAGACCTTCACGGCAGTCTTCGCCCTGAAGGGTGACCTTTTCCTTCTTGGTAATGCCGGAACTGTCAGCATAGGAGGTGATCTGGCGGGTCAGCGCACCGCGGAACCCGGCCATATGCGTGCCGCCATCGCGCTGAGGAATGTTGTTGGTGAAGCACAGCACATTTTCATGATAGCTGTCGTTCCACCACATCGCCACTTCGACGGTAATGCCATCCTTTTCGCCACGAATGGCGACAGGATTGCTGACCAGCGGCTTTTTCGAACGGTCGAGATAGCGCACGAAGGCTTCGAGGCCGCCATCATAGAGCATTTCTTCCTGGCGGATATCGGACTTGCGTTTGTCGGTCAGCAGAATGCGGACGCCGGAATTGAGGAAGGCGAGCTCGCGCAGGCGATGCTCCAGCGTTCCATAATCGAACTCGACCTGGGTAAAGGTTTCCGTGCTGGGCAGAAAGGTGATCTCCGTTCCGGACCGGCCTTGATAATCGCCCGTCACGGCCAGCGGCGCATCGGCAACACCATGGGTAAAGCTCATTTCATGAACCTTGCCATGGCGGCGGATCTTCATGGAAAGCTTGACGGACAGCGCATTGACAACCGAAACGCCAACGCCGTGGAGACCGCCGGAAACCTTGTAGGAATTCTGGTCGAACTTACCGCCAGCATGAAGCTGCGTCATGATGACTTCGGCTGCCGAAATGCCTTCGCCGGTATGGATGTCGGTGGGAATACCGCGTCCGTTGTCGGTCACGGTCACTGATCCGTCCGGGTTCAGCGTGACCGTGACGATGTCGGCGTGACCGGCGAGCGCCTCGTCAATGGCGTTATCAACGACTTCGTAGACCATATGATGCAGGCCGGACCCATCATCCGTATCACCGATATACATGCCGGGACGTTTGCGGACAGCATCGAGGCCCTTCAGCACTTTGATGGAGTCAGCACCATAGGCGGTGCTGGCGGCATTTGCTTCATCGGTTGTTTCAGTCATTCAGCGATCTTTCCAGTGTCATAAGCAATATGCGTGACCACAACAAAAATTATGGCGAATCACCCACGTTGGCACTTTCCGACTATAGGGATTTTGCGGCGACTTCCAAATCGCAGCCATGAAATTCAGCAGGCTTCCACGGGATTTCCAGGGTTTTGACGGTCCCGCTCGCATCTGCTCAGGAGTGCGTTGAGATCTTCTATCACATCGGGAGACAAGGTGCGAATCATCCCTGCAAGCCGGTTGGCAAAAGCGGTGTGGGCAGCAGGTAGGCCAGCGGTATCCAGCGTCACCCTGGGATGGGAAAGGCCCGCGACGGCAAACAGGTCATCGGCCTCATCCCAGATGATGTTGAAATAGCCGGCGATGCGCTGCAAGAGGTCGAAGCTCGGCTTGCCGCGCCGTCCATGTTCGAGCGCCGAAAGATAGGCCGGTGTCACGCCAATCGCCTTGGCCATGTCCTTCTGGCTCACACCCTTGCGCTCACGAAGCCCACGCACCGCATCGCCGAAGGGGGTCATTGTCCATCCCCGCCAAATCGCTCTCCGCCCTGGCGCGCCAAGCGGACATAAAGCGCGCCCTCCCCGCCGTGATGAGGAGCCGCTGGCTCATGGGAAGAAATCAGGTAACGGAACTCCGGCTTGGAAAACCATAGCGGCACCGCCCGTTTCAAGGCGCCTTCGCTGCCCATCGAACTGCCCTTGCCAGTGATGATCAAAACGTGGCGAAGTCCACGCTCATGGGCGCGCACTAGAAATTCCAACAGGATCGCATGGGCCTCACTCTGGAACAATCCGTGCAGGTCGATGCGAGCTTCCAGCTTGAGCTTGCCGCGCGACAGCTTGCGCTTGACGGGACGCTCCAGCGGATGGTGGAGGCCGGAGGGCTTCTTCGGCTCAGGCTTTGCGGCGGAACTTTCCAGCGAGGCACGCATGGCGGCAAGGCCGGGTTCCAGCACTTTGGACGCTTCCAAATCCGTCAAGGCGTCTTCAAAGGCGGTCAGCTCTTCCAGGCGACCGGCCATGGGGCGGGTGGTGCGCGCCACCTTGCCCCACAAAATCCGATCTTCCGTGCTGATCCTGTCCCTGCCCGCCATCAACCAAACCTCGACTCGACGCTTTTAGCGGCCTGTTTCGGGATCAGGATATAGAAATCCGCGTCGTTGCGCACTGCCCCAGCGAGATTTCCTGCTTCATCGCCAGAGCCGGTAAAAATGTCACCGCGCGCTGGACCGACAATCGCCGACCCCGTATCCAGCGCCAGCATCAGGCGTGCAAAAGGCTTGCCGCTATTCACTCCCGTTGGATCTTGGGATGTCAGAGTTTGGGAATGAATGAAAAACGGAAAGCCGAATGTGTGGATCGTCCGGTCCACCGCCAGGGATCGACCCGCCACCAGCGGCACTTTCGCCGCCGCAATCGGACCGCGTGACAGGTCACCAACTTCAGCTTCACGGAAAAAGATATAGGACCGATTGTGCCATAAGACCTCATCGACCTGATCGGGATGAGACGCGAGCCAGGCGCGGATCGCCTGCATCGACATTGCCTCGGGAGGAATTTCACCCCGCTTCAGCAACAGCCCGCCGATGCCGGAAAAAGGATGGCCTGCCTTGGCTGCATAGGTAATCCGCCCAACTCGCCCATCGGCATAACGCAGCCGTGCGGCACCCTGGACATGGACGAAAAATACATCGACTTTCGATTTCGCCCAGGCAATTTCCAGCCCGCGCCCCTCCAGAAAGCCCTGGTCGATGGCCTGACGATCCGGATAATAAGCTATGCCGGACTCGCTCTTGCGTCCAAAAACATAGGACGGATCGATGTTTTCAGGCCGGTTTTGATCGTCAAGATCGATCAAATCCTCAGGTCGGCGGTAAAACGGAAAGCGGTAGAGATCATCGGGATGATCGGAAACCTCGATGTCGGGCTCGTAAAAAGCCGTAACGAAACCCGGCTTTCCATCCGTGCGTGCTATACGAAAAACCTGGCATTCGACTTCCAGCAGGTGCTGCAATGCGTCGCCATCTGCTCGTGGTAATGCCGCTGCCTTTTCAAGCAGCGGCATCAGGTCCTGTGCGGTCAAACCCAACTGGCCGGTCCGGTAAGGCTTGACCGTGGTCAGATAATCCAGGCAATCGGCCATGGCCGGCAAAAGCGCCGAGGGATCATCCGCAGCCCAACCGGGGAGTTGATCGAAACCAACAGGCTCCAGCCGAAATTTCGTCGCTTCACCACTCATTGGTCGGATTCGGTGGCGATCAGCTTCCAGTTCGGATCGCGTGAGCGCGTGTCGCGGGCAAAGGTCCAGATGTCGTTGACATCGCCAACTGATTCCGCGTCGCCCTCGATCACCGCGCCGTGACTGTCATAGGTGGCGGAAATCAATTGGCTGACCAGCCGCACGGTGATCTGGACTTCCTGGCCGCGCACTTCGGCACCGGTGATTTCCGCCTTGTCGATACCGACAAAGGTGGACTTCATCACTTCGCCGCGCTGTTCGCGTTCGGTGATTGCCGCATCGAAACCGTCATAGACCTCACGCGACAGCAGATCCTTTAAACTTTTCCTGTCGCCCGCTGCAAAGGCCGTGACAATCATTTCGTAGGCCATGCGCGCACCGTTGAGGAATTCCTTCGGCACGAAACTCGGATCAACCTCTACGACCTGGCGCAATTGCTGGTTCAGCGGGGTGCCAGCCGGGGCATAGGCGTCGATTGCCGTCTGACGTTCCTCGCCATCGGCCTCATCGCGTCTGGGTAAAGTCACGACCCGCGCATCTTCCGCTGCTGGAGATGCAGCGTCCGGGCGTCCGGCGAAAGGATCTTTCGGTGGCTTTTCATTGCCAGTGCGACGTCCCAATACGCTACGCAGCTGCCAGAAAATCAGGACCGCAGCCACCAGAAAGAAGAGAGTCACAAAATCATTAGAACCCATTGCCACCGCACCGCTGTTTAATTTGAAGCTTTCTCACTCCATATAGTCTGCCTGGATGCTGCATTCAAATAGCCGATGCCACTTCTTTAGAGTCTCACGATAATCGTTTAAAGGAAACCAAATGCGACTGACCGCCCTTTTCCTGTTGCTACTGCCTTTGATGGAGATCGCCGGCTTTGTCCTGGTCGGGCAATGGCTGGGTGTTCTGCCCACGCTGGCGCTGGTGATCGGCTCCAGTCTCATCGGCCTGCTGGTGCTCCGCAGCCAGGGGATCAGCCTCGCCCAGCGCCTGCGCCGTCCACGTTCGGGCGATCCAGAACGAGCCGCCAAAGGCGTCCTGAGTGGCACGGCACAGATGTTCGGCGGACTATTGCTGATATTGCCAGGCTTCATCACGGATATTCTTGGCCTCCTGCTCCTGGTGCCTATGGTGCGCTCTGCACTTTGGAAGATCATCAGCCCAAGACTTGTCTTCGTGCAGCGCGGCGGGCGAGGACCTGGCTGGCAAAAAGGGCCAGGCGGCCCGTCATCATCAGGACCAGGCCCGTCCAAAGCTGAAGATATCATCGATCTCGATGAGAACGATTATCAAAGGCACAATTCCAACGGGTCCTCCTCTTGGACCCGGCTGCCTGGAGATGAAGGCAGGGGATGAGCGCTAGGGGCGAAAGGCTTGTAAGGCCCACCTTGAAATGATAGATGGCCTCGAACCATAAAAGCCTTGAGGAACCCCAATGGCCAATGAAAACAGCAATGGGGCGGAGAGCCCGTCCCTGAATATCCTTGCACAATATATCAAGGATCTGTCCTTCGAAAATCCGGGTGCGCCGCGCTCGCTGCAGGCCCGGGACAAGGCCCCTTCGATCAATATCAATGTCAATGTCAACGCCAACCCGCTGTCGGACAATGATTTCGACGTGGTCCTGTCGCTGACCGCCGAAGCGCGCGACGACGACAAAGTGGTTTTTGCAGCCGAACTGGTTTATGGCGGCGTCTTCCGCATCACCGGTTTCCCGCAGGAACATATGCTGCCGGTGCTGTTCATCGAATGCCCGCGCCTGCTCTTCCCGTTTGCACGCCAGATCATCGCCGATGCCACGCGCAATGGCGGTTTCCCGCCGCTGATGATCGATCCGATCGATTTTGCGCAAATGTTTGCCCAACGCTTTGCCGAGGAGCAGGGCCGGGTCAACTGATCCTTGCGTCATCCCGCTGTTTATCTCAGCACAAAAAAGCCCGGTCGAACCGGGCTTTTTTTATCGAAGGCGATGGCTGTTATTCGCCTTGATTGTAATGCGCCCAGATCGCTTTCTGGCCGAGCCGCTTGACCAGGGCTGCATGGCGCTCCTGTTCGGCCTCGGTTAGACGCGGCGCCAGTGTTTTCGGACGGGCGGCAATTTCCACCGTCACATTGCTATCCTGGTTGCGGGATCGTTTGTCGCTGTTTCCCGACTGCTCAAGACCGAAGGTCGCCTGGCGGCCGCCCAGCATTTCGATATAGACTTCAGCCAGAAGTTCGGAATCGAGCAAGGCGCCATGCTTGGTGCGATGAGAATTGTCGATACCATAGCGTCGGCAAAGTGCATCGAGCGAGTTTGGACCCATCGGGTGTTTGCGCCGCGCCAGAGACAGGGTATCGATGACATGCTCCGGCCCGACCGGCGGGCGACCCAACCGCTCGAACTCGGCATTGATAAATCCCATGTCGAATGTGGCATTATGCGCCACCCATTTTGCGCCATCGAAAAAAGCGACCAGATCCTCGACGATATCGGCGAAGACCGGCTTGTCCTTCAAAAACTCAGGTGTAATGCCGTGAACTGCCAAGGCATCCGGGTGAATGGCCCGGTCGGCAGGATTGATATAGACATGAAAACTGCGGCCTGTCGGGAAATGATTGAACAATTCGATGCCACCGATTTCAATCACCCGGTCCAGCTTGCTTTCCAGTCCGGTGGTTTCCGTATCGAAAACGATTTCCCGCATTATTGCTCCATTGTCAGGTTTTGGCTGCTGGCAGATCACTATTCCGACGCCACGCCATTTTCCATGTTCCCAGAAAAACTCTGGCGGTTCGATTTCAGGTTTGACCGCGCAGCATAGAAACGATGGCCTTCACCTGTGTCTGTGCGGCTTGGAGGCCTTGTCCGGTGTCAATCACGAAATCTGCGCGAGCGCGCTTTTCAGCATCCGGCATCTGCCGTGACAAAACCAGCGCAAGTTTTTCTTCGCTCCAGCCTGGTCGCGCCAGAACCCTACGCCTTTGAGTATCGGCATCGCAACTGACGACAACAACCTTATCAAGCCGTTTTTCTCCGCCGGTTTCAAACAGCAGCGGAATATCGAAAACAACCAGATCGGCGCCCGCCAATTCCTGATCTTCCAGAAAGTCCTGTTGCTTGTCACGCACCAGCGGGTGAACAATTGCCTCAAGTTGCTTAAGTTTACCCGGATTCTGAGCCAGAGTCCGACTGAGAATTTCCCGATCCACAACGCCAGAAACAACCGCTTCGGGAAACACCGCGCCAATCGGAGCGACCGCATCACCCCGGTACAAGTCATGCACCGCCGCATCCGCATCATAAACCGGCACACCTTCCTGGCGAAAAAAATCTGCCGTCGTTGTCTTGCCCATGCCAATCGAGCCGGTCAGACCGATGCGGATCATCGCTGCTTCTCCAGATCGGCAATCAACAACTGCCGCAAATCATCCGTCACCTGTGGCCGGACGCCGAACCATTTTTCAAATCCAGGTACAGCCTGATGCAAAAGCATGCCAAGACCATCCACAGTGGCAAAGCCCGCTGCCCTCGCCTGCCGCAACAGACCGGTTTCAAGCGGCGTGTAGACGATATCCGTTACCAAAGCGCCGGGAGAAATCCTGTCCCAGTCGATCTGTGGAACATCTTCCCCGTTCATGCCGAGAGATGTGGTGTTGACCAAAAGTTCAGCGCCCTGCAAAACCTCCTGCAGTTGCTCTCTTCCATGTGCATGGACGGCCGCACCAAAATGATCCGCCAGGTCCTGTGCTCGCGCCAGGGTCCGATTGACAACATGAACATGCTGCAATCCCCGATCCAGTAGTGCCTGGATGATCGCTCGACTGGCACCACCCGCCCCCAGCACAACAGCCTTACGCGCCTTGTCCCAGCCGGCATGTCCCTGGTCCAGATTGGCCAGAAAACCGTAAACATCGGTATTGGTGGCATGGATAAGACCGTTTTCAAGCCAAAGCGTATTGGCAGCCCCGAGTTGCCTGGCCACCATGTCGGGGACATCCGCTATCTGAAAAGCCGCTTCTTTATGCGGAATGGTAATGTTACCACCCCGATAGCGGGTCTTGCCCGACTTCATTCGGGCGAAGAAATCCACGATATCTGCCGGATCGATCTCCAGTTTATCATAGCCACCGATGAGACCGTGCTGTTGAAGCCAATAGCTGTGAATGATCGGCGACCGTGAATGCTTGATTGGATAGCCGGCAACAAAGGCGCCCGTCAGAAATGTTTCACGTGAATCATGCATGCACAACATCCAATTCGCGTAGTTTCTCCATCAAAGGCAAAAGCGGCACGCCGACGATGGTAAAATAGTCCCCGACGATATCCGAAAACAACTGCACACCCAAGCCTTCGATCTGGTAGCCACCAACGCTTTTCAGGATTGCCCCGCCTACCCGATCGAGATAGTCGTCCAGAAACGTCTCACTGAACATCCGCATCGTCATCCGAGCCAGGGAGACATGCCGCCAGATCACTTCACCCTGTCTCGCCAGCGCCAGCGCGCTATAAAGCACATGGGTTTCACCCCGCAAGCTGAGCAATTGGTCACGAGCGACGCTGAGATCCTTCGGTTTATGATAGACACGGTCGCCCAGAGCCAAAACCTGATCGCCGCCGATCACAAGACCATCCGGGGCCTGCCGGCTCACGGCCAAAGCCTTTTCGCAGGCCAGCACCTGAGCCAGCTCTTGTGGTGACACGTGCTGATGTTCGACCCGACCTTCGATTTCGCGCTCATCGATATCGGGTGCCATGACCGTGAAGCGCAAACCGGCCTGCTCCAGCAATTGCCGGCGGAAAGGGCTGGTCGATGCAAGAATAACGGGAATTGACATGATTGCCTCAACTTTAAAAAACTATCCGGCATTAGCGCGGCTTGGCACGCAGCGCAATGATTGCCGCTGCTGTCTCTTCAATTGATCGCCGCGTCACATCAATGACCGGCCAATTGTGACGGGCACACAGCGAACGGGCATATTTCAATTCTTCTGCAATGCTCGCCCTGTCCGTATAATCGCTTGGATCGAAACCACTGACGGTTCCCAATTCACGATGGCCGCGAACTTGTGAAATCCGATCAGACGTGGCGATCAATCCAACGATCAATGGCCCTTTTGCAGCGAGCAGCGATTCGGGTAAGGGCGAATCTGGCACGATGGGAATATTGGCGGTCTTAATGCCACGATTGGCGAGATAGATGCTGGTCGGGGTTTTCGATGTACGACTGATCCCTACCAGAACGACGTCTGCCTGGTCGTAATCCTCGGCCATCTGGCCATCATCGTGATCCATCGTGTAATTCAGCGCCTCAATACGCGCAAAATAATCGGCATTCATCACATGCTGGGCGCCGACGCGCCGACGCGCCAGTGGACCAAGATAGGCCTGAAACGTCCCGATAACAGGCTCAAGCACGTTAACGCTGGGTACACCGATCTCGATACAACGCCGATCAATAAAGTCCGCCAGCTCCGGATCGACAATGGTGTAAAGAACGATGCCGGGTTCCTTATCGATCGATTGGAGCACGGCATCCGCCTGCCGGCGGTTGCGCACCAGTGGATAGACATGCTCGATCGGATTGGAATGCGGAAACTGAACCGCTGCTGCCCGTCCAGCCGAGATCAGGGTTTCTCCCGTTGAGTCAGAAATGAGGTGCAGATGAAAGAAGTTTTTTCTGTTCTCCACGTTATCCTGACCCTGCTGTTGATAGACCTGTAGAAATCAGCCTGACTTTCCCCCCGGCGTTTCGCCCTGGGGATATCAGCCGGTTTTTCCACAGCACTAACCCGTTCAGCGTCGTTTTCACAGGCCCTGTGCATAAGGTGGCCGTTTTTTATCTGTTCAGCCCAAATCCCCACTCTATCCACAGGCCGAGCTATTCTTTATGCTGACCTTATCATTCTGATTATAATTGGCTTTTTATGATATGCCGGTACAATTATCCAAATTCCCCATCGTTCACTCCCCGCCGCAGGATTTCCCGCCTTAAAACATCGTTAATCTGTGCATTGTCTTTAACCCTTGCTACTCACAGACTCTTAGAAATAGAAAAAAGAAAGATCTCTCTTTTTATAATTTGAAAGGCATGACTTTGAGCGCTGAAAACCGTAAAGTCCTGAAAGTGCTTGAAGGCCAGAGCCTTTCACCACCGCCAATCTGGCTGATGCGTCAGGCTGGCCGCTATCTCCCAGAATATCGTCAAACGCGGGCACAGGCCGGAAGTTTCCTCGATCTCTGTTATTCCCCGGAACTGGCGACGGAAGTCACGCTCCAGCCAATCCGCCGTTACGCATTCGATGCTGCCATTCTGTTTTCCGACATTCTCGTCATTCCCGATGCCCTGAATCGAAACGTCACCTTCACCGAAGGCAAAGGCCCTGAAATGACGCCGATCACCGCCGATGAGATTCTGGATTTACCGGACCAATCGGTTTTCCCGCATCTGAACCCGGTGATCGAAACAGTGTCGCGATTACGCCAGACATTGCCGGATGAAACCACTCTGCTTGGATTTTGTGGTGCCCCCTGGACTGTGGCAACCTATATGATCGCCGGGCATGGCACCCCGGATCAGGCCCCGGCCCGCCTGTTTGCCTATCGACATCGCCAGGCTTTCCTGCGGCTTCTGGATCACCTCGCTGATCTTTCTGCCGAATATTTGCAGGCGCAGATCGACGCTGGTGCAGATGCGGTGCAAATCTTTGATTCCTGGGCTGGGGTTCTGGGTGAAGAGGAATTTGCGGATTTTTGTGTCAAGCCAGTCAAACGGATCATCGACAAACTGCGTCTCAGCCGCCCCGACGCGAAAATCATCAGTTTTGCGAAAGGGGCTGGAACACTCCTGAAGGATTACCGTCGCCGGACCGGAGCTGACGCAATTGGGCTGGATTGGAGTGTGCCTTTGTCCTTTGCCGCCGAGTTGCAAAAAGACGGACCTGTTCAGGGTAATCTCGATCCGATGCTGGCGGTTGCCGGTGGTCAGGCGATGCGTGATGGCATAGACAGGATCCTGGACCGGCTCGGGACCGGTCCGCTGATCTTCAATCTGGGCCATGGGATTACGCCACAAGCCGATCCGGAAACGGTGCGAGAGCTCGTGCAGCATGTCAGGCAAAAGGTGCAATGAGATGAGTGGCAGGCAAAGCGGAGAAACAGCTGGGAAGACCGCACGCCTGCGGGCCTTGGTGGCCCTTGCCATTTTTTGCCTGATCGTGATTGCCTTGTTTTGGGCTGGCCCCGATCAATCCTATCTCTGGATAAAGGCCTTGCATGTCATCGCGATCATCTCCTGGATGGCGGGCCTGCTCTATATGCCGCGGCTGCTGATCTACCATTTCGATGCGCCGAAGGGATCGCTCCAAGCCGAGACATTT
This sequence comes from Agrobacterium vitis, assembly GCF_013426735.1. Classification (NCBI taxonomy): domain Bacteria; kingdom Pseudomonadati; phylum Pseudomonadota; class Alphaproteobacteria; order Hyphomicrobiales; family Rhizobiaceae; genus Gillisella; species Gillisella vitis. The sequence goes on from NZ_AP023272.1 coordinate 390,640, forward strand.
GCGGTTATGGAGCGTCGCCTGATGAATGTGATCATGCGTCCTGCAATGGCCCTTTCCTGGATTCTGGGTCTTTATCTCGCCTGGTCGGTTTTTGGATTCCACGGCGGATGGCTGCACGCAAAACTGGCTGCGGTTGTTTGTCTCACCCTCGCTAACGAATATCTCGGCATGGCCACAAAATCCTTTGCCAACGGCGAGTATTTGAAAACCCCGCGATTTTGGCGGGCTTTCAATGAAATCCCGACAGTCCTGATGATCGTGATTGTCATTCTGGTCATTGTAAAACCCTTCTAAAGCAAGGTTCTCACTGACAAGTTGACCGAAATGTGAATGAAATTTCTGCCGCCTCTTGCGGCGCGCCCTATGAATCGCTATTTTCCCGCTACCCCTCTTCATGGCATGCATTTCTCGTATTCGCCGGTTTCGCTGGCAGAACCGAATTTATCCCCCGCACGCCTTCCCCAACAGTTTTAAATTATGGTCCCCTTCATGGCTGAAATGAAGCTACAAGAACTCAAGAGCAAATCGCCAACCGATCTGCTGGCCTTTGCGGAATCGCTTGAGGTCGAAAATGCCAGCACGATGCGCAAACAGGAATTGATGTTTGCCATTTTGAAAATGCTGGCCAGCCAGGATGTCGAAATCATTGGTGAAGGCGTTGTCGAAGTCCTGCAGGATGGTTTCGGGTTCATGCGTTCGGCCAATGCCAACTATTTGCCGGGTCCGGACGACATCTATATTTCGCCGTCGCAGATCCGTCGGTTTTCGCTGAAGACCGGCGATACCGTCGAAGGACCGATCCGCGGACCCAAGGAAGGCGAGCGCTATTTCGCGCTGCTGAAAGTCAATACGATCAATTTCGAGGATCCGGAAAAGATCCGCCATAAGGTCCACTTCGATAACCTGACGCCGCTCTACCCGAATGAGCGGTTCAAGATGGAATTGGAGATTCCTACCTCCAAGGATCTTTCCTCCCGGGTCATCGATCTGGTTGCGCCGCTTGGCAAAGGCCAGCGTGGCTTGATCGTCGCGCCGCCGCGGACTGGTAAAACCGTCCTGCTCCAGAATATCGCTCATTCCATTACCGCCAACCATCCGGAATGCTATCTGATCGTCCTTCTGATCGATGAACGTCCTGAAGAAGTGACGGATATGCAGCGTTCCGTGCGGGGCGAAGTCGTTTCCTCCACCTTTGACGAGCCGGCCGTGCGCCATGTTCAGGTCGCGGAAATGGTCATTGAGAAGGCCAAACGGTTGGTTGAGCACGGTCGTGACGTTGTCATCCTGCTCGATTCCATTACCCGCCTTGGCCGTGCCTACAACACCGTCGTTCCGTCTTCTGGCAAGGTCCTGACGGGTGGTGTCGATGCCAATGCGCTGCAACGCCCCAAGCGCTTCTTTGGCGCAGCGCGTAATATCGAAGAAGGTGGTTCGCTGACGATTATTGCAACCGCGTTGATCGATACCGGCAGCCGTATGGACGAAGTGATCTTTGAAGAGTTCAAAGGTACCGGCAATTCCGAAATTGTGCTTGACCGCAAGGTTGCCGACAAACGTATCTTCCCGTCCATGGATATTCTGAAATCCGGAACGCGCAAAGAAGACTTGCTTGTGCCGCGTCAGGACCTTCAGAAGATCTTTGTTCTTCGCCGGATTCTTGCTCCAATGGGAACAACCGACGCTATCGAATTCCTGATCGACAAATTGAAACAGACGAAGACCAATGGCGATTTCTTCGAATCGATGAATACCTGATCGCTCTCGCTTTCTTAAGCCGGATTCATAGTTTCAACCTCCGACCGCAAGGTCGGGGGTTTTGCATTTGGGGCACACTGTTGATTATGAAGCATGCCCAAGCACAAGGCAGGTTGCGGGTTCAAGGAGTAAGTTCAAGCAATGGCAGTCGATACTATTTTTGCCCTCTCGACCGGATCGCTTCCGAGTGGTGTAGCCGTCATTCGGTTATCGGGTCCTGATGTCCAAGCCGTTTTAACAGAACTTTGTGGTATGGTTCCTGAGCCACGCCAGGCCACGTTACGATCGATTCGGCACCGTGATGGACTGGTGATTGACCGCGGACTGGTCCTTTTCTTCTCCGGCCCCTCCTCGTTCACTGGTGAGGATTGCGGGGAACTACACGTGCATGGGAGTCGTGCCGTGGTAAGTGTTTTGCTTTCGACACTGGCCTCGTTCTCCGGTTGCCGCCTTGCAGAGCCAGGAGAGTTTTCGAGACGCGCTTTCGAAAACGGAAAGCTGGATTTGGTCGAAATTGAAGGCCTAGCCGATCTGCTGGCAGCGGAAACAGAAATGCAGCGGCGCCAAGCTCTAGCCCAAGCCAGCGGTCACGCGACCGGTATCTATGAGAGCTGGCGTGAGAAATTGATCTATGGCCGCGCGATGATTGAGGCTGAGTTGGATTTTGCCGATGAAGGGGATATTCCCGGCTCGGTGTCAGATCAGGTTTGGGATACCATTGCCGACCTCCGCACGCAGATTTCAGCGGCTATTGTCGATGACCGGCGAGGTGAGATCATTCGTGACGGTTTCAACGTTGTGATTGCTGGGCCTCCTAACGCTGGCAAGTCGAGCCTCATTAATGCGCTTGCTGGTCGGGATGTAGCGATTGTTACCCATTATGCCGGGACGACACGGGACGTTCTGCAATGTGATATAGACCTTGAAGGATATGTTGTTCGCCTGTATGACACCGCCGGTATTCGAGAGACCGAAGAGGTCATCGAACAGGAAGGCATACGGCGGGCATTGCGCAAGGTCGAAGAAGCCGATCTCGTTCTATTGCTTGATGACGTTTCATCTCCAGGCCACACAATTAATATTGTTTCGGTTCCGTTTATCACCATAGGCACAAAACTTGATCTTGTGTCGGCAAGTGATGAGATTGGACGAGATCTCGTCATTTCGACTTATGTTGCAGACGATGTGGATAGGGTCCGAAGCGTAATTCTTGATTCGATTCGGAAACGGTTTGGTCAGAGTGAATCAGTGATCCCAAGTCGCTTGCGACATATTGAATGCCTGCGAGATGCAGTTTCTTACATTGAGCAGGCCTTGGATGGGCGACTGAGCTTGGAAATCAGGGCGGATTTCCTGCGTTTGGCCAGTGACTCGCTGGGTCGCCTGGTTGGGCGTATCGATACCGAAACGCTTTTGGGCAAAATCTTTTCGGAATTTTGTGTCGGAAAATGATTCACGTGAAACACTGGTGGTCGAGATGAAAATGATGCCGCGGCGATTTGATGTGATTGTGATTGGCGGGGGGCATGCGGGCAGTGAAGCTGCCTATGCAAGCGCGCGGCTTGGTGCGCGAACATGCCTAGTGACGCATCGGCGCGATACGATCGGTGTTATGTCTTGTAATCCGGCCATTGGCGGTTTGGGCAAAGGGCATCTTGTCCGGGAAATTGATGCGCTCGGCGGACTCATGGGCAGATGTGCTGATGCCGCTGGAATTCAGTTCCGGTTGCTTAACCGTAAGAAAGGACCAGCGGTACGAGGACCGAGAACGCAAGCCGACCGAAAGCTTTACCGCCAAGCCGTACAAAATGTTCTCTTCAATTATCCACAGCTCGAGATCATCGAAGGGGATGTGTTCGATCTTGATGTCGAAAATGGCACGGTTAAAGGGGTTATTTTGGCAGACGGGCAAAGTCTGTCCAGCGCGTCAGTGATATTGACCTCCGGTACTTTTTTGCGCGGTCTCATCCATATTGGACAGACAAAAATTCCGGCCGGACGTGTTGGCGAAGCCCCTTCGCTTGGTTTGAGCGCGACATTGGGGCGGTTGGGCCTAAGGCTGGGTCGGTTGAAAACCGGAACTCCGGCCAGGTTGGATGGTCGAACTATTGATTGGGCACAGCTCGAAATGCAGGCGGCTGATGAGCAACCAGTCCCATTCTCGTTCATGACCGATCGGATTACCAATCCACAGATCGAATGTGGAATTACCCGTACCACTGCCGCAACCCACACAATCATTCGAGATAATATTCATCTCTCTGCCATGTATTCTGGGCAGATCGAAGGTGTCGGCCCACGCTACTGTCCTTCGATTGAGGATAAGATCAGCCGGTTTGGAGATAGGGACGGCCATCAGGTTTTCCTGGAGCCGGAGGGCTTGGATGACTATACGGTCTATCCAAATGGAATATCGACGTCTTTGCCGGAGTCCGTGCAGAGAGAGTTCATGAGAACTCTGCCCGGCTTGGAAAATGTGACCATTCTCCAGAGTGCCTATGCAATCGAATATGACCACATAGACCCGCGGGAATTGTCGGCGAGCCTCGAATTGAAAAGGCTGAATGGTCTCTATCTCGCGGGGCAGATCAATGGAACCACTGGTTATGAAGAAGCTGCGGCACAAGGCTTGGTAGCAGGATTCAATGCCGCACGCACGGCAGGCGGCCAGGATGTGGTTCATTTCAGCCGGGCTCAATCGTATATTGGCGTGTTGATTGATGATTTGATCAGCCATGGCGTGACTGAGCCCTATAGGATGTTCACCTCGCGTGCTGAGTTTCGTTTGTCGCTTCGGGCGGATAATGCCGATATGCGTTTGACGCCTATGGGTATCGCGCTCGGATGTATCGCTTCAGACCAGGAGACACGATTTAAGCACTACAAGCGTCAGATTGATGAAACGATCCAGATGTTTGAGGCGAGGAAACTGACACCGAATGAAGCAGTTGCCGTTGGAATTCCAGTCAACCAAGACGGGCGTCGGCGCAGCGCTCTCGAACTGTTGGCTTATCCCAATATTTCGATTGCCGATCTCTCGCGGCTCTGGCCTGACCTTTCCGCTCTAGATACTAAGGTCGCGGAGGCTGTTGAAATTCACGCGACCTATGCTGTTTATATGGATCGACAAAATGCCGATATTGCCGCAATCAAACGAGATGAAGATAGACTGATTCCAAAGGATTTCGATTATGCTTCCTTATCGGGCCTATCCAACGAGCTAAAGCAGAAACTGGAAAAGACCCGTCCTGAAAATCTCTCCCAGGCCGCCAAGGTCGAGGGTATGACCCCCGCGGCCATTTCTCTGCTTATCGCTTTCTTAAACAAGGGTATGTTGCGACATGTCGGTTGATGCAATGTCCGCGAGTCTCTTTCAGCGGCTTACCGGTCTACGTGTTTCACGTGAAACATACGAAAAACTGGATCATTTCGTCGATCTGTTTGGCAAATGGTCCAAGGTCATCAACCTTGTTGCCAATTCAACGAAAGATCAGATCTGGCATCGACATGTCATTGATAGCGCGCAGCTGTTTAAGCTTCGTTCGAACCCACAGCACTGGATCGACTTGGGAAGTGGTGGCGGATTTCCGGGTGTCATTACTGCGATTTTATTGTCGGAAAAGAGCGACGGCTGGGTCGATTTGGTCGAGAGCAATAATAAAAAAGCTGCGTTCCTCCGCACGGCTCTGATGGAAACCGGGGCCCGAGGCAGAGTTCATCCCGTGCGAATCGAAGAAGCACATAAAAGTCTGTCTGCTTGCAATACAATTTCGGCTCGAGCGCTTGCCGATCTCGATCTGCTTTTTTCTTATGCGTCTCCTTGGGCCGAAAAAAACAAAGATCTTAATTTTCTCCTGCATAAAGGTCGGGATTACCAGTCTGAAGTTAACAATGCGCGTGACCGATGGACGTTTGATCTGATAATACATCCTAGCGTGCTTGAAGCCGACTCTGTCATCCTGGAAGTGAGCGGGCTTGCACGATCAAAGTAAGATCAGTCAGGTGACCTCATGCCCCACGAGAAGAACCGGATCATAACGATTGCCAATCAAAAAGGCGGTGTCGGCAAGACTACGACCGCCATTAATCTTGCAACCGCATTGGCTGCGATTGGCGAAAGAGTATTGATTGTCGATCTCGATCCCCAAGGCAACGCAAGCACGGGTTTGGGAATTGACCGCCGTGACCGCAAATTGTCCTCCTATGATTTATTGATCGGAAGCCATAGCGTTTCCGAAACGGTTATCGATACTGCGGTGCCTAATCTGTCGATTGTACCCTCCACCCTCGACTTGCTGGGGCTTGAGATGGAAATCGCCCAGAAGGCTGATCGGGTGTTTCGCTTGAAGGCTGCTTTGCAATCTCAAGATGGATTGGCCTATTCCTATGTGCTGGTCGATTGCCCTCCGTCTTTTAATTTGCTGACAATGAACGCTATGGCTGCGGCGCATTCTATTTTGGTACCGCTCCAATGTGAGTTTTTTGCACTGGAAGGTCTTAGCCAATTGCTTGAAACGATTGGTCAGGTCAGGCGCAACGTTAATCCCACCTTGGATATCCAAGGCATTGTTCTGACAATGTTCGACTCCCGGAATAATCTCGCTCAGCAGGTGGTGACAGACGTCCGGAGCCATTTGGGTGAAAAGGTCTATCACACGCTCATTCCGCGCAACGTCAGGGTCTCGGAAGCACCGTCTTATGGAAAGCCGGCTATTCTTTATGACCTGAAATGCGCAGGCAGTCAGGCTTATCTGCAATTGGCGTCAGAAGTTATCCAAAGGGAGAGGCAACGTCGCGCGGCTTAGATCGTCTGTCCTGCGCCTATGGGTATGGTTTTGACGATTTGAATGGTGTTGACGTGGCGAGTAAAAGCCTGTTCCAGCGTGAAGAGTGAACGAAGAGGTTCGTGATGAACGACGATATTTCGAAACGGCGTCTTGGTCGTGGTTTGGCCGCCTTGATTGGCGAAATGGATCAACCTGTTCCTGTCGATGAAAGCAGAGCTGTGGTCTCTGCCGACCGGATGGTGCCGATTGAATTTGTGTCTCGTAATCCACGCAATCCTCGTCGTTACTTTGACGAAACGGTTCTTCAGGAACTTGCTGGCTCCATTCGCCAACACGGCATTGTGCAGCCAGTCGTGGTGCGAACGATTGCAACAGGCCGTTACGAAATCATTGCTGGCGAACGTCGCTGGCGGGCAGCCCAGCTCGCCGGATTGGTAGAAATACCCGTTATCGTTCGCGATGTGGATGATCGCACCGCTCTGGAATTGGCAATTGTCGAAAACGTTCAACGTGCTGATCTCAATCCGCTCGAAGAGGCGATGGGATATGAACAACTGATTGCAGAACATGGATATACCCAGAATGATCTCGGGGAGATTATCGGCAAGAGCCGCAGCCATGTGGCGAACAGCCTGCGGCTTTTGAAGCTTCCTGATCCAGTGCGCGATATGCTAGCAGACGGTTCTCTGTCTGCCGGTCATGCTCGTGCTTTGGTCTCGACATCGGACCCGAATAGCTTGGCCCGTCAGATCGTGTCCAAAGGCATGTCGGTCCGAGATGCTGAGCGTCTGGCGCAAAACGACATCAAGGGCCAAGGCCAGCCAAAGCCGCACGTGGCGCCTGCAAAGGACTCTGATACAGTCGCATTGGAGAGAAGCCTATCGGATCGTTTGGGATTGGATGTGTCGATCAATCACAAAGGTGGCGGTGGCCAGCTTCGAATCAATTACAAAACCCTGGAGCAGCTTGAGGAAATTTGCCGGTTGCTTGAGGCGCGCTAGCCTCTGAATGGACTTTTGCGCTGCCGTTTATCTTCCAAATAAAGCAGAAGACAATATTCTTTGCCATTTCCTGAGCGTGAAATGGCAAGCAGAAGAAGTTACTGGCGGCTTCTCCTGGCCGATTGCAGGGTAATGGCCAGAAGGGTTTGAAGCGACAGGCTGTCTTCTAAAGATGGCTGACGTCTGCTGGCGAGAATAGCTGCCTGTAATCGGCGCATCTCGACTGAAAGGGCGTCGGACGGCCAATTCTTTAGAGATTTTTCAAACAGTGGCTTTCGCTTGAAATGTATCTGACGGCCAAGCGTTTGCATGACTTGGCCAGCCTGTTGGCGTTTTTCATCCATCTCACTTCGCATAATGTCCAGCAACTGAAACTGTCGAAGGCACCCCTGAAGAACCAGGAACATGGGTGTTTTGGAGGTGGCAATTTTCTGGACGGCATGCAAGAGAGCGTCGGAATTGCCAGCAAGCACGGCATCTACCGCTTCGTCCGTCGAAACGGCGCTGGCATCTCCAATAATCTGCTCGACATGGGTTTCATCGACGAGATCGTCATGCAGACAATAGAGCAGCAGCTTGGATATCTCATTGCGAGATGCGCGGCGGTCACCGCCTAGACTTTCACTGAGCAGTGAACGAGCCGCAGGCGTCAGTCTCTTTCCTGCGGCGCTGAATTCCGCGTCAATCAAGGCATTGATGGCGCGTGCATCGTCCTGATAGCAGGGAATAACTGCGATATTGCGGGCTGGCTCGGCTATTTTCCGGGTCGCTGATCCCTTTTTGAGATCCCCAGCCTCCAAGATGAGACAACTGGAGTCTGGCGGATCGCTCGCAAGAATTTGTAGCCCATCCACCACACTCTTTTCATTGGCGATACCACGGATCCAGACAAGCCTGTCACCGCCGAATAGGCCGAGGGCGTTCATTTCATCCAATAGTTTTCCCGGATCGCTCTGCAGGTCGCTGCTATCCAGCCGAATGACCGAGAAGGGATCGTCAAGCGCAACGCCAGTCGATTTGGCAAGGGCTGCCGCGCGTTCCGCCACAAGGCCAACATCCGGGCCATAGACCAGAAACATCTTGTAGTGGCGGACTGATTTTTGCAGAAAGCCATCGAATTCGTGTGACTTGACTTCAACCATGGCTTCAAGTCTCTCCGCTTGACCGTGTATCAGACAGGCAGTGCAGCAAATTTAAAGTGATAGAGCATCATGCGTTTGATTAAACGCATGATGCTCAAGAATTTTTCAGGAAAAAGTAAAACCGGTTTTCCATTAAGACGAGCGGGTTGAAGGATGTCTATAGGTTGTCCGGTTCAATGTGATCCCAAGCAACCTATAGCGCTGTGCATTGCGATTTCAGGCACATCCCATCGAAAATCCCGGGCTCTCCATGTTGAAAAAACCCGCGTTTATTATTTACGAACCAGCAGACTAGCCAAATCTGCAGAGATCAACTCCGCCAATTCCCGCGCAGCACGATTTTCAGCATCTCTTACAGCGCGAAGCTTGGCAAATTCCTGGGTCGGAAAGTCCACCAGCGCCACGGCCTGACGATGGGCGATACGCATGACTGAAAGGTCGCTTGCCTTCTTCAGGGTATAGTCAGCGCTGACCGTCACGCGGCCAGCTGTTGCGCGGTCGGTGCTTTCGTTGATCAGGACTTCTGTCGTGTCAGTTTTCACGACAAGCGTTAAAAAGTATTCGGGATGGGCCGGTTCACCCTGCCCACCGGCAGCAAGGAAGATCAACCGATTGCGAACCTCTTGTCCAACTCTGTCCGTTGCCGGCGAGAAGCCAATCGAGGCCATCAATTTACGGGTGCCTAGTGCCTCGCCATAAAGCGGTCTGACCTGGCAGCCCGCAAGGGCGCCAAGCAAACCAACGGACGCGGCGAGAACCGCGCGACGGGATAAATTTACGCGTGAATCAGACGACAATGTTCACAATCCTCTGCGGAACCACAATGATCTTCTTAGGAGCTTGCCCTTGAAGAGCGGCTTTGACGGCATCCAGATCGAGCACCGCTTGGCTAACGGCATTCTGATCCGCATCGCGACCGATTGTCAATTCGGCCTTCTTCTTGCCGTTGATCTGTACCGGCATGACCACTTCGTTTTCAGCCACCAATTCAGCGTCGAAAACTGGCCAGTCTGCTTGCGCCACCATTCCGGAATGGCCCAGCACCGCCCAGCATTCTTCGGCCAGATGCGGCATCATCGGCGCAATGATCTGGATCAGTATTTCTGTAGCGTTGCGCACCGCAGCGACGAAGCTGGTATCTGCGTTTCCGGATGCCACCTGCGTCAGCGGCGCTGCCAGAGTGTTGAGCAACTCGTAGATCCGCGCCACAGCCTTGTTGAACGCCAGTTTGTCCAGATCGGCACCGACAGCCTGCAAGGTCTTGTGGGCAGCTTGAGAAACCGCCCTGCCCGGACCATCCTTAGCCGGAGTCGATGCAGAGGTTCTCAGCACGTCAGCAGCCTCGGAAATCAGCCGCCAAAGCCGCTGGACGAAGCGATGCGAGCCTTCGATACCGGCTTCCGACCAGATCACGTCCCGATCCGGTGGTGAATCCGACAAAACGAAAAAGCGGGCGGTATCGGCGCCGTAGGAGCCCAGAATATCATCGGGGTCGATGACGTTCTTTTTCGACTTCGACATTTTTTCAACGGAGCCAATCGTCACTTCCTCGCCGGAGGACAAAAGGAAGGCGCGGCGTGTGCCATCGACATCCTCGACGCGGATATCGGCAGGCGCCACCCATTCGCCATTCGCGCCGCTGCCAAGGCGGTAGGTCTCGTGGACGACCATGCCCTGGGTAAACAGACCCTTGAATGGTTCGCTGACGGCCACATGGCCGGTTTCCCGCATGGCGCGGGTGAAGAAGCGGGAATAGAGCAGGTGCAGGATCGCGTGCTCAATGCCGCCGATATATTGATCGACTGGCAGCCAATGATTGGCCACAGCCGGATCGGTCGGCTTATCTTCCCATGGTGCCGTGAAACGGGTGTAATACCAGCTAGAATCGACAAATGTGTCCATCGTATCGGTTTCACGCCGGGCTGCCTTGCCACAGCACGGGCAGGAAACGTTGCGCCAGGTTGGGTGGCGGTCCAGCGGGTTGCCGGGTACATCGAAGGTGACGTCATCCGGCAGCTTGACCGGCAGATCCTGTTTCGGGACTGGAACAACACCGCAGTCATCGCAGTGAATGACCGGGATCGGGCAGCCCCAATAGCGCTGGCGTGACACGCCCCAGTCGCGCAGGCGGAAGTTTACCCGACGCTCTGCGACAGGTTCATTGCCGAGCTGTGCAGCGGTGAGTTTGCCTGCGACGACATCGAAGGCCTCCTGTGTCGTTAAACCGTCCAGAAAGCGGGAATTGATCATCACGCCATCGCCGTCATAAGCGGTATCGCTGACGGTAAAGCTTGCGGCGTCACCATCTTTTGGCATGACGACCGGCACGACCGGTAAACCATATTTCCGGGCGAAATCCAGATCTCTCTGGTCTCCGGACGGGCAGGCGAAGATCGCGCCCGTGCCATAGTCCATCAGAACGAAATTGGCGATATAGACCGGCAATTCCCAGTTGGGATCAAGCGGATGCTTGACCTTGATGCCGGTGTCCAAGCCCTTTTTCTCGGCGGTTTCCAAGGCAGCCAGCGAGGTCCCTGCCCTGCGGCATTCGTCGCAGAAGGCAGCGATGTCGCTGGATGTTTCCGACAGCGCCTTGGCCAATGGGTGATCCGCAGCAATTGCCAGGAAGCTGGCGCCGAACAGCGTGTCAGGACGGGTCGTATAGACCTGCACGTCGGTAAAGCCCTGCGGGCCGGTGCCAGCGGCGATCTCCCAACGAATGGCAAGGCCTTCGGAACGGCCAATCCAGTTTTTCTGCATCAGCCGGACCTTTTCCGGCCAATGATCCAGCGTGTCCAGGGCGTCCAGCAAATCCTGGGCGAAATCGGTGATCTTGAAGAACCATTGGGTCAGTTCGCGCTGCTCGACCAAAGCGCCGGAGCGCCAACCGCGGCCATCGATCACCTGTTCATTGGCCAGAACCGTTTGATCGACCGGGTCCCAGTTAACTTTGGACTGCTTGCGATAGACGAGGCCCTTTTCCATCATGTCGAGGAAGAGATATTGCTGGCGTTGGTAATATTCGACATCGCAGGTGGCGAATTCACGCGACCAGTCCAGCGACAGGCCCATGGATTTCAGCTGGGCGCGCATGGAGGCGATATTCTGGTAGGTCCAGTCCTTGGGATGAACCTTGTTCTGCATGGCGGCGTTTTCGGCGGGCATGCCGAAAGCGTCCCAACCCATTGGATGCAGGACATTATAGCCGCGGGCGCGTTTGTAGCGGGCCACGACATCGCCCATGGCATAATTGCGCACATGGCCGATGTGAATCCGGCCAGACGGGTAGGGGAACATTTCGAGTACGTAGTATTTTTCGCGAGGATCGTTGTTATCGGTCTCGAAGATTTTCGCCTCAGACCATTTTTCCTGCCAACGAGGTTCCGCATCGCGCGGATTGTAACGTTCTGTACTCATGGGATGCTACGTCCGGATTGCTTGAAAATTTGGGTGGACCTTCACCATGAAACAGCTCTAGCGTCAAGGTTTTGCGCCGGAATCGGGCCATCCTGGGACGCATTCCTTGCTGCGGTGCCTATAATGCACTTGCAAGGCTCTTGCCTTTCGCGGCCAGTGCCGCGAAAACAGGCGGAATTTCAAAATACGGATTGCTGGCGATGACCATTGAAGAACGACTGGATGAGGTACGGACCCGGATCGCCGCTGCGGCCGAAGACGCTGATCGCAACCCCGAAGCGGTCACGCTGGTCGCGGTTTCCAAAACCTTCGATGCGGAGGCGATCCGCCCGGTCATTCTGCATGGCCAGCGGGTGTTCGGTGAAAACCGCGTGCAGGAATCGCAAGGAAAATGGCCGGAACTGAAAGCCGAAACACCTGGGATCGAGCTGCATTTGATCGGACCTTTGCAATCCAACAAGGCTGCGGAAGCCGTGGCGCTGTTCGATGTGATTGAGACGGTAGACCGGGAAAAGATCGCGCGCGCGCTGGCCGAGGAAATGGCAAAGCAGGACCGGAGGCTGTGCCTGTATGTGCAGGTCAATACCGGCCTGGAGCCGCAAAAGGCGGGCATTGCCCCACAGGACACGGTGGATTTTGTCACGCTTTGCCGGTCAGAACTCGGCCTCGATATTGTGGGACTGATGTGCATTCCGCCAGCCGATGAAAATCCCGGGCCGCATTTCGCCCTTCTGGCGAAGCTGGCCGGGCAATGCGGCGTTGAACGCTTGTCGATGGGCATGTCGGGTGATTACGAGACGGCAATTGCCTTCGGCGCCACGAGTGTGCGGGTGGGATCGGCGATTTTCGGCCATCGCTGACAGCTCGTTCAATAATCGCCGCTGGCCGTCTGCAATCAGAATAAAACCCCGGGGCGGAGCCACCGGGGTTTGAATTTTCCACAATGAAAGCTGAGGATCAGTACTGATCGTCTTCTTCTTCGGGAGTGGTCGATTTCAGCGATTGCAGCTTCTTGAACACGGCATTGGCATCGATTTCCTTTTCCTCTTCCTGGGCGTAGAAATCGAGATGTTCGGTCTGCGAAGCCGATTGCAGGGTGGCGCCCAGCTCGGCAGCCGTCGGCAGAGGCCGGCCCTTCGAGGCCTTTTCCACTTCCATGTCCAGATCGATCTGGCTGCACAGGCCAAGCGTCACAGGGTCCATCGGCGCGAGATTGGCCGAATTCCAGTGGCTGCGGTCGCGGATCTGCTCGATCGTGCTCTTGGTGGTGCCGACCAGCCGGGAAATCTGCGCATCCTTCAGCTCAGGATGATTGCGCACCAGCCAGAGAATGGCGTTCGGGCGGTCCTGACGCTTGGAGACCGGCGTATAGCGGGGGCCACGGCGCTTCGAATCAGGCACGCGCACCTTCGGTTCGGAAATCTTCAGCTTGTGGGCAATATCTTTTTCGCCGCGCGCGATCTCGTCGCGGGAAAGCTGGCCGGTGGCAATGGGATCAAGACCCTTGATGCCTTGCGCGGCTTCGCCATCGGCAATGGCTTTTACCTCAAGCGGGTGCAGCTTGCAGAACTGGGCGATCTGCTCGAATGACAGCGCCGTATTGTCTACGAGCCATACGGCCGTTGCCTTTGGCATAAGCAGTGTCTGGGCCATGCAATTACAATCCTTCTGTAGGTACGCGCCGTCGGGCGCGAGCCGTGGATACAACCAGAATTTCCGGGAAATCAACGGCTATATACGCCGGTTGACGCAGAAATGCAATTCTTTGAAAGACAAATGACCTTTGTCTAATTGCCGCCATGTGGCGACCTGATAAGAATTGGCAGTATGACACCTATATCATGATGCAGAGCCACTGCACCGCGTCATGCCAGGTCGCATGTTGAGAGAGGTGAGGAGCTCTCCGCAGCCTGTCATGGCTGCGTCACATCAGGAGGATTTCATGTCTGCGAAGACCTATACCGTTTTAAAGGCCGCCAAGGCCCAGGCTTTGATCGATAACGACAAATACCTGAAATGGTACGAGGAAAGCATTGAGGAGCCGGAGAAGTTCTGGTCCAAGCACGGCAAGCGGATCGATTGGTTCAAGCCGTATACCAAGGCCAAGAACACCAGTTTCAAGGGCAAGGTGCCGATCAAATGGTTCGAGGACGGGCTGACCAATGTCTCCTATAATTGTATCGACCGGCATCTGAAAACCCATGGCGAGCGCACCGCGATCATCTGGGAAGGCGACAATCCCTATATCGACAAGCGGATCACCTATAACCAGCTTTATGACAATGTCTGCCGGCTTGCCAATGTGCTGAAGGCGCATGGTGTCAAGAAGGGCGACCGCGTTACAATCTATATGCCCATGGTGCCGGAAGCGACCTATGCCATGCTGGCGTGTTCGCGTATCGGTGCTGTGCATTCGGTGGTGTTTGGCGGTTTTTCGCCTGAAGCCCTGGCTGGCCGGATCGTCGATTGCGAATCGACCTTCGTGATCACCTGTGACGAAGGGGTGCGCGGCGGCAAGCCGGTGGCCCTCAAGGAAAACACCGATGTCGCCATCGACATTGCAGCGAAACAATATGTCATCGTCAACAAGGTGTTGGTGGTGCGCCGTACCGGCGGCAAGGTCGGCTGGGCTCCGGGGCGCGATCTCTGGTACCATCAGGAAATCGCCAAGGTGAAGCCGGATTGCCCGCCGGTGAAGATGAAGGCGGAAGATCCGCTGTTCATTCTCTACACGTCCGGCTCCACCGGCAAGCCAAAGGGCGTGCTGCACACGACCGGTGGCTATCTCGTCTATGCGGCGATGACTCACGAATATGTGTTCGACTACAAGGACGGCGAGATATTCTGGTGCTCGGCAGACGTGGGTTGGGTGACCGGCCATTCCTATATCGTCTACGGGCCGCTGGCCAATTGCGCGACGACGCTGATGTTCGAAGGTGTGCCCAATTTCCCCGATCAGGGACGGTTCTGGGAAATTATCGACAAGCACAAGGTCAATATTTTCTATACCGCACCCACCGCCATCCGTTCGCTGATGGGGGCCGGAGACGATTTCGTCAAGCGCTCCTCGCGCTCCAGCCTGCGATTGCTGGGCTCGGTCGGTGAGCCGATCAATCCGGAGGCCTGGGAATGGTATTATAACGTGGTCGGTGATCAGCGCTGCCCGATTGTCGATACCTGGTGGCAGACCGAGACCGGTGGCATTCTCATCAGCCCCCTGCCCGGAGCCACGGATCTCAAGCCCGGTTCCGCGACCCGGCCGTTCTTCGGCGTCAAGCCGGAGTTGGTGGACAATGAAGGCAAGGTGCTGGAGGGGGCTGCCGATGGCAATCTCTGCCTGATCGATAGCTGGCCGGGTCAGGCGCGGACGATTTATGGCGACCACAATCGCTTCGTCCAGACCTATTTTTCCACCTATAAGGGCAAGTATTTCACCGGTGACGGCTGCCGTCGTGACGAGGACGGCTATTACTGGATCACCGGTCGCGTCGATGACGTGCTGAATGTGTCAGGTCACCGTCTGGGGACTGCCGAGGTGGAATCGGCGCTGGTCTCGCATCATCTGGTCTCGGAAGCCGCCGTGGTCGGTTATCCGCACGGCATAAAGGGCCAGGGGATTTATTGCTATGTGACGCTGATGGCGGGCCATGAGGGCGATGAGGAGTTGCGCCAGACGCTGATCAAGCATGTCCGTTCCGAAATCGGCCCGATTGCCTCTCCCGACAAGGTTCAGTTCGCTCCCGGCCTGCCGAAAACCCGGTCCGGCAAGATCATGCGTCGTATCCTGCGCAAGATCGCCGAGGACGATTTTGGCGCGCTGGGCGATACATCGACGCTCGCCGATCCTGGCGTTGTCGATGACTTGATTGCCAACCGGCAGAACAAAGCATCCGCCTGAGACTATTTTTCTTAGGTTTGCAAAGGGGGCGGGGTCTCTCCGCCCCTTTACCAAGTCGCTCACGCATTGTCTCTGTGAACGAATAAGAAAACGAACTATCGGCTTCAATGGCAGTTCATATTTTCCGCATTTTCAAGCGGAACTGGCCGGGTTTTGAATGGCACTCGTAAAGTGCAATTAAACAGACTATATGGGGGATCTTACTGCGGAACGACCCTTACCTGACCTTCGAGCCGGTCGGTGACAGGCCTCCACAGTCCATTCGAGTGTTATGGCGGGTGCGCGATGTCAGTCCTGCGCGGCGCTGTAGTAGGAGTTCCCATGGCCCGGGTAGACCAATCCGACGACTGGCGCGAAAAACACGCGCCGACAATCAGCACGTTCGAGTCGCTGGCGATCGAAGCTTTCGGCAATTTACCGAAGGAGTTTCGGGACCTGACCGGAAACCTGATCATCGAGATTGCCGATTTTCCCACCGACGACGTATTTGAAGACATGGCCCTCGAAACGCCCTTCGATCTGTTGGGCCTGTTCGAAGGGCGCGGCATTTCCGAGCGTTTCAGCATGGAAACCGGCGAGGTGCCTAATAAGATCACTCTCTATCGCCGCCCCATTCTCGATTATTGGGCTGAGAATGAAGAAACGCTGGGCGATATCGTCACCCATGTACTGATCCACGAGATCGGCCATCATTTCGGCCTGTCCGACGATGATATGGAGCGGATCGAGGAAAGCGTTGACGACGGAATGGCTGACCGGTCGTAACGCCTGCGAGACGTCAGGGAAAAGCGTCCAAGATTAGGGCGGCGCATCCTGAGGGACGCGCCGCCGCTTTACAGCGCCGTGCGTTTTATAAAATGCACAGAGGACGCTGTAACACTTTAAATCTGCTGCATAATTTTCTACTTAAATAGATTCCGATTTAAGGAATTATGCAGTAGTTTGTTATGCCTCAAGGCCGATCAGCAGGTCCTTGGCGTCGATCTGGTCACCCGCTTTCACCAGCACTTCGGCAATCTTGCCATCGCGTTCGGCATGCAGCGCGGTTTCCATCTTCATCGCTTCGATGGACAGCAGCACGTCCCCGGCTTTCACCGCCTGCCCGGCCGAGACGAAGACCCGCGAGATGACACCAGGCATCGGTGCGCCGATATGGGCGGCATTGGTGGCTTCCGCCTTGCGGCGGGCGGCGGCACCGGACGCTCCATGGCTGCGGTCCGGCACCTTGATACGGCGTGGCTGGCCGTTCAGCTCGAAAAACATCGTAACCAGACCCTGGGCATCGGGAGCACTGGCGGCCTGATTGACGATGACCAGCGTCTTGCCTTTTTCGATTTCGGCAAACAATTCCTCGCCATCGCCCATGCCGTAGAAATAGGAATGGGTCGGCAGGACCGAGACCGGGCCATAGGTATCGGAGGCCAGGGCGAAATCGGTGAACACTTTCGGATACATCAGGTAGGACGCGAATTCGAAATCACTGACACTGCGCTCCAGCTTGTCCTCGATGGTCTTGCGTTCGGCATCGAGATCGGCGGGCGGTAAAAGCGAGCCCGGCACAGCCGTATATGGTTTTTCGCCCTTCAACGCTTTCTTTTGTAGGCTCTGCGGCCAGCCGCCGGGTGGTTGGCCGAGGTCACCCTTCAGCATCGAGACGACCGAATCAGGGAAGGCAATATCCTTATCCGGATTCTCGACATCGTCCACCGTCAGGTCCTGTGCCACCATCATCAGCGCCATATCGCCCACCACCTTGGAAGAAGGCGTGACTTTGACGATATCACCGAACATCTGGTTGACGTCGGCATAGGCCTGCGCCACCTCGTGCCAGCGGGTTTCCAGCCCTAGCGAGCGGGCCTGTTCCTTCAGGTTGGTGAACTGGCCGCCGGGCATTTCATGCAGATAGACTTCGGAGGCCGGACCCTTGAGATCGCTTTCGAAGGCTGCATATTGGCCGCGGACCGCTTCCCAATAGAAGGAAATCCGACGAATCCATTCGGGGTCTAGCCCCGGATCGCGCTCGGTTCCGGCCAGAGCCTCGACGATCGAGCCCAGGCAGGGCTGGGACGTATTGCCTGACAGCGCATCCATGGCGGCATCCACGGCATCGACACCGGCATCAATGGCTGCCAGCACAGTGGCGGCTGAAATACCCGATGTGTCATGGGTGTGGAAATGGATCGGCAGGCTGGTCGCCTCACGCAACGCCTTGAACAAGACTTTCGCGGCTGCGGGTTTGAGCAACCCGGCCATGTCCTTGACGGCGATGATATGGGCGCCGGCCTTTTCCAGTTCGGCGGCAAGAGACGTATAATATTTCAGATCATATTTCGGCCGGGCGCTGTTCAAGAGATCGCCAGTATAGCAGATTGCCGCCTCGCACAGCTTGTTTTCTTCCTGCACGGCATCCATGGAGACGCGCATATTATCGACCCAGTTCAGGCAATCGAACACCCGGAACAGGTCGATGCCGCCCTTTGCTGCCTGGCGGACAAAATATTTGACGACATTGTTGGGGTAATTGGTATAGCCGACACCGTTTGCTCCGCGCAGCAGCATTTGCAGCAGCAGGTTGGGTGCACCTTCGCGGATCAGTGCCAGCCTCTCCCACGGATCTTCTGTCAGGAACCGCATGGATACGTCAAAGGTCGCGCCGCCCCAGCATTCCAGCGAGAGTAGATTGGGCAGGGCGCGGGCGTAGACGCTGGCGATCCGGGCAATGTCATGAGTGCGCATCCGGGTGGCCAGCAGCGATTGATGGCCGTCGCGCATGGTCGTATCGGTCAAAAGCACACGCGGTTCGTTGCGCATCCACTCGGCAAAGCCCTTTGGCCCCAGTGCATCAAGCTTCTGCTTGGTGCCATCGGTGATACTGGCATCGATATAGGGAATGACCGGCTTTGCCGCCTTGTCCGAGGGCTTGGGACGGCCCTTGGTTTCCGGGTGGCCGTTGACGGTCACGTCGGCCAGATAGGTCAGCAGCTTGGTTGCCCGGTCCTGGCGCTTGACCTGGGCGAACAGTTCCGGTGTGGTATCGATGAAGCGCGTCGTATAGGTGTTGTCGCGAAATTTCGGGTGTCCGATGATCGCTTCCAGGAAGGTCAGATTGGTGGCGACACCGCGGATACGGAATTCGCGCAGCGCCCGATCCATTCTGCTGATCGCCTCCTGCGGCGAGCTGCCTGCGGCAGTCACTTTCACCAGCAGTGGATCATAAAAACGGGTGATGATCGCGCCGGTATAGGCAGTGCCGCCATCAAGCCGGATGCCGAAACCTGCCGCCGAGCGATAGGCGGTGATACGGCCGTAATCGGGAATGAAATTATGCTCGGGGTCCTCGGTCGTAACACGGCATTGCAGGGCATGGCCATGCAGGCGGATATCCTCTTGGCGGGGAACGCCCGATTCCGGCGTGCCGATCGCAAACCCTTCGAGGATATGGATCTGTGCCTTGACGATGTCGATACCGGTCACCACTTCGGTGACGGTATGCTCCACCTGAATGCGCGGGTTGACCTCGATGAAGTAGAATTTTCCAGTATCGGCATCCATCAGATATTCGACGGTGCCGGCACCGATATAGCCGGTGGCTCTGGCAATTTTCAGCGAATAGGCGGCAAGTTCCTGGCGCTGCTCCTCGGAAAGATAGGGGGCGGGTGCCCGTTCCACGACTTTCTGGTTGCGGCGCTGCACCGAGCAATCGCGTTCGAACAGATGCACGGCATTGCCATGGGTATCACCCAGGATCTGGCTTTCGACATGGCGGGCATTTTCCACCAGCTTTTCCAGATAGACTTCATCCTTGCCGAAGGCCGCCTTTGCCTCGCGCTTGGCCTCCGTGACTTCGCGGGCCAGATCGCTTTCGGAGCGGATCACCCGCATGCCGCGCCCGCCACCGCCCCAGGATGCCTTAAGCATCAGCGGATAGCCGATCTCGCCTGCCATTTTGGCCACGGTGTCCATGTCATCAGGCAGCGGTTCGGTAGCTGGCACCACGGGAACGCCGACTTCGACCGCCAGATTGCGGGCAGCGACCTTGTTGCCCAATTGCCGCATCGTATCGGAGGTCGGGCCGATGAAAATCAGACCTGCATCGTTACAGGCATCGACAAATTCGGGACTTTCGGACAGAAGGCCATAGCCCGGATGGATGGCGTCCGCGCCTGACAGTTTGGCGACACGGATGATTTCCTCAATGGAAAGATAGCTTTCGATTGGGCCGAGATCCCGCTTCAGATGCGGGCCGCGACCGACCTGATAGCTTTCGTCCGCCTTGAAGCGATGCAGGGAGAGCTTGTCCTCCTCAGCCCAGATGGCGACCGTTTTTATGCCGAGTTCATTGGCAGCCCGAAACACGCGAATGGCGATTTCGGAGCGATTGGCAACTAGGATCTTGGAAATAGACAAATGGGCCTCCTCTTCATCAGGCGCTCATTGTGCGCCTGCGAAGAGAATCCATAGCGGTTTGCAAGACATCGCGCAATTTAGGCAAGTCAGCAGAACGATGAAATTATCAGCTGATCAGGCCGAGACGATAAGCAATTGCTACCATATGTTGCCGATTCTTGGCGTTCAACTTGTCCTGCAATTCGTTGACATACCAATCGACGGTGTGGTTCGAAATCTCGAGCAATTTGCTCATCTCATTCGAGGTCATGCCCTCTCCGAGATAATTGAGAATTTCAAGCTCGCGTCGGGTCAGGCGAACATCGACTTTTTGCACCATCGACAGCAGTTCGTCTTCGCCGTTGATTTCCGCCAGCCGCCAGAAGGCGCATTTCGCCACCGTATCGAACAGCATGATCTCAATCGGGGTCAGTTCCACCGATCGCCCGCCAATGGTCATGTTGGCCAGCAATCCGCCCCGCCCGTGGATGGGGAAGATATAGCCTTCCTCAAGACCAAAGCGCTGGGCATCCATCATCATCCGCTGCATGCGTTTGAAATGTGGGTCCTGGCTGAATGCCGTCAGCGTTTCGCTCCAACGGAACGGCCGTTGCGCTTGCGCCAGATAGCGAATGGCAGGGTCGATCAGCACGAATTTTTTCGTGATATAGACCTGCGGCCATTTTTCCGGCCAGCGTCCTGCAAGCACCAGCGACATGGGGTTTTGGTCAGGTTTGGGACTGCGCACTAGGCCGTAATAATCGAATTTATAAAATTCGAGGAGTTTCTCCAATTCTAGGATCAGCTCCTCGCGACTTCGGCATCCCTGAGATACAGCCAAAAACTGTATGAGATGATTGACACTCACACGCACCCCCTAGGTCCAGCACCAGACTGAACATTAACATTCTCTAATTATTATCAAACACTATTTCTTAAAATACACGTTAAGCTTATGTGTTTGTTAATTCGGCTACCTGAAATTTTACCCATAGCAAGCATGGTGAAAAAGAGAATTCCAAAACCGGACTTTGCACAACATCTGCGGGTCTGTATAGGCAGCGTTCAGGTTCGTCTCCTTAAAATATCGTGATACGATGCCTCAACCGGCCAATTCGAAGCCGATCAGGAGAAACTGACGCCATGTCCCTGTTACAAATTTACTGGCGAGCCTTGCAATATCTTGCCGCTTACCGTCTGAAGGTCAGCATCGTGGTGGCAGCCAATATCATATTGGCGGTGATCACCATTGCCGAGCCGATCCTGTTTGGTTGGATCATCGACGCAATTTCCAGTGGCAAGCCAGTCAAGGATATTCTGTTCCTCTGGGGCGGCTTTGGCATATTCAACACCATTGCTTTCGTGCTTGTTGCGCGCGAAGCCGATCGGCTGGCGCATGGCCGCCGGGCCAGCCTGCTGACCGAAGCCTTTGGCCGGATTATTTCCATGCCGCTGTCCTGGCACCACCAGCGCGGCACATCCAATGCGCTGCATACGCTGCTGCGCGCCAGCGAGACGCTGTTCGGCCTCTGGCTGGAATTCATGAGAACCCATTTGGCCACGGCAGTAGCGCTCGTGTTGCTGGTGCCGACCGCCTTTTCCATGGATGTACGCCTGACCCTGGTGCTGATCGTGCTTGGTCTGATCTATGTGGCGATCGGCAAGATGGTGATGGACAAGACCAAGGATGGGCAGGCCTCCGTCGAGAGCCACTACCACACGGTGTTTTCCCATGTCAGCGACACGATCAGCAATGTCTCGGTGGTGCATAGCTATAACCGTATCCAGGCCGAAACCTCGGCGCTGAAGACCTTTACCAGCAAGCTGCTCGATGCTCAGTATCCGGTGCTGGACTGGTGGGCGATTGCCAGCGGCCTCAATCGCATCGCCTCTACCGCTTCGATGCTGATCATCCTGATTATCGGCACGATGCTGGTGCAAAGCGGCGAATTGCGGGTCGGCGACGTTATCGCCTTTATCGGCTTTGCCAATCTGCTGATCGCCCGTCTCGACCAGATGCGCCAGTTTTCGACGCAGATCTTCGAGGCGCGCGCCAAGCTTGAAGATTTCTACGTGCTGGAGGATTCCGTGCAGGATCGTGATGAGCCGGTCGGCAATCGCGATTTGAAGTCTGTACGTGGCGACGTTGAATTCCGCCATGTTTCCTTCGATTTCGCCAATACCACCCAGGGCGTTAAGGACGTGTCCTTTACGGTCAAGGCCGGACAGACGATTGCCATCGTCGGGCCGACCGGTGCCGGCAAGACGACGTTGATCAACCTGCTGCAACGGGTGCATGAGCCGCAGCAGGGGCAGATCCTGATCGATGGCGCCGATATTTCCACCATTACCCGCCAGTCGCTGCGCAACTCGATTGCGACTGTGTTTCAGGATGCGGGCATTCTCAACCGGTCGATTGCCGATAACATCCGCATCGGGCGCGAAAATGCGACGGACGAGGATATCGTCAAGGCGGCTGAGGCTGCTGCGGCCACCGACTTCATCGAAAGCCGTCTGTCTGGCTTCGATACCGATGTCGGTGAGCGTGGCAACCGTCTGTCGGGCGGCGAGCGGCAGCGTATCGCCATTGCCCGTGCCATCCTGAAGGATGCGCCGATCCTGGTGCTGGACGAGGCAACCAGTGCGCTCGACGTGGAGACCGAAGAGCGGGTAAAATCCGCTATCGACCGGCTGCGCCAGAACCGCACGACCTTTATCATTGCCCACAGGTTATCGACTGTGCGTGAAGCCGACCAAGTGCTGTTCCTGGATCATGGCCGTATTGTCGAAATGGGTGGCTATGACGAATTGAGCGCCAAGGGTGGCCGTTTTGCAGCTCTATTGCATACCAGCGGTTTGCTGAACGATGACGACAAGACGGCAGTGAAGGTCGGATAAACCAATCATTCTATCTGTTGAAAAGGCGCGGTTCCGAAGGGAGCCGCGCCTTTTGGTTGTCTGCATTATCGCCCTGAACAGAGCGTTTCTGAATATCCTTGGAATACCCTATTCCAGCTTCAGGCGGCTTTCCACCAGTTCCACCCAGAATGCCGTGCCGGTTGGGATGATGTCGTCGTTGAAATCATAGCGCGGATGATGGAGCGGCGGGTCGTTTTCGGTGCGTTTGGTACCGAGGAAGAAGTAGGTGCCAGGCTTTTCCTGGAGCATATAGGCGAAATCCTCTCCGCCCATGGTCGGACGCGGCATATCAAAAACCTTGCCTTCTCCGGCAAAGCGTCTGGCAAGGTCGCGCACGTAATCGGTTTCCGCCTTGTGATTGACGGTGGCCGGATAGCCCCGCTCATAGTCGATCTCCACGGTCATGCCGTAGCTGGCCGCCTGCCCCTCGGCGATGGCTCGAACGCGGCTTTCCAGTTCATCGCGCACGTGATCGTCAAAGCTGCGGATGGTCAGCACCATGTCCGCCCGTTCCGGTATCACATTGCTGGCGGCACCGGCATGAAAGGCCCCAACGGTGACGACGACGGGATCGAGCGGGTGGATATTGCGCGATGCAATGGTTTGCAGCGCCATGATAATGCTCGCGCCTGCCACGATCGGATCGCTGGTGCTTTGCGGCTCGGCACCGTGGCCGCCCCGACCGATCACGGTGATCTTGCACTCATCCACCGAAGCCATGATCGGCCCTTCCCGGAAGGCGAAATGGCCGAATGCAATACCGGGGTCGTTATGCAGGCCAAACACCGCATCGCATTGAAAACGCTCGAACAACCCGTCTTCGATCATCAGCCGGGCACCGCCAAAGTTTTCTTCCGCTGGCTGGAAAATCAGATGCACGATGCCATCGAAATTGCGGCGTTCGGCCAGAATACCGGCAGCACCGAGCAACATGGCCGTGTGACCGTCGTGGCCGCAGGCATGCATCAGGCCGGGAGTGAGGCTGGCATAATCGAGGCCGGTCTCTTCAGTGATTGGCAGAGCATCGAAATCCGCCCGTAGCCCTAGGGAACGCTGACTGGTCCCATTGCGCAGGGTGGCGACGATGCCGGTGCGGGCCAGGCCTCTGGTGACCTCATAGCCCATGGCTTCCAGTTTTCCAGCCACATAATCGGAGGTGTGAAACTCCGATAGCCCCAGTTCCGGGTGCTGATGGAGGTAGCGCCTGATCTCGACGACATCTTTCATGGCATTGGAGAAAAAGAGAGACATAGTTAACCTAAAATGTGGATGGTCTGTTTCCGATTCGAAAAGTCCACCTCGGGCAGAGGGTCGTGGATTTGTTCTCGTTGGATTTATAGAGGGAGACCCTAACACCCGTTCAGCTTCGGTTCAAACTGCGCATTGCAGGGTGGAAGACTAGGATGAACAGTCTTGCCGACAAATTGTCGGGACAACATCGATCTGCAAAGGTCCGGCAGATGGATGAGCCCAAGCAAAGGAAGTGTTTATCGCCGTGAAACTCTGTCTAG
Source organism: Agrobacterium vitis (assembly GCF_013426735.1). Taxonomy (NCBI): domain Bacteria; kingdom Pseudomonadati; phylum Pseudomonadota; class Alphaproteobacteria; order Hyphomicrobiales; family Rhizobiaceae; genus Gillisella; species Gillisella vitis. Next base: position 415,456 of record NZ_AP023272.1, read on the forward strand.
ATCATCTCCGCCCGTCTTGCCGGATTGACGGATTAATACGTGGAGTCATTGAAGATTGCTCTTCGTATTCCTTTTGCAAATATCTCAAGCGATTGATGCATTTGAGATATTTGCAATGCCTTCAAGGCGAGGATGCGTCAGCATGTCAGAGACTTGGTATAACGCCTGACCAAGCCTTTTTTAAAGGCGCCTGTCATGGACGTATTGATTTTCCCGCAGCCGCGGGCCTTTCCCTAGGCCCCGTTGCGCATATGTAAGTGCTGCATCATCCCAATGCGGCAGATTTCACTCTTGCTGGTAACAGATTCGAAAACATGTCCCCATCTATGACGCCGTCCACAGCGCCACGCGATACAGAAACCCGCAATATCGATCATAACGATTCGATCCGGGCCACCTATCTGACAATCGATGAGTTGCAGGAGAAATCCAGGGCTCTCGCCACTTCGGTGATGAGCACACTTCCGGGTTTCTTCGATTTCGATTTCTTCGCCCGGCATAAGGAAAACGAGCGGGAAATCCTGCGCGTCTATCGCACCACCGCCGCCGATGTCGAGGCGGGGGCGACGATTACGCCTGCTGCCGAATGGCTGCTGGACAATCACTACATTATCGAAGAAGCGATCCAGGAAGTCCGCCGCGACTTTCCCAAGAAATTCTATCGGCAATTGCCGACGGTCAAGGTCGGCGACCGGATCATTCCCCGCGTCATGGCGCTGGCCTGGCTCTATGTAGCTCATACCCATTCCACAGTGACACGCGAAAGCATGACGGCGCTGGCGGAAGGCTATCAGTCCGAGCATTCGCTTGAAATCGGCGAATTGTGGGCCCTGCCCTCTATGGTGCGCTTTGTGCTGGTGGAAAATCTGCGGCGCATTTCGACCCGGGTGGAAAAATCCCGGCAGATGCGGCGCAAGGCCAATGAGGCCGCTGACGAAATCGTCCGGCTGAATGACGAGGCCGCCTGCCGCGAATATTTAAAGCAGCTGGAATCGCTCGCCGACGACAATACATTCGCCACCCAGTTTCTCTATCGTTTGCGCAACGGTTCGCAGACATCCGCCGTTGCCGTCAGCTGGCTGGAGCAGCGGTTGGAGGCCAATGGCCGCACCACCGAAGAGGCGATGGCCGCCGAGCATAACCGGCTTTCGTCCGGCAATGTCAGCATGGGCAGTATCATCAAGGGTCTGCGGACCATCGACGACACCGAATGGTCGGTCTGGGTCGAAGAAGTCAGCCATGTTGACAAGATCCTGCGCAGCCACAGCGATTATGAAGCGCTGGATTTCGGTTCACGCAACAGCTACCGCAACACGATTGAAAAGCTGGCCCGCCGTTCCGACAAGAGCGAGCTGGAAATAGCCCAGATCGCCATCGATCTGTCGAAGGCCGCTGCCTCGACCGGTGATCTCTCCGACGCGCCTTCCAATGTCGGCAGCGTTCTCGTGGGCGCGCAGAAGGAGGCATTGGAACGTGCGGTCGATTATCGCGTGCCCGCGCATATTGCGGTCACCCGTAGCTTCAAGCGGTTGCATTGGCTGGCCATCGCCCTGCCCGTCCTGGCGCTGACGGCATTGGCGCTGGCGCTTGTCGCCTGGTATCTGTCTTACGCTGGCCTTTCGGTGCCGCTGATCGCCATTCTTGTCGTGCTGTTTGCTTTGCCGGCATCCGAAGGTGCAACCGGCCTGTTCAACACGCTGTCCACCTTTGTCCTGAAGCCAGCACGACTGGTCGGTTACGAGTTCAAGGAGGGCATTCCCGACGATGCCCGCACGCTGGTTGCCGTTCCCTGTATGATTTCCAAGCGCGACCATGTCGATGAATTGGTCCGCAATCTGGAAGTCCATTACCTCACCAATCCGCGTGGCGAAGTGTATTTTTCGCTGCTCAGCGACTGGCCGGATGCCAAGGTCGAAGAGACCGAAACCGATCTCGAAGTGCTGGAATATGCCAAGCGGGAAATGGCTGTGCTGAACGCCCGCTACAACGAAGACGGCAAGACCCGTTTCTATTTCCTGCACCGCCGCCGTCTGTTCAATCCCCAGGAAGATTGCTGGATGGGGTGGGAGCGCAAGCGGGGCAAGCTGCATGAACTGAACATGCTGTTGCGCGGCGACAAGGATACGTCCTACCTGCCGGGCGCCAATACGGTGCCGGATGGCGTGCAATATGTGATGACGCTGGACGCCGATACCCGGTTGATGCGCGATGCCGTGACCAAGATGGTCGGCAAGATGTATCATCCGATCAATCGGCCCGTACATGACCCGGAAACCGGTCGTGTGGTCAGCGGGTATGGGATTCTTCAGCCGCGTGTCACCCCCTCGCTGACAACAGGCAAGGACGCCTCGGTGTTCCAGCGAGTGTTTTCGATCAATCGCGGTCTCGATCCTTACGTCTTTACCGTTTCTGACGTCTATCAGGACATTACCGGCGAAGGCAGCTTCACCGGCAAGGGCCTTTATCATGTCGATGCTTTCGAGCGCGCTATCAAGGGCCAGATCGACGAGAATACCGTTCTTAGCCACGACTTGTTGGAAGGCTCGTTTGCCCGCTGCGCGCTGGTGACGGATGTCGAACTGGTCGAGGATTTTCCGACCCGTTACGAAGTGGAAATTTCCCGCCAGCATCGCTGGGCGCGGGGCGACTGGCAGTTGCTGCCCTATATCCTCGATCCGAAGCGCGGTATTACCTCGCTTGGCCGCTGGAAAATGGTCGATAACCTGCGCCGGTCGCTGACCCCGATTGCCTGGTTCGCTGCGTCCGTGATCGGCTGGTTCGCCATGAGTCCGATCGACACGCTGATCTGGCAATTGCTGTTGATCTTCTCGCTGTTCGTTGCGCCGACAATCTCTCTGATCAACGCGCTTGTGCCACGTCAGACGGATATCGTGCCAAGCGCGCACTTCCAGTCGCTCTGGGCCGATTTGCGCGGTGCCAATGCGCAAGTGGCACTTCGTATCGTGTTCATCGCCGATATGGCCTGCATGATGGCCGATGCTATCGTGCGCTCGATGTATCGCCTGCTGGTCAGCCGCAAGCTGCTGCTGGAATGGCGCACCGCCGCCAGCATCCAGTCGGTGGCCCAGGGCAGTATTCCGACCTATTACCGCACGATGCGCTATGCACCGACGCTCGCCCTCGTCGCCTTCGGCCTTTCGGCCTATGAAGCCGGTTATGGCGCGCTGATCGGCCTGCCCTTCACGCTGATGTGGGTGTTGTCGCCGCTGGTTGCCTGGTATGTCAGCCAGTCCGCCGAAACGGAAGACCGGTTGCTGGTGCCGGAAGAAACCGTGATCGAGCTGCGCCGCATCGCGCGCCGCACCTGGCGCTACTATGAGACCTTCGCCAATGCCGGTGAACACTTCCTGCCGCCGGACAATTTCCAGGAAACGCCGGAGCCGGTTGTCGCACGGCGGACCTCGCCGACCAATATCGGCGTCTATCTTCTGTCGATTGTCTCGGCCCGTCACTTCGGCTGGCTCGGTTTCGAGCAGACCATTGAAAAACTGGAACAGACCATCGGCACCGTCGAGAAGATGGACAAGTTCCGGGGCCATCTTTACAACTGGTACCATACCGATACGCTGAAATCGCTCGGCAACCGGTATATTTCGGCGGTCGATAGCGGCAATCTTGCTGGCCATCTAATTGCGATTTCGTCTGCCTGCCGCCATTGGGCCGAAGCCCCGTCTGCCCATCTCCAGGGCAGCCTTGATGGCATCGGCGATGTCGGCGGCATCCTGATGGAAGCGCTGAAGGAACTGCCTGACGACCGCAAGACCGTGCGCCCGTTGCGCACCCGTCTCTACGAGCGGATCATCGGCTTCAACAATGCGCTGGCCTCGGTCAAGCGCGAGCATGAATTCGCCTCGATCCGGGTGATCAACCTCGCGGTTCTGGCGCGTGACATCCAGAAGCTGGCGGCCAATCTTCACCACGAGCTGCGCTCTGACAAGAGCACGGACCTGTTGCGTTGGAGTGAGGCACTGGTGGCGGTCTGCGAATCCCATATCGCCGATAGCGCCTTCGACCTGTCCAATATCGAGCCGCTGCGCCAGCGTTTGGCCAGCCTGCGTGACCGCAGCCGCGACCTCGCGTTTTCCATGGATTTCGCCTTCCTGTTCCGCAAGGAACGGCGTCTGCTTTCCATCGGGTATCGTGTCGAAACCATGGAACTGGACGAGGCCTGCTACGACCTTCTGGCCTCCGAAGCTCGTCTGACCTCGCTGTTTGCCATTGCCAAGGGCGATCTGCCCACCGAACATTGGTACAAGCTGGGACGTCAGGTCGTGCCGATTGGCTCACGTGCCGCGCTGGTCTCCTGGTCCGGTTCGATGTTCGAATATCTGATGCCACCGCTGGTCATGCAGGAACGGCAGGGCGGTATTCTGAACCAGACGAACAACCTGATCGTCAAGGAACAGATGAACCACGGCAAGCGCCTTAATATCCCCTGGGGTATTTCGGAAGCGGCCTTCAACGCCCGCGACCATGCGCTCGCCTACCAATATACCAATTTCGGCGTGCCCACTCTCGGCCTGAAACGTGGCCTTGGCCAGAACGCGGTCATCGCGCCCTATGCGTCGATTCTCGCCAGCCAGTATGATCCGAAGGCAGCGGCTGAAAACCTGAAAAAGCTGCGGGCGCTTGGCGCGCTTGGCGCCTATGGTTTCCATGACGCTGTCGATTTCACCCCGACCCGGGTGCCGAAGGGCAAGACCTGCGCGGTGGTCTACAATTACTATGCCCACCATCACGGCATGTCGATTGCAGCGATTGCCAACGTCACCTTCAACGGCTTGTTGCGTGAACTCTTCCACGCCGATCCGGTGATCGAGGCAGCCGAACTGCTGTTGCAGGAAAAGGCACCGCGCGAAATCCCTGTGATGAGCGCCAAATACGAGCCGCAGACCCCCGGCAAGGGCCAGGCCGACCTGCTGCGTCCTGAAATTCGCACAATTACCGATCCGCTCTCCAAGGACCGCGAACTGGTACTGCTGTCGAATGGCCATTATTCGGTGATGCTGACGGCCACCGGCTCCGGCTTCTCCCGCTGGAATGGCCTCTCCGTTTCCCGCTGGAAGGCCGATCCGACCGAAGACCGCAACGGCACCTTCATCTTCCTGCGCGATACGGCGTCGGGCGAATGGTGGTCAACGACCGCTGCGCCGCGCCGTGCGGCTGAAGAAAAGACCCGCGTCGTTTTCAGCGATGACAAGGCCGAATTTACCAAGTCCGTCGGTGACATCACCTCGACTGTCGAATGCGTGGTTGCCACCGAACATGACGCCGAAGGCCGTCGTGTCACCCTGCTCAACACCGGCACCGAGGACCGCTTCATCGAAGTGACCTCCTATATGGAGCCGGTTCTGTCGAGCGACGACAACGACAACGCGCATCCGGTGTTCTCGCGGATGTTCGTGAAAACCGAGCTTGGCCGCAAGGGCGACGTGATCCGCATCGAGCGCAACAAGCGTTCGCCGAGCGATCCGGATATCTGCGTGGCGCATCTGGTCTCCGACACATCGGGACCGGGCCGCAATACTGAATTCGAGACCGACCGCTACAAGTTCATCGGTCGGGGTCGCACCTTGGCCGAGGCGGCGGCCTTCGATCCGGATGCTGCTCTGTCTGGTTCGGACGGGTTTACGCTCGATCCAATCGCCAGCTTCCGCCGCGTGCTGCGCGTTCCCGCTGGTAAGAAGGTCAGCGTGGTCTATTGGACCATTGCCGCCCCGAGCCGTCAGGAAGTCGATGTCGCCATTGAGCGTTATCGTCATCCCGATGCGTTCAACCACGAAATGCTGCATGCCTGGACCCGTACCCAGGTCGAGATGCGCCATATCGGCATCACTTCGCAGCAGGCTGCCGCCTTCCAGCAGCTCGGTCGCTACCTGGTCTATCCCGACATGCATCTGCGGGCCGATCCGGAAACCGTGCGCGCTGGCCTTGCCTCGCAATCGGCGCTATGGCCAAACTCGATCTCCGGCGACTACCCGATCTTCGCGGTGCGCATCAATGACGAGATGGACACCGAAGTGGTCCGCGAAGCTTTGAGTGCCCAGGATTATCTGCAACGCCATGGCGTCGTGACCGATGTCGTGATCCTCAACGAGCGGGCAGCATCCTATGCGCAGGACATGCAGCATGCTCTGGAACAGTTGGCTGAGGGCATGCGCACTAAGCAGGCCGAAGGCGGCCAGCAACATGTGTTTGCGGTGCGCCGCGACCTGATGGACGACAGCGGCTGGAATGCCGTGCTCGCCGCCGCCCGCGTTGTGCTCCATGCCCGCAATGGCAAGATCACCGATCAGGTGACGCATGCCGCCGAGCTGTTTGCAGCACCGCGCGGTGTGGACGCCATTGATGCCGACTGGTATCCGCCGGTGCCGGTCATGGCTGGCCGTGCTGATCTTGTTGCTCCAATCATTGATGGCAGCGATCTGGAGTTCTGGAACGGCTATGGCGGCTTTGCTGCCGATGGTGCCGAATATGTGGTGCGGCTTGGCCCCGGCCAATCGACGCCGCAGCCGTGGATCAACGTGATCTCCAACGACAATTTCGGCTTCCATATTGCCGCCGAAGGCTCTGGCTTCACCTGGAGCCGCAATTCACGCGACTATCAGCTGACACCATGGTCGAACGATGCTGTCACCAACCGTACCGGCGAGGCCTTCTATGTGGCCGATCTCGACAGCGGTGAGGTGGTCAGCCCGATCTCTGCTGCCAGCAACCGGCAGGACGTCGTCTATGAGACCCGTCATGGCCTTGGCTATTCGGTGTTCTCCACTGAAGCTGCTGGACTTGCCGTCGAACTGACGGTCACAGTCGATCAGGTCGAGCCGGTCCGCTTTACCCGGCTTACGATCCGCAATACCGGCGATAGCGCTCGTCGTCTGCGCAGCTACGGTTATGTCGAATGGATTCTCGGCAATAATCCGCAGAAGACGGCGGCCTTTGTGCTGCCGTCCCATGATATGGAAACCGGGGCGCTGATGGCGACCAACCCCTATAGCATCGACTATTCGGGTCGCTTCGCCTTCCTGACCGCCGTGGAAACGGCGTCGGGCTTTGCGTCCAGCCGCCGCGAATTCATCGGTCGGCATGGTGATATCAAGATGCCGCAGGCCGTGGCCAAAGGCTCGCCTCTCTCCGGCTCCATCGATCCGGAAGGCGATCCCTGTGCGGCACTGGCCTTCGACATCACCTTGCAGCCGGGCGAAGAAGCGTCAATCACCTTCCTCTTGGGCGATTCTGAAAGCATCGAACAGGCGCGAAGCGTCATTGCGGCTGCCAAAGCCAAGGGCTTTGATGGCGCACTGGCCGAGGCCAAGTCCTTCTGGGGTGATTTCACCGGTCATATCAAGGTGAAGACCGGCGACAAGGCCTTCGACCATATGGTCAATCACTGGCTGCCCTATCAGACGCTGGCCTGCCGCATCAAGGCACGTGCCGGTTTCTATCAGGCATCGGGGGCCTATGGTTTCCGCGACCAGTTGCAGGATAGCCTGGCCTTTCTGCTCTACCGGCCAGAGTTGGCCCGCGACCAGATCCTCAACGCTGCTTCACGGCAGTTCAAAGAAGGTGACGTGCAGCATTGGTGGTTGCCGCAAAACGGTGCCGGCATTCGCAGCACGATTTCCGATGACGTGGTCTGGCTGGCCTATGCCGTCCATTCCTATGTCACGGCGACCGGCGACAAGGCGATCCTGGATACAGACGTCAGCTTCCTCGATGGTCCGACGCTGGCCCTTGGTCGCCACGACGCCTTCTTCAAGCCGGAAATTTCCGCTGAGAAGGCACCGCTCTACGAACACGCGGCCCGGGCGCTCGATCTCGCCATCACCCGTACCGGCACCAACGGCCTGCCGCTGATCCTTGGCGGCGACTGGAACGACGGCATGAACCGGGTCGGTGTTGCCGGACGCGGCGAAAGCGTCTGGCTTGGCTGGTTCCTTGCCAATGCGTTGACGGTGTTCACGCCCTTTGCCGAGGAGCGCAAGGACAGCGCCCGCGTCAAGGCCTGGGCGAAATACCTGAAGAGCCTGAAGGCTGCGCTGGAAAAAGCCGGTTGGGATGGCGATCACTACCGCCGTGGCTATTTCGATGATGGCGATCCGTTGGGTTCCGATCAGTCGGACGAATGCCGGATCGATGCCATCGCCCAGTCCTGGTCGGTTCTGTCTGGCTTTGCCGAGCCGGAGCGTCAGCAGCAGGCTATGAACTCTGTGGTCGGACGGCTGATCGATGACGAAGTGGGGATCGTTCGCCTCTTCACCCCACCGTTCGAAAAGAGCCGTCTGGACCCGGGCTATATCAAGTCCTATCCGCCGGGCGTGCGCGAAAACGGCGGTCAATATACCCATGCGGCAATCTGGACGGGTCTGGCTCTGTCCAAGCTTGGTCGCAATGACGAGGCCTGGAAAGTGTTCTCGATGCTGAACCCGGTTCATCATGCCGAGACCACGGATGAAGCCGATCGTTACCGGGTCGAGCCCTATGTCGTGGCTGCCGATGTCTATGGCGGCCCCGGCTATGAAGGACGCGGCGGCTGGACCTGGTATACCGGCTCGGCTGGTTGGCTCTACCGCTTCGCGCTGGAAGGCTTCCTCGGCATTCACCGCCAGGGTGAGGGCATCAGCCTGAAGCCTGCCCTGCCCTCCAGCCTCTCCTCCTATGAGGCAGAGGTCAGCATCGGCGGCAAGGCCGTGGCCATCACCGCTAGCCGCAAGGCTGATGGTTCTGGTTACGAGGTGACGGCCAATGGCGCAGCGGTGACTGAAAAGGACGGGGCTTTCGCCATTAGCTTGTAGTGATTAGGTAACCTGACACGAAAAAGCGGCTGGGAGTTCTCCTTCCGGCCGCTGATACAAGTATTCATGGTTCTTCTCAATGACGGCAAACGCGAGCTGCTGAGAGAAATTATGGGCGGCTTGTAAGGAGCTTTATTCCTGCCACGGTGAAGAAGACGCCCAAAGCTGTGTCAATCCAACGACGTGCTCTGTCGTATAATGCCACAACGCGCTTGGTGGAGAAGGCGACAGCATATACAGTATGCCCGACAACCGATAGAATCGTGGTTCCAATCACAATAATGAGCGCTGTGGATGTGGGTGCGGAATCCGCAAGACCAAGCGACATGATTGCAATCCACGTCAGGGCAGCTTTAGGGTTGGTCAGCTGAATAGCCAAGCCGCGCAAAAAGAATACATACAGGTTCCCTGCGGCTAGGACGGAGGCGTCTAAGTTTGGCTTTGCGGACGCCGCCGAGCGAAAAGCTTTGAAGGCAAGCCAGAGAAGATACAAACCGCCAGCGATCTTGATGACCGTTAGCACAGATGCATAAGCGCTGATCAGCGCCGTCAGCCCAATCGCTGTCATAGACGCCCACAGTAGAGATCCGGCTGAAATACCGAGGGCTAAGGCAATGCCTGCTTTACGGTTTACGGCCATTGAGGTGCCGATGACCGATAAAATATTGGGGCCGGGACTGAACATTCCGAGCGCAAAGGCCCCGAAAGCAAGTCCAATTTCAGGTAAATGCTCCATATTCTCTATCCTCCATCTCGTCAGTTCTTCCTGTCGGCAGGATAAGGTGTCGCCAGCAGCAGGACCAGTCCAACGCCGAGAAAGATGACCAAGCTCGCCATGCCAGCCCGTGATGAGCCAGTGGCGGTGGTGATCAGGGAAAATGATAGAGTTGCCATGAAGCTGGTGGCGCGGCCTGACAGCGCGTAGATGCCGAAATAGCGGCCTGCTTCCTCAGGGGCGATGCTGCGGGCGAGGTAGGAGCGGGACGAGGCCTGAACCGGCCCGAAGGCAAGGCCGATCAGGATGCCGTAGAGGATATAGACTTTTTCCGCTGCCGTGCCGAACAGGCTGCCGGTACTATCAGGCGAAAGCGGTATCAGGCCGAAGGCGGTGAAGCTGGGGCCGGTGGAAATAATGCCGAATGTGGCCGTCAAAAGCAGGATAATGCTGATGATCACCATGGTTTTCGAGCCAAGCGCCGCATCCAACCGGCTGGCAAGGGTGCAGCCGAAAATGGCAACGAAATTGAGAATAATCCCGTAAATGCCGATTTCCATCGTTGACCAGCCGAACATGCCAGCGGCAAACACCCCACCGAGGATCAGCAGGCCGTTGACACCGTCCTGGTAGATCATCCGGGCAATGAGGAACCTCAAAATGCCAGCCCGGTGCCGCACCTCGCGGAGCGTCGCCTTGAGGTCGGCAAGCCCGGCTTTCACCGCCTTGCCAAACGGATCGCCCTTCTGCTGGTCGGGTGTGAAGAAGAACATCGGCAGGATGAACAGCAGATACCAGAGCGCCGAGACCGGCCCGGTGACGCGGGCATCCTCGCCCGTTGCGGCGTCTAGACCAAACAGCGGCGTGCTGCCCAAAATGGTCTTGCCGCTTTCAGGGTTGGCGGCAACAAACAGCACGACGGCAATCAGCACGATCATGCCGCCGAGATAGCCGAGCCCCCAGGCCATATTGGAAATGCGTCCGACATCCTTGGCGCTCACCAGCCGTGGCATCATCGAATCGTTGAAGACGATGGAGAATTCGGCGGCTATCGAGGCAAGGCTGAACAGCACCAGCGGAAAGATCACCGGTGAGCCGGGAACAGCTTCCCACAGCAGCAGAAGACAGGTGATCTTGATGACAGCAAAAAAGGCGATCCAGGGCTTGCGTGAACCGCTGCGGTCGGCAATGGCTCCTAGAACCGGGGAGAGCAGGGCAATCACCACAGAGGCGACGGTGGCGGCATTGCTCCAGGCGGCTTGTGCGCTGACGGGATCGCTGGTGAAGCGAGAGACGAAATAGGGACCGAAAATAAAGGTCGTGACCACGGTGAAGAAGGGCTGGGCGGCCCAGTCGAACAGCATCCAGCCCCATATGCCGGATCTGCTGGTCTGCCTTGTCTGTGCATCTGATTGCATTGTCGTGCCTGTCGCCGCCGATGATCTCGGCGGCGACACTGGCATTATCTCATGACAGCTTCAATGGGGCTGGAAACCGGCCTCATTAAAGCAACGAGCCTTTCACGCAGCCCCTTGAGCGATGTCCGTCAGCAGGCTGGCGGCAACGGTCAAGCGCGACAAGCTCGGATCGCCTTCCGTGAGCGCGATCAACTCGCTGCCCAACCTGTTGATCCGTAGTGCATCCGCAGACCGCCAGGCGGCAACCGGATCGCGGCTGTCCCCGTGCTGGGTCAGCGCCTGGACGACAATATTGCGTCGTGCTTTCAGCACCAGATCCAGGCTGCGCAGCCGGGCCAGGCTGTCGTAATGGTCGCTGGTCGGAATTTTTTCGACCGAGGACAGCAGCCTGCCAATCCGGAAGATTTCGCTGACCTTGTAATAGCCTTCCGTTGCCTTTTGCAGGCTGGCATCGGCCCGAAGTGCGACGGAAATCACCTCCGGGGTAACCGTCAGGCTCCACAATTCGGCGAGGTCCTCGGCCAGATCCTCCGGCACGCCCGCAGCGGTCATGGCGCTGGCCTCCGCACCGATCTGCGCCGAGAAATCGGCCGGGGTGACCGAGCGGCTGAAGCCCTTGAAGGATTTGATCGCGCTTTTCAACTTGCGCACCACATCCGACAGGTCACCGGCGGCCAATCGTGTATCAATCGCCAGTTTGGTGAAGACGCGGTAGACCGTGGCGACCCGCTGGTAGAGATCGTTCTGCGCTTCGCCGGAAATTTCCCCGTCCAGCGCGTCGATCCGGTCCCAATAGGCCCGCAGATCCAGCCCATCGCGGGTCAGAAGGGCGGCTCTGGCAATATCCTCGACAGTACCGCCAGTCGCGTCGCTCATCCACGCCATGAAGCCTGGGCCGCCACGGTTGATGATGTGGTTGGCGAGCACAGTCGCAATGATTTCGCGATGCAGCCGATGCGTGGCAATGTCATCGGCGTAAGGCTTGCGCATTTTTTTCGGGAAGTAATTGCTGAGTATGCTGGCGCAATAGGGATCGTCCGGCAGGCTGGTTTCGACCAGATCGTCGAACAGCGAGATCTTGGCGTAGGACAGGAGTACGCCGATTTCCGGTCGCGTCAGGGATTGACCGCCTGCATAGCGCTCGGCCAGCGCCGCATCATCCGGCAGGGTTTCCACCTTGCGGTTCAGTCGGCCCGAGGCCTCCAAGACGGTCATCAGCCGTGACAGTTCATCGCGATTGCCGCTGCCCTGGCGTGCCACCAGCGAAATCGCCAGGGATTGGAGGTAGTTGTTGCGCAATACCAGTTCGCCAACCTCCTCGGTCATCGAGGCCAGCAGTTTGTTGCGCGCCGGGAGATCGAGGCGACCGCTTGATACAGCCGTTGACAGGGCAATCTTGATATTGACCTCGACGTCGGAGGAATTGACGCCCGCCGAATTGTCGATGGCGTCAGAATTGCAGCGTCCGCCCTTCAGCGAAAAGGCGATGCGGCCCTTCTGGGTGACGCCGAGATTGGCACCTTCGCCGATCACCTTGGCGCCGACCTCGTCCGCCGTAATGCGGATCGGGTCGTTCGCACGATCGCCGACCTCGGCATCGGTTTCCGACAGCGCCTTGATATAGGTGCCGATACCGCCGAACCACAGCAGATCGACCGGCGCCTTCAGGATTGCGGTCATGATTTCAAACGGTGTCGCCACTTTCTTGGCAAGGCCGATTGCCTCGGCGGCTTGCGGGGTCAAGGTGACGGACTTTTCCGTCCGTGAAATGATCATCCCGCCCTTGGATAGCAAGGTCTTATCGTAATCCTGCCAGCTGGAGCGGGCGAGCCCGAACATCCGCTTGCGTTGCTGGAAGGATTTTTCCATGTCCGGATCGGGGTCGATGAAAATATCCCGGTGGTCGAAGGCGCCGATCAGCCGGATCTTGCGTGACAGCAGCATGCCATTGCCGAACACATCGCCCGACATGTCACCAACGCCTGCGACCGTGAAGGGCGTCTTCTGGATATCGACGCCCATTTCGCGGAAATGCCGCTTGGCAGCTTCCCAGGCACCGCGAGCGGTGATGCCCATTTTCTTGTGGTCATAACCGGCGGAACCGCCCGACGCGAAAGCGTCGTCCAGCCAGAAGCCGGCCTCGCGGGCCAGACCGTTGGCCGTATCGGAAAAGGTTGCCGTGCCTTTATCGGCGGCGACGACGAAATAGGGATCGTCTCCATCCAGCCGCACCGTATCGGCGGGGGCGACGACTGCGCCGTCCTTGATATTGTCGGTGATCGACAGCAGCGTGCGGATATAGGTCATATAGGCTTCCCGGCCCATCCGCAGGTAGTCTTCCCGGTTGGCGGGGCTTGGCAATTGCCGGGGAAAGAAGCCGCCCTTGGCGCCAACAGGCACAATTACCGCGTTCTTGACCTGCTGCGCCTTGACGAGGCCGAGCACTTCGGTGCGATAGTCCTGGGCGCGGTCCGACCAGCGCAGGCCGCCACGGGCAACCTTGCCGAAGCGCAGATGCACGCCCTCGACCTGCACCCCATAGACAAACATTTCCCGGAACGGGCGCGGTTGCGGCAGGCCGTCCAATTGCTGTGGATCGAATTTGAAAGCCAGCATCGGCTTGACATTGCTGCTGCTGTTTTTCTGCGAAGAGAGGCTTTTCTGGAAATAATTGGTGCGCAGGGTCGAATCCACTGCGTTCTGGTAACGCCGCAGGATCCGGTCCTCATCCAGGCTCGGCACCGAGGCGAGCGCCGTCTCGATGCCGTCACGCAGTTCCGCCAGTTTGCGCGGACGCGATTTTTCAGAAAGCTTCGGATCGAAAGACTGGTGGAACAGGGTGAAGAGATCGGCGGTGATCTCAGGATATTTGTTCAGTGTTTCGGCAATATAGGTGAGGGAATAGACCAGGCCTGCCTGGCGCAGATAGGCCGCATAGGCGCGCAGCACCGCCACGTCGCCGACATGAAGGCCTGTGCTCAACACCAGCCGGTTGAAGGCGTCATTGTCAACCACGCCGTTGAAGACGGCGAGGAATGTCGCCTCCACACGGGCGCCGTGCCGGGCAATGTCGAAATCCTGGCCAGCGCGAACCGTCAATTCCATGTCATGCAGAACGACCAGCTGATCTCCGGTCTTGCCAGCGGTTTCGCCACTGCCTTTGACCGTAATGTCGAAGGTGCGCTCGCTGACGACGCTGAAGCCGAGATTTTCCAGCAGCGGCACGCGCCGCGACAGTGGCAGGTGATGACCGGCGTGGAACACCTTGAGATAAAGTGTCTGGCCTTCCGCTGTCTGGCGGTTGTGGAAGGCGATGGAGGCTTTCGCGCCGGACAGGCATGTCTGGATGTGGCTGAGATCGGCGACGGTCTCTTCCGGTGAAAACGTATCCTCGAAAGCGCGGCTGACGACCAGTTGCGGTGATTTCGGCGGAGCAAGGCTGGCGAAGCGGTCATCCCATCGGGCGGTAATGGCCTTGACTGCCTCTTCCAGTTTGTTCTGGGCGATGCGCGGTGTCTTGCCTTCCGAACGGCCGATGATGAAATGCACCCGCGCCACGCCACCTTCCGGGAAAGCCGGATAATAAGCCGAGAGACGACCATCGTAGACCTTGGTGAAATAGTCGCCGATCTTCTCGCGCACCAGCGAATTATATTCCTCACGCGGCACGAAGACCAGCAGTGAGACGAAACGGTCGAAATGGTCGATCCGTTGCAGCACACGCACCCTTGGCCGCTCGCTCAGATCCATGATCTGCTCGCAGAAGCGCGAAAGCGTTTCGGTATCGATCTGGAACAGGTCGTCGCGTGGGTAGGATTCCAGCGTGTTCTGCAATATCCGTCCGGAATGGCTCAAAGGGTCGAAATTGAACTGGTCGGTGACCTTCTCGACCTTGGCGCGCAGCAGGGGAATGTGATTGACGGAATGGGTATAGGCGGTGGCCGTGAACAGGCCGACGACCCGCAACTCCCCGACAACCTTGCCCGCAGCATCGAAGCGCTTGATGCCGATGTAATCCATATAGGCGCGGCGATGCACCACGGATTTGACATTGGCCTTGGTGACGATCAGGTCGTCCGGCCCCTGAAGAAAGGCCAGGATTTCCGGTGTTGTCGTCACTGCATTGCGGCCCTGGCGCAGCACCAGAACATCGGGATTGGAGAGAATGCCCAATCCACGGCCCTTGTCGCGCTCCAGCTTGGCGTTCGCGCCATCACCGGAATAAAGATATTCGCGCATGCCGAGGAAGGTGAAATTGTCGTCGCGCAGCCATTCCAGAAAGGCGATGGCTTCGGCTCGTTCTGTCTTGCGTTTGACATTGGACTGCTCGGTCAATTCGGCCATGACGCTGTCGAGCAGCGAGATCATCGGCTGCCAGTCACTGGCAACGGTGCCGACCTGGGCCACGACGGATTGTAGCCGTTCCGCTAGCCCCTTGGCTTGATCCTCGTTCAAGGGCGCCAGATGTAGTTGGATATAGCTAACCCGGTCGCTGGCCTCGGTCTGGGTGTCGGCGAGTGTCCAGCACCCCTCCGCCTGGACCAGAATCGGATGGATGGTGAGATGAATGTCACGGAATTGGCTTGTGACCTCGCCCATGACCGAATCGTAGAGAAACGGCTTGTTGCGATCGACGATGGACAGCACGCTGAGGCTTGCGCCATCGGCGGCAATGCCTTCGACGGGGGAAATGCGCACCTGCGCTGCCTTGCCCTGCCAGTCTTGCAGATCCTGGCTGGCGCGAAGGGCCGCAGCTCGAAGCATCGCGGCGTCGTAATGCTGGAGATCGTCATCGCTGGCGCGTCCGAACAGGGCGCCCGGATCGATGAGGCCGGGCTGGTTTTCTCCGGCTGTGGATCTGGCAAGCTCAAAGAGCTGGTCCCGTTTTACCCGTTTTGCTGCAACCACGACTTTCCTCCAAGGCATTTTGCTGCGGTATCTTCGTCACTATGCACTACCAGTGATTTCAGAATCATATCTGTGAGCGCAAATGTGGGTTCCACAAGCCGAATTTTTGTTTTTTTCATTTTTTTGGAGACAAAATCCCAAAAAGCGGTCGAATTTTCGCCGCTAGCCATCAAAATTTGACAAAACAGCCTCAAAAGCGTCGAGTAGGATCACACGTTCACGAGGTTTCATCCGTCCATGTCCGAAAGCCCAGCCGGTGCCGTCATCGCCATTTCCAGCCATGTCATTCGCGGATCGGTCGGCAATCGCGCCGCCGTCTTCGCGCTTGAAAGTCTTGGCTTCCCGGTCTGGTCGATGCCAACTGTGGTTTTGCCCTGGCATCCGGGCCACGGCCCTTCCACCCGCATGAGCTTTCCCGACGATGTTTTCGATGCGGCCATCGATGACCTGATCCGGGCTCCCTGGATTTCCGAGGTCAAGGCGGTGATGTCAGGTTATTTCGGCAGCGCGCGTCAGCCATTGGCTGTGGCCCGGCTGGTTCAGGCGTTGAAACGGCAAAATCCGGATCTCGTTTATCTCTGCGATCCTGTCATCGGCGATCTGCAAGGCCTCTATGTGCCGGAGGCCACGGCTGTCGCCATTCGCGATCATCTGATACCGCTAGCCGACATTGCGACGCCCAACCGCTATGAACTGGCCTGGATGGCCGGTGCCGGGCTGGAAACCAATGCTGCGATCATCGATGCGGCCCTGTCGCTCGGGCCGTCGCTGATGGCCGTTACCTCAGCGGTGCCGATGATGGCGGGCAGCATCGGCAATTTGCTGTTATCGAACCGCAATGCGCTTCTGGCCGAACACCGGGCGATGGACGGGGTGCCGAACGGGTTGGGCGATCTGTTTTCGGCGCTGCTTCTGGCCAGGCTTCTCCAGCAGCATAGTGAGGAAAAGGCCCTGCAACTGGCGACAGCCAGCGTATACGAGGTCCTGGCACGCTCATTGAAGCGTCAGAGTGACGAACTGACCCTGGAGCAGGATCAATCGAGCCTGATCACGCCAATGGCGCTGGTGCAGATTCGCAGGTTGTTGCATCCGGCCAGCAGGCCAGTTCGCTCATGACGTGTAAAGGTGGCGGGCACTGGTGGTTTTCCTTGCTTGTCAACCGTGCTGCATCGCGATAATCCAAAGCCATGACAGATTTTCCAGCCTCCCTCCTTGCTGGTTACAGCAACTTTATGAACGGCCGCTACAGCGACGAGCGGGACCGGTATAGGGCCTTGGCCGAGCAGGGCCAGAACCCCAAAACCATGGTTGTCGCCTGTTGCGATTCCCGATCAGCTCCGGAAACCATTTTCGACTGTGGCCCGGGTGAATTGTTCGTGGTGCGCAATGTCGCCAATATGGTGCCGCCCTATGAGCCGGATGGCCAGTATCACTCGACCTCTGCGGCGCTTGAATTTGCCGTTCAGGCATTGAAGGTCGAGAATATCATCGTCATGGGGCATGGGCGTTGCGGTGGTATCCGCGCTGCATTGGACCCGGATTCCGAGCCGCTGTCTCCCGGTGATTTCATCGGAAAATGGATGAACCTGATCAAGCCCGCTGCCGAGCAGATCCAGAATGCCTCTGTCATGACCGATGCCGAGCGCCAGACGGCCATGGAGCGGATCTCGATCCGCAACTCCATTGAAAACCTGCGCACCTTTCCCAATGTCCGGGCTTTGGAAGACGAGGGCAAACTGGCCATCCATGGTGCCTGGTTCGATATCTCCAATGGCGAATTATGGGTGATGGACCCCGACAGCCGCGATTTCCGGCGGTTGGACCCGTAATTTTGGTCCGAAGAACTTCGCCTATTGTCAAAGTATCGAAGGCTTGAGAGCCTCTTCTATGCAGCGGGACCGGATAAACCGGTCCCGCTATTTGTTTGCAGTGGCGTAATTTATTACAGTGTCTTGAGATATTCGAGCAGTGCGACCTTGTCATTGTCGGACAGATCGGTGCCGAACTCATGGCCGCAGCGGCTATTGCCGGAATTTCGCTGGCTGCAATCGGTCGTCTGCGTGATCGTATTCAACCCGGTTTGGGTAGCGGCGATGCCGACGAGCTTTGGATCGTAATCAGCGCCGACAGCGAATTTCTGCGGTCTCTGGGCGGTCGATTTCAACAGATCGGCAAGGGTTGGAACCGAACCATTGTGCAGATAGGGCGCCGTGGCCCAAATGCCGTAGAGAACCCGGGACTCGTATTTGAATTCGGTGGTCGGAGAATTCGACGAGTCCGGTGCCTGGCCAGCCGTGGTTCCGGTCGCTTTGACCGCAGCATTTTTCCTTGCGGTCGAGATTTTTGCCTGGAGCCCCGCCAATGTCTTGCCCTGCGAGCGCGGGAAGGCATTCTGCAATTCCTTGAGATCAGAGGACAGGTTGAGTTCCGGTAGTTTTGACTCGAAGGCGTCGTCGATGGCGCTCTGCAACAACGGAAATTTCAGGTCGCGCAGATCAAAAATGCTCTCGGCATAATGCTGTAGAATACTGCCTTCGACCGCAACGGTCAGAATATCGATGGACGGCGAGGTTGCGGCGAGTTTGTCGTTGGCGAAGGGAATGCGGGCGCCTGTCATCACGCCGGGTGATGCTGTCCAGTTCATGACATTATACTCGCGGCTGTCCGTTCCGACATCCACCAGAGGGGTGGCCCAAGTGGCATTGCCAAGGGAGGGGGTGCCGGGCTTCTGGCCATGGCAATCGAAACAACTGCTGCCGCTTCCATTGGTGCCGCGCCAAGTGTTGAAAAGTGTCTCGCCTTTGCTGGCAAGCGTCGTATCGACGGGAAAGGGATATTTGGGAGGCCCCATCTGCTTGATCAGATCCTCCAAGGTGCTGAGACCATCGAAGTTAAGTGAGTTTCCCTTCAAATAATCATAGCCGAGTAGTGACCACTTTTCCTTGGTGGGTTCGAAAACACCGAACACCCCATAGACTTCACCCACATTGCGCGCCAAGCCGAGAATATCGCTGCCATTGGCGGCGAAGCCTGGCCATTGGGTCCGGTCCTGGATGGCGGCATTCCACAGGAAGGGATAACGGACCGGCGCATCGGCGGGTTGGATATTGTCTTCTATCAACCGTGATGGCGGCGAACCGAGATCAAGGCCCGTGAGCCGGTTGAAGATCATCCCCACTGCGTCCAGCCGACCAACACCCCAACTGTCATGGGGAACGCCCTTGCTGACGATCGCATGGTAGCGTTGCGTCCAAAGCGTAAAGTCCACCTGCAATTGTGCACGGCTGCTGGGATCTTGATAGTCCGTTCCCAGCACCGCCTTGGCAAAACGATCAAAGGCGGCGGAATCGACGACGAGTTTCTGTGTGGCTGCATCCAGATCCAACAGGAAGCTATGGAAATCCGAGAGCGCCGGGCCGCCATCAATACGGTAGCGGATGTTGGAAACGGCAATTTCCCGCGTGTGGCACGCGGCGCAGGTCATGCCCACCTCCTTGCGTGAATCCGGCCCGGTCACGGTAAAACCGACCGGAAGTTCGTTGTTCGGGCCATCCATTTTCAGATAGCCGTATCGCGCCAGATTGTCGGTGAGAAACGGCGTGCCATCCGGCAATGTGAGCGCCTGCATCCAGGAAAGCGGCATCAGGCGCGATCCCTGGTCCTGGGTATAGTAGATTGCCCGGTCCATTGCTGACCAATTGCTGCCCTGATCTGTATAGACAAGACTATCGGCGCTGGCCGAGCCAGCGAGAAGACAGAGTGTTGCGACAAACGATGCCGCGACTTTGATATTTTTCACGAAGCCCCCCTCGATCATATCAACCTAAATTTGAAATTTAGAGGGCATTAATGCACGCAATAACTGAAATTGCAACTAATAAGATAATGTCAAATGAGTACACTTTTAAACAAAAAGGCGGCGCATTTTTCAATGCTCCGCCCTTCATTCATGGATTGTTCTAACTTATAGAAACAAAGCGAAAACCATGCCGGTTTTCCGCACGGTGCGATAGGTTCAGGGAGCGTCGATCTGCTTGCCGATATAGGCAATTGCCTGTTGGTAGACCGTTGCTGCATTCCAGCCACCGATTGCGGAGAAATTCGGCTCGCCCGGCTGATAACCCAGGCCGGGCTGCCAGCCATGACCCTTCAGGAAATTGGCCGTGGACGACAGGGCGTCGGCGCGGGAATGGATGAGGTCGATATGGCGGTCACCGTCGCCATCGACGCCGTAGAGCGTGACATTTTTCGGTAGGAACTGCGTCTGGCCGATTTCGCCGTGGGCAGCACCTCGGGAATTTACGTCCAGATCGCCATCGGCCACCAGCTTTAAGGCGGCGTAAAGCTGTTCACGGAAATAATCGCTGCGGCGACAATCATAGGTCAGGGTCGAGACAGCGGACAGCGTGTGTTCATTGCCCATGTAGCTGCCAAACCCGGTTTCCATGCCCCAGATGGCGATGATCGGGCCAGCTGGCACGCCGAAACGCCGCTCGATGCTGGCGAACAGCTGGGCATTGGCCCTTTTCATCGACTTGCCGCGGCTGATGATGGTTTGTCCGCCGCGCTTTTTCATGAATTCATCGAAGGAGAGCTTGAAGCTCTTCTGACCGCGATCGGCCCGGATGGTCGGCACATTGTAATGGACATTGGCAAAGGAGCGGTCGAGAACCGATTGGCTGACGCCACGGCCCGCCGCTTCCCGCTTGAAGCCTTCCACCCATTGCTCGAAACCGGCGGACGTATTGCCGCATTGGGCGGCATTTGCAGCCTGTGCTGTCGCCATTGTGGCGAGAGCCGTGAAAGCTATGGCAAAAAACGTCCTGGTTCGCATCGATACCTCGTCTGGAAAAGGGAAGGGGGCAGCCGCCTTTCGGCTGTATTGGCTTATCTGCATTCAAGTCGGGCAAGGCAAAACGGCTGAGCGCGATTGCGTCCAGCCGTTGCCGAAATCCTGTCTTCAGGCTGCCAGGGCCTTTGGCTTGATCAAACCGCGATTGACCAGCAACTCCGCGATCTGCACGGCATTGAGAGCCGCGCCCTTGCGCAGATTGTCGGAAACGACCCAGATATTCAGGCCGTTTTCAACCGTGGCGTCCTCGCGGATACGGGAAATATAGGTGGCATCTTCGCCAGCGCATTCGACGGGGGTGATGTAGCCGCCGTTCTCATGCTTGTCGATCACCAGGCAACCGGGTGCTTCACGCAGGATATCACGGGCCTGATCGGGGGAAATTTCCCGTTCGAACTCGATATTGACCGACTCGGAGTGACCGATGAAGACGGGAACGCGAACCGCCGTGCAGGTCACGCGGATCTTCGGGTCGAGCATCTTCTTGGTTTCGGCCAGGACCTTCCACTCTTCCTTGGTATAGCCATCTTCCATGAAGCTATCGATATGGGGGATGACGTTGAAGGCGATCCGCTTGGTGAACTTCTTGGATTCGACCGGATCGGCGACGAAAACGGCGCGGGTCTGGGTGAACAACTCGTCCATGCCTTCTTTGCCGGCACCGGATACCGACTGATAGGTGGAAATGACGACGCGCTTGATGGTGGCAAAATCATGCAGCGGCTTCAAGGCCACGACCAGCTGGGCTGTCGAGCAATTGGGATTGGCGATGATATTGCGGTTCTTGAAGGCGGTGATGGCATCCGGGTTTACTTCCGGCACGATCAGCGGAATATCCGAATCGTAGCGCCAGGCCGATGAATTGTCGATGACGACGCAGCCCTGAGCACCGATCTTTGGCGACCACTTCTGTGAAATCGTGCCACCAGCCGACATCAGGCAAAGATCGGTATCGGAAAAATTATAATTTTCGAGGTTTTGAACCTTCAGAACCTTGTCGCCATAAGACACTTCCGTGCCTTGCGAACGGGCCGAGGCCAAAGCCACGACTTCGCTGACCGGAAAACCGCGCTCGACGAGAATGTTGAGAATTTCGCGACCGACATTGCCGGTGGCGCCTACGACTGCAACTTTGAAACCCATTTTCCTGCTCTCTTTCTGTCTCTCCTCGGTTTTTAGAGGGGGAAGGCGCGTGACCGCGTCTTCCTTGTCCCCGGCCGTGCCGGGGAGAGAGCGGAGGCCAGAGACGTCAGACGGTTTTGGTCGTCGTTTTGGCCTTGGTGGTTGAGGACATGGCAAACGCCATCATCGCCCGGGCAGATCCTGCCGGTTCCAAATGATCAGCACTGTAAAAGCCGAGTGCGCGCATTCCATGATCCTTTCGCCTCTGCCTTTACCGGGTTTTGTGCCGGTGTCAAGAAATTCACGCTGCATACAGGCAGCGTGCGCGTGCAAATTCCAGAATGAATCATCCATTTGCATGCTGATGAACCGACTAAAAAATTAGACGAAAGTCATAAGCCCAAAGCATGCCTCTCGATTTTCCCTAAATTCTGTCAGGCTGTCAGTAATTCGGAGCCGTGAATTGAGCCTTGGAGGAAGGTGCGCGGCCATCGGAGAGCTCGTTTTGGAGGAACAGCAATGGCAAATGCCGCAAGCCTGCATGCCGCGCCGCGCAGCATGACCAAGGAAGAGCGAAAGGTCATCTTCGCCTCTTCGCTCGGCACGGTTTTCGAGTGGTATGATTTCTATCTCTACGGTTCGCTGGCGATTTATATCGGCGCGACCTTCTTCTCCCAATATCCTGAAACCACCCGTAATATTTTCACGCTGCTGGCTTTTGCCGCTGGCTTTCTGGTGCGACCCTTCGGCGCGCTGGTATTCGGACGGCTGGGCGATCTGGTCGGGCGAAAATATACGTTTCTGGTGACGATCCTGATCATGGGTGCCTCGACCTTCCTGGTCGGCATTCTGCCGGGATCGGCCACCATCGGCATCGCTGCCCCGATCATCCTGATCGTGCTGCGCATGTTGCAGGGCCTGGCGCTGGGCGGTGAATACGGTGGTGCTGCGACCTATGTGGCCGAACATGCGCCGCATGGCCGTCGCGGCTTCTACACGTCCTGGATACAGACCACGGCAACGCTTGGTCTGTTCCTGTCGCTGCTGATCATTCTCGGCATTCAGACGGCGATGGGCAAGGAAGCCTTTGCTGCCTGGGGCTGGCGTCTTCCTTTCCTTTTATCGGTCATTCTGCTGGGGATTTCCGTCTGGATTCGCATGCAGATGAACGAATCGCCCGCCTTCAAGAAAATGAAGGAAGAGGGTACTCAGTCGAAAGCGCCGATTTCCGAAGCATTCGGCCAGTGGAAGAATGCCAAGATCGCCATTCTCGCCCTGTTCGGCGCTGTCGCCGGTCAGGCGGTCGTCTGGTATTGCGGCCAGTTTTACGCCCTGTTCTTTCTCCAGAATGTGCTGAAGGTTGATCCTCAGGCGGCCAATATCATGGTGGCGATTGCGCTGGCGATTGGTACCCTGTTTTTCGTGGTCTTCGGCTGGCTGTCCGACAAGATCGGTCGCAAGCCGATCATCATGGCCGGTCTGCTTCTGGCCATGGTCACCTATTTTCCGCTGTTCAAGGCGATGACCTGGGCAGGCAATCCGGCTCTGGCACAGGCGCAGGATACGCTGAAGGCAACGGTGACTGCCGATCCCAAGGATTGCAATTTTCAGTTCAATCCGACCGGCACGGCAAAATTCACCACCTCTTGCGATATAGCCACGGCGCTTTTGACCAAGAACTCCGTACCGTATGAAGTGGCGCCGGGTCCGGCTGGTTCGGTTGCGACGGTAAAGCTTGGCGATAGTCAGATCGAAAGCTATGACGCCGTCAAGGCTGGCGCCAATGCCAAGGCTCTGGATGCCGCCTTGCAGAAAAAGATTAATGTCGCCCTGCAACAGAATGGCTATCCGCTGGTTCGGGCGCCGGTTCAGGTTCCCGAGAGCAAGCTTGACGGCTTTATCGCCGCCAATGCGGAACTGGGTCTGAGTGCCGACACTGTCCGCACTGGGGCCAAGACCATGGTGCCCACGGCAAAGCTCGTCACCGACAAGTTGCTGACCCCGGAAGAGGCAACAGCTGCCGCTGCCCCTGAAATGGCGGTCTATACTGTTGCCAATGGCGGTGCATTCAGGATGGTGGCGGACCCTGCCCAGGTCAAATGGGTGCCGCTGATTGCCGTGCTGACGGTGCTGGTGATCTATGTCACCATGGTCTACGGGCCGATTGCCGCGATGCTGGTGGAGATGTTCCCGACCCGCATCCGTTATACCGGCATGTCGCTTCCCTATCATATCGGCAATGGCTGGTTCGGCGGCCTGCTGCCAGCAACGGCCTTCGCGATGAGCGCAGCCAAGGGCGATATCTATTACGGCCTCTGGTATCCGATCATCATCGCCGGGATGTCCTTCATTATCGGCATGATCTTCCTGAAGGAAACCAAGAACAACGATATCGACGGTTGATCCTCTTCCCGTCACACGACAAGGCGCCCGGAAATCACTTTCCGGGCGCCTTTCTTATTGCTGCAAGATCACGCCGCAGCCGCAGACAAGGACGGGTCCGGTTCCTGTTGGGGTGTCTGGGCCCTCTGCGGCATGTCATACCGTTGGCCACTATCCTGGATCAGTCTTTGCCGCAGAACGAGACTGCCGTCGGAGGAGAGGAGGAAAACCAGTCCGCGACGGGCAAAGCCGAGCGCTGCGATCCAGGCGAACCATGCTCCGAACCCCAGGCCGGCCACCACGTCGCTCGGGTAATGCGCACCGACCATCACCCTTGTCATGCCGAGCCAGAGGGCGGCGATGGCAAAACCCAGCCGGTAGCGGGGGGCGATCAGGGCTGCAATCATCATCAGCGCTCCGATGGTGGTGGCATGGCCGGAAGGAAAGCTTTCAAAGCGCGCTGAATTGGCAAAAGGCAGGAAGTCGAAGGCGCCGGCATCGGTGAATTGATCCGGCCGGGCGCGACCGAGGGCGCGTTTCAACAGATTTGCCGCAAGACCTGAACCCGCGATGGTCACAAAGGCGTAGCAGCCAAGCATGGCGATAAACAGCGCCCGGAAGCGCTCCTCCACCGTATTGGCCAATCGCGATTTGGCTGCAGCCTGGACGGCGATCACAAAACTCGCCAAAAGACACCAGTCCGATTGGCCGACGCGGGTCAGAACAGTGGCAATCCGGTAAAAGATCGGGCAGGTCAGGCGGCCCGCATTGCCGATGGCGGTATCGAACAGCAGCGCCATCAACACAACCAAACTTGACCCCGCCAACAGACACAGGCGCGTCCGGCAATCCGGCACACGTCGCCGCCCGCTCTTGATCCTGGCAAGAATTGTCATCGCGACCCCCGTGCGCTGCGTCCCTTATCAGAGAACCAGCACATACAGGCGGATGTCTTCAACTATGTGACACTGTAATCCTGTTCCAGCGCAAGCCTTTGTCTTGCGCTGGAAATCCTTATCAATCCCGTCGATCAGTTCATCAGGGACTGGAATTCGGCGAGGATTGCATCGCCCATTTCGACAGTGCCGACCTGCTTGCAGCCGTCCGCCATGATGTCGCTGGTGCGAATGCCCTTGTCGAGCACGTTGGCAATGGCCTTTTCGAGCTTGTCAGCTTCATCGACCATGGCGAAGGAATAGCGAAGGCACATGGCAAAGGAAGCGATCATTGCGATCGGGTTGGCAATGCCGCGACCGGCGATATCCGGTGCTGAGCCGTGGACGGGCTCATACAGTGCCTTGCGCTTGCCGGTCTTGGCATCCGGTGCGCCAAGCGAAGCGGAGGGCAGCATGCCGAGCGACCCCGTCAGCATGGCGGCCACGTCCGACAGCATGTCGCCGAACAGGTTGTCGGTGACGATGACGTCGAATTGCTTTGGTGCGCGTACCAGCTGCATGCCGCCAGCATCGGCCAGCATATGCTCCAGCTTGACGTCGGAGAACTTGGCCTTGTGCAGCGCTGTTACCACCTGGTTCCACAGCACGCCTGATTTCATCACATTGCGCTTTTCCATCGAGCAGACCGCATTGCGGCGGGTGCGGGCTAGTTCGAAGGCCACGGCAGAAATCCGCTCGATTTCGTAGGTGTCGTAGACCTGGGTGTCGATGGCGCGCTTCTGGCCATTGCCGATGTCGGTAATGGTCTTCGGCTCACCGAAATAGACGCCACCGGTCAGTTCGCGGATGATCAGGATGTCGAGGCCTTCGACCAGCTCTGGCTTCAGCGAGGAAGCAGAAGCCAGCGCCGGATAGCAGATCGCCGGACGCAGGTTGGCGAACAGTTCGAGGTCCTTGCGCAGCCGCAGAAGACCGGCTTCCGGGCGAACGTCGTACTCGACGGCATCCCATTTCGGGCCACCGACGGCACCGAACAGCACGGCATCCGCCGCCATTGCCTTGGCCATGTCAGCCTCGGAAATTGCTGCCCCATGAGCGTCGTAGGCGCAACCACCCACCAGACCTTCATCGGTCTCGAAACCGGCACCCAGCGCGGAATTCATATAGGAAACGATCTTGCGAACTTCGTTCATGGCTTCAGGCCCAATGCCATCGCCAGGAAGAAGGAAGAGTGTGCGAACTGTCATGAGCCGACCTCGTTTGAAACAGGAGTGCGGCGGTTTTATCGGGCGATCAAGGGCAATTCAAGGACGCCAGCGCTGCTAACGGTACGGTTTGGCCATGCGACATGGCAAAGAAAAAGGCGGAACCTGCGTTCCGCCTTAGCGATGACTGCCACGGGTTGTGGCGAATGACTTCAGATCAGGCCCGAGGACCAGGGCTAGAGCATGTCGCGCAAAAGTGTGCAGCGGTTTTGCGGTAACGACATGCGTAAAAACAAAAACTTAAAGCGTGTTGCTTGAGGCTGATAAGCCGCAACACGCTTTAGGGATCAGGCCCAGGGGCGCGATGCGGCGTTGGACGTCTCGAACGAAGCAATCGCGCTGGATTTTTCCATGGTGAGGCCGATGTCATCGAGGCCGTTCAGCATGCAATGGCGCTTGAATTCATCGATTTCGAAGCTGATGCTGCCACCATCCGGGCCGGTGATTTCCTGGGTTTCCAGATCCACGGTCACCACGGCGTTGGAGCCGCGCTGCGCGTCATCCATCAGCTTTTCCAGGTTTTCCTGGCTGACGACGATCGGCAGAATGCCGTTCTTGAAACAGTTATTGTAGAAGATATCGGCAAAGCTGGTGGAGATCACGCAACGGATCCCGAAGTCGAGCAAAGCCCAAGGCGCATGTTCACGCGAGGAACCGCAGCCAAAATTATCGCCAGCGACCAGGATCTTGGCGTTTTGATAGGCTGGTTTGTTGAGCACGAAATCCTGATTGATCGAGCCATCCTGATGATAGCGGGCTTCGGCAAACAGGCCTGTTCCAAGGCCAGTGCGCTTGATCGTCTTCAGGTAATCCTTGGGAATGATCATATCCGTATCGATATTAACGACCGGCAGCGGTGCCGCGACCCCGGTGAGCTTCGTGAACTTTTCCATAGACGTTACCTTCACTGGACCTGAATGAGATTGGCTCTTCGCATAACCGAAAAGCCTCCCGATTTGAAGGAGAATCTTGGAGCTGCTCGTTTCAGCGACGCATGGTCTCACGCGTATACGGCGACCTATTACATATCGATAATGGTGCCGCGCCCATCATTCCAGATTCGGACCGGCTGCTGCTCTTCGGGTTGGCGCTTGCGGGCGTGGACGGCAACCGGCTTCGGCTTGAGCGTCAAAGCGCGCCATGCCAGCGTTCCCGTCAAAACGGCACCGAGCACAAGCGTCAGAGAGAAAGTCAATAAAGCTGCCGCAGTCAAGGCGATGATCCCAAGGCCGAGCAATCCAAGAGCACGAAGGTTCTGCATCATAGTGTTCCTTTCAATGGTTTGAAGGTGGGGCTTCTCCTGACGCTTTACAAGAGTTATTGAGGTCGCAACCCTTGTCGCAATGAAGGTCAAACAACCGAAAGGCGAAGCGCCATGCAGACCAATCCGCCCAATCGCAGGCCGCGTTTTCGTCGCTCGTTGATCAGCGTTCCCGCTATCAATCTTCGTGCATTGGAAAAATCCCTGTCGCTGCCTTGCGATGGAATGATTTTCGATCTGGAGGATTCGGTTGCAGATGCTAGCAAGGCCGAGGCGCGTGACAACCTGGGGCAGTTCCTAAAACACGCGGATTTGAACGGTCGTGAAGCCATTATTCGTGTCAATAGCAGTGATACTCTCTGGTTTGCCGAGGATTTAGCCCTTGTCGAGGCGATCAAGCCGGATGCGGTTTTGCTGCCCAAGGCTGAACGGGTGGAAGACCTGCACCGGCTTCGCAGTGCAGCCGGGGTGGGGCCTGCCCTCTGGGCGATGATCGAGACACCGAAGGCCGTTCTGGCGGCGGTGGAGCTTGCCAGTACGGGTGCGGCACTGGGGCTGGAATGCCTTGTGGTCGGGCTGAACGACTTGCGCAAGGAAACCCGGGTGCCACCGGGCCTTGGCCGTCAATATCTGGTTCCGTGGCTGATGCAGGTGGTCTTGGCTGCCCGTGCTTACGGACTTGAGGTTATCGATGCAGTTTCCAATGATTTTCGCGATCTTGACGGTTTTGCAGCCGAATGCAGCCAGGGGCGTTCGATGGGCTTTGATGGAAAGATGCTGATCCACCCGGCCCAGATCGAGGCGGCCAACCGGTATTTCGGCCCATCTGAAGCCGAGATTGCCGAGGCGCGGGCAATTGTTGCGGCTTTTGCTGCGCCGGAGGCAGCGCATCTCAATGTCATCAATCTGGATGGCAGGATGATCGAGCGACTGCATGTCGCAGAAGCCGAGTATCTTCTGTCCAAGCTGTCTCTTCTTGAACCACGACCATCATCTCCAATCCAGAAAGGATGATCCCCATGAAAGTCTATCGTTTTCTCACCGGTCCCGACGACGCCACCTTCTGTCACCGGGTGACCGATGCCCTTAACAAGGGCTGGGAACTGCACGGCTCGCCCAGCCTGACATTTAACCCTGCTGTCAACCAGACCTATTGCGGCCAGGCGGTGGTGAAGACCGTCGAGGGCAAGACCTATGATCCGTCCATGAAGCTGGGTGAACAATAAGCGTTTAAGTCGCTGGCCGGATGCGAAAATGCATCCGGCTGGAAGGCTGCCTTGAAGGATTGTCGTTATCTCGAATTCGATACGAATGTTTTGCAGAATTTACCTGTCATTCTTGAATTGGAGCTAATGTGCCGAAATATCGCTCTTGTGAGGTGTATTCGTGCGACCAGTTTTCAAGGCCCATTCGACCGGCAATTCCCACTCCGATTTTGAGGTGAAGCTTGCCTCCGCCCATTCGCGGATCGAGAAGTCCTTTCTCGATGGCGGCGCCGTACTGGTATCGGTGATGGATAATCTCGGCAGTCTGGTGGATAGCCTCGACCAGTTGACCGGCGTTTTGGATGGCAAGACGACGACGGATACCGTCCAGGGTCTTCGCAAGACGGTTTCCGATCTCGCCTTGCTGCCCGCACGGGCATCGGCGCGCCAGGACTCCTTCAGCCAGATCTCCGATCAATGTGCCTCGACCTATTCCCATGTCGAGGAAATGCGTGAGACCATTCGCTACCTGCGCACATTCGCCATCACCGTGAAGATAACCGGGGCGGGGCTTGCCGAGTTTTCGGGCTTCGCCGATGAAATCCGTGAGCGTATTCAATCCGGTGCCGAGGAAATCGACCGGTTTGCCGAGCAATTGGCGGGTATGCGCGGCCAGTTGGACACGGCACGGGCGTTTTCCGATGGCATCTTGTCGGATTTCAGCAACACCATTCCCACCATTGTCAGCTCGCTGACCCTAAGCTCCGACCAGTTGGCAACCCAGCACAAGACGATGGCTGGCATTGCCAATGATGTGAAAGGGCTTACCCGCGCCATTCAGGGTAAGATCGCCAACGTGCTCTCGGCCTTGCAAATTGGTGACATTACCCGTCAGCGCATTGAGCATATCCAGAGTAGCCTGGATTATCTGGAGGAGTTTTTTGCGGCTGGCGGATTACGTGACCCGGCTGAAAAAGAGGCGCTTCGTCAGGCTGTTCTGCATCTTGCCCACGCGCAATTGCAGGAATCCCTGGATGATTTCCGGCAGAAATGCACATCGATTGCCGCCAATATGTCGAGCTTTACCAGCGATGCTGCCCGCGTTCTGGCGCTGCGTGACGAATTGAACCAATCGGGCGGTGACAATGACCGCAGCCTGCTGCGCAAGATGGAAAGCGATATCAGCCATGCCTGCGCGCTCTCAGCCCGCGTACAGGACCGCAGCCATGAATCGGATGCTGTCGTCAGTTCCGTTACCCAGTCCGCTCAGGCGCTCCAGGAAGGCATTGAGACGATCCGGTCGATCAAGACTGATATTCACTACATGGCGCTGAATTCCAATCTTCGCTGCTCCCGTCTTGGTGATGCCGGCCGGTCCGTCAATGTCGTCAGTGGCGAATTGCGCACCTTTGCTGCCAAGCTGGAAACTCCAGCCGATGCTATTGTCGAGGACATGCGCTGCGTCGAAGAGGCGACGGCGTCGCTGACCCGCGACGACAATGACGACATCAACCATATTCATGAGCCGCTGAACCTGGCGCTGGATAAGATCCGCGTTGTTGCGACGGATATGGAAAAGGGTCTTGAGGCCTTTGGGGCTGAAGGTCAGCTGGTGTTCAGCCGGATCAGCGCGGCGGTGACCAAGCTTGATTTCGATGGCGAATTGGGTGGCCTGCTGCTGGATTGCCTGGCAATCGCCGACCGCGCTCGCGGGCATATGCCGTCGCTATCGGCTATTCCCGCTGCTGCGCTGCCGCTCAGCCAGAAAATCTTCGCCATCTACACGATGGCGCAGGAGCGCGATATTCATCAGCGTTTCCTGCCGTTGCAGGCTGGCTTTGATATGGTCGTAGATCAGGCCGAGGTTTTTGAAGACGACGAACAGTTGTTTGCCGGAGCATTGTTCTAGAGTCTTCCAGAGGAAAAGTTGAACCCGGTTTTCCCGAAAAGACAAACAAAAACAAGAGAGTTTAGCGTTTGTCTGGTTCAATATGAGCCTGGCAGACGCTAAAGCATCGCATCGAAAGCTGGGCATCGATTTTCGGAAAATCCGCCGTAAAAACCAAAGCCAACGCATCCATGGATGTGCAGAAGACATAAAAAAACCCGGCAATGCCGGGCTTTTTTATGTTGGAGTGAGCAAGCTTACGCTGCTTCTTCCTGAGTTTCGTCTTCTTCCACGGACTTGCCGCGCTTCGGGCCTTTGGCAAGATTGACTTCCACCAGCCGGACGGCTTCGGTTTCAGACATCTTGTTGACGGCGGCGATTTCACGCGCCATGCGATCCAGTGCGGCTTCATAGAGCTGACGCTCGGAATAGGACTGTTCCGGCTGGTGTTCGGCACGGAAAAGGTCGCGCACCACTTCGGCAATGGAAATCAGGTCGCCGGAATTGATTTTCGCATCATATTCCTGTGCCCGGCGTGACCACATGGTCCGCTTGACACGTGCCTTGCCCTGAACGACTTTCAAAGCCCGATCAACAAAATCGGTTTCCGAAAGCTTGCGCATTCCGATGGTGACAGCCTTGGTGACCGGCACTTTCAAACGCATTTTATCTTTATCGAAATCGATTACAAAAAGCTCAAGCTTCATGCCCGCGACTTCCTGCTCTTCAATGGCGGTAATCGTACCGACGCCATGGGCCGGATAAACGATCGCCTCACCTGTCTTGAAGCCCTGACGCGTCGAGGATTTTTTCTGCTGGGTCGTCATTCGCTCTAAAAACTCCCTGTTACTGTATCGGCGACAGCCGACCCCAGGCCGAAAGACCCGGATGAGACGGGGGAACCGTCGGGTGACTCCATGCTGATCCAGTTACGATCAAACGAATAAAAGCACATCAGCGACAGAACCGGCGAGGTTTACATGTCACAAACATAACTTTCGTGGATTTTTCGGCTTTCGCGGTAGGTTTGGGCACACAAATGCCCTCACGTGTGGATCAGTTCTATAGGCTTAACATAAAAAAGTGAGGAAATCAATATTTTGCTGCCTTGCGACAGCTTGACGGCGGAAACTGTTCTTCTTTATGGGTGCGGTTTGACCTGTCATTGGCCAGCCTCGCCAAGGTAAAATAAAATATCTTTTAACCTATTGATTTTTTTAGAAATTCAGAAAATCGTCAAGCTGCGGTAACGATTCCTTTTGCTCGTTGACGCCGCCCTTGTCTCGTCAATTCGTTCACAATGACACGCAATTGCATGGCTGCTGTCATAAAAAACAGAAGCTGCTATGCAGTTTTATCCCAAGTCTTAAACAGGTGAAGCTGAAGGCGTTTCAAATATCTCAAATGCGGCAAGGGCTTGAGACATTTGAAAAGGAATAGGACGATGTGATCGTCAACAGGCAGTCCATCGTCCATTGCCGCCCAATGGGCGGCACCAGGGGGAGGCGGCACCGGGGGCGGCATCCGGAATCGGGTGAGACCGCGTCGCAACTTGCCAATCAGTCGCCCGTGCCAGGCTTTTCCGAGAAATAAAGCTCGAACTTGCCTTCGACGCCATCCATTTCCTTGGCTTCGGGCAAAGCATCGCGCTTGGTGGTGATATTTGGCCAGATCTGGGCAAACTCCGCATTGATTTTCAGCCACTTATCGAGACCCGGTTCCGTGTCCGGCTTGATGGCTTCCGCTGGACATTCCGGCTCGCATACACCGCAATCGATGCATTCATCGGGATTGATGGCCAGAAAATTCTCACCTTCGTAAAAACAGTCGACCGGGCATACTTCCACGCAATCGGTATATTTGCAGCGTATGCAGTTGTCAGTCACGATATACGTCATGCGGTACTCCAGAGATCTCTCGATGGCGAGTGCGACGCCGCGTCTTGCAGGAACGGATTAGGCAAGGAAAAATCGACTGTCCCATATCATGCACAGCTTTTTCCACAAGGGCAGTGAGCTACTGCTTTCCAGAACTGTTAGCAAGGATAAATCATCCCTATCTCGCTGCGATAGAGGTCGATTTTCCTAGTGTCCGTCAGGCGCTTCCCAAACCAGACCGCCCAGCTCTGATACCAGGCATGAAGATACGGCGTATCCTTGCCTTCCGCAGATTTCGAATATCTCCAATGCATCAAAGGCTTGAGATATTCGAAAATGGAAAATGGCCGGCTATTTTCGGTGGCCCTTCGTGTCAATCGTCGCCATCCATCAGGCGGTCCATTTGCCGGCGCTCGCGCTTGGTCGGACGACCGGAGCCGGGAAGTCTTTGTGCCTGTTCGAAAGCGGTCATGGCGTCTCGGGGCGGGCGCGGCGGTGACTGGTCTTCATAGAGAAGTTTCGCCTGCTCGTAAGGGCCGCGATGCGTGCCGGGCTGGCGAACGACAAGTTTCATGTCGTGATTTGGAAGGGTGATATCCAGCACGTCGCCGGGCCGGACAATGATGCTGGGCTGCTTGGCGGATTTGCCATTGACCCGTACCCGGCCCGAGACGATCTGTTGCTGGGCTAGCGTTCGGGATTTGAAAATTCGCGCAAAAAACAGCCACTTGTCGATCCGTTGAGAGGGTCCGGCGAGTGGCTGTTGTTCGCTCATGTCTTACTTCTTCATCTGCTCCTTCAAGGCAGCCAGTTTGGCGAAAGGAGAATCCGGGTCGATCGGCTTTTCCTTGCGCGGCGGCTTTGCCTCGAAACGCTGCGGCTGGGTTGATTTTGTGTCCCTGTCGCGGTCCTTACGCGGACCGCGATCATCGCGGTCGCCCCGGTTTGCGTGCTTGTCGCGGTTGCCGTCCCGGTCGCGGGGCTTGCCGTGATGGCCACCCTCGCGGCGCTTGTCATCGCGGTCACGGCCACCTTCTGTACGGGCACCTTCGGGACGAGCGTCCGGTTTCTGCTCGCCCTGCTGCGGGGCGCGCTTTGCACCCTGCGGACGGCGGTCGCCCTGTTGTGGACGTCCGGCCTGGCGCTGGTTGTCGTTGCGTCCACCAGGACGCCACAGCAGAACCGGCTTGGGTTCCGTTGGTCCTTCCGGATTGGCAAGAAGGTCAGCGGATGGAGCCTCGGTCGCTGCAACTTCGGCCTCTTTGACCTCCGCTGGTGCTTCTAGCGTTGCTTCGGCGCTGATCTCAGCACTTGGGACGGTCTCGAGCGCTGCCGGTTCAGCAGTGACAGTTTCCGTCGCTGAGGCTTCGCCATGCTGATCCGCATCGTCTTCGTCGGTTTTTTCGACGCTTTCGGCTGTCTGCGTTGGTGCATTGGCGGCTGGTGCGGCAGGCTTGTCATCCTGGGTGCCTAGGAAGGCCTGGGCCTCTTCCGCCTTAACGGCATCGGCGCGGTAGCCGAGGCCCTTCAGGATTTCTTCCATGTCATCGGGTGTCGCACCGAGGATGGAGAGCATGGCCGTGGTGGTGGTGAAGCGGCGGCCATCGTAAGCACCGTCCGGGCGCGGCGTGGTGCCCGGCTTCCATTGCAACAACGGACGGATCAGATCCGC
The DNA here is from genome assembly GCF_013426735.1 of Agrobacterium vitis. Classification (NCBI taxonomy): domain Bacteria; kingdom Pseudomonadati; phylum Pseudomonadota; class Alphaproteobacteria; order Hyphomicrobiales; family Rhizobiaceae; genus Gillisella; species Gillisella vitis. The sequence continues at coordinate 449,733 of NZ_AP023272.1, forward strand.
CAACCGCTCGAGAATGTCGATGCGCACGGCGCGCTTGCCCAGGAAGCGGAAACCCGCCAGCTTGTAGAAATTACGCTCAAAGCTTGGATCAGTCACCACTGAGGTGCGGCCTGCGGCCAGAACCGGAATGAGATCGCCATAGCCGGGCTTGTCCAGACCATCGTTCTTCAAGGCCCAGAGCAGGGTGATCAGCTCCGCCGGAGCGGGCTTCAACAGCGCTGGCATGAAGATGTGATAGGCGCCGAAGCGCACGCCGTAGCGGCGCATGGAGGCGCGTGCATCCTGGTCCAGCGATTTCACCTCTTCGGTGACGTCGCGGCGGAACAGAATTCCAAGCCCTTCCACCAGCTGGAAGGCCAATCCCTTGGAGAGGCCCTGCAAGTCCTCGGCCCGCGACAGATCGTCGAGTGGCTTCAGAATGGTCGAGATATGATGATTGACGAAGCGTTCGATGCGGGCGACGACGTGCTCGCGCGCATTGCCGCTCAGCGGTTCATCCGCCAGCAGCAGAATGCGGGGGCGCATGATGTGATCCGATCCGGTCAGCCGGGCGACGGGATCACCCAGCCACCGGACGAGACCGTCGGAACTGAGCGCCAGATCCCCATTGCCCGAAGCATGCAATCTGGCAGCCCGCGCTTCGAATTCCAGGCCAAGCGCCTTTTGGGCAGCAGTTTGCACCGCCTTGGCGTCCGGCCCCTCGGTTCCAGAGATCGGCGTAAACCGGAATCCGGAGAGTTGGCCCACGTGATGTCCTTCGACGAAGACATCACCGTTCACACTGATTTCAGCTTCCAGCATCCCATTCTCTCTCAAGCGCTTCATAAGCACAGATGTCCTGCGATCAACAAAGCGTTTCGTCAACCTTTCATGTAACGCGTCAGACAATCGATCTTCGATTTCCCGCGTCTTTTCTTGCCAGTGTGTCGGATCGGCAAGCCAACCTGGCCGGTTCGACACATACGTCCAAGTTCGGATCTGCGCAATGCGCGCAGAAAGAGTATCTATCTCGCCGTCTGTCCGGTCGGAGCGATGCACCTGCTCTGCCATGAAATCTTCGTTCACACTACCGTGCCGGGCAAGGTCGGAATAGAGGGTAAGAATCAGATCGGCATGTTGTGCCGGGGTAATTCGCCGATAATCCGGTAATGCGCAGGCATCCCATAGCAGCGAGACCCGATTTGGCGACGAAGCCAGGTCCTGGACCTCCGGATAGCGGGCCAGATAATCCAGCGCCTGCTGATCGATTGCCGGCAGCGCCCGCACCAGTCCAGTCACCTTGGGGGCGGCATCGAGGCTGCGGCGCAGGTTGGCAATCGAGGAAAAATCGAACTGGGCCGTGCGCCATTGCAGCACCTTGACCGGATCGAAATGGTGGCTTTGCAGCCGATCCACCAGTTCCGGCTCAAACGGATCGACCCGTCCTGTGACGCCGAACGTGCCATCCTTCAGATGGCGTCCGGCGCGTCCAGCAATCTGGCCCAGTTCTCCGGGGTTGAGATTGCGGAACTGATAGCCATCGAATTTGCGGTCCTGGGCAAAGGCAACATGATCGACATCGAGGTTCAGGCCCATGCCGATCGCATCGGTCGCGACAAGATATTCGACATCGCCGGATTGATAGAGGCCGACCTGGGCATTGCGGGTGCGCGGGCTGAGTGCGCCGAGCACCACAGCGGCCCCGCCGCGCTGGCGACGGATCAATTCGGCAATGGAATACACCTCGTCGGCGGAGAAGGCGACGATTGCCGTGCGTTGCGGCAGCCGGGTGATCTTCTTTTCGCCGGCATAAAACAGCTGCGACAGGCGTGGACGCTCAACGACAGTAATACCCGGCAGCAGATGCTGAAGGATTGGCTTCATCGTCGCCGAACCAAGCAGCAGGGTTTCCTCGCGTCCGCGCAGATGCAAGAGCCGATCGGTGAAAATATGGCCGCGCTCGAGATCGCCCGCCAACTGGATTTCATCAATGGCCACGAACGCGACTTTGGTTTCGCGCGGCAGCGCTTCGACGGTGCAGACGGAAAACCTTGCATTGGGCGGGGTGATCTTTTCCTCGCCTGTGATAAGGGCGACATGCGCTGCGCCGACCCGCTCGACCACCCGCGTATAAACTTCGCGCGCCAGCAACCGCAAAGGCAGGCCGATCATACCCGACCCATGGGCAACCATGCGCTCGATGGCATAATGGGTCTTGCCCGTATTGGTCGGCCCCAGCACAGCAATGACGCTGCGGCCGCTCAGGATCATGGGTTGCGAAGTCAAATCGTCGCTCCGGACTGCACTGTCAAAAGAAGATGGTAACAGTCTATCTTCCTTCGGGACCACACATGGCGATGCCTTGGAGCAAAGGCAAGAAAAGATTTGCCCAGAAGGTGCTTTTCCGGCTCTGGAGGCGAATAGGAGGAAAATAACCTCAGGTTGTGACGCATTTCACTCATTTTCCGCAGCAGGCGTTGATTCGGAACAGCTAAAGAACGAATCGGCGACGAATCGCTGACTCCCGAATTTTCAGGTTTTGTTCCAATCTTCATCTTGTGGGTCATTGGCCTAAGGCGAGCAAGATGATGGAGGCCACTTACAACCGGAACCGTTGCCGGTTTCCAGAATGCAAAGCGATGAGATGAAAGGAGAGATCGGGCGGAACAATACAGTGTCTGGATCATTATAGGGACACATGAATTAAGACATGCTGAAAAGTAAAGGGAAACACCATGCTAGGCACAATTCTCGTCATCATCCTCATATTGTTGCTGCTTGGGGCGCTTCCGACTTGGGGTCATAGCCGCAACTGGGGCTATGGTCCGTCCGGCGGCTTGGGTTTGGTTGTGGTCATCATCATTATTCTGCTGCTTATGGGCCGTATCTGACGGTTATCCAGGCCAGGAAGAAGAGGAAGTTTTTATGAAAAAGACAGTGATTGCAGTCGCCATGCTCTTGCCGATGATTGCGTCTTGTACGCCGACGGAGCGCGGTGCCTCGATTGGTGCAGCATCCGGCGCGGTCATCGGTGGCGTTGCTACCAATTCGGTTGGTGGTGCTGCGGTGGGTGCGGTCGGCGGTGGTGTGATTGGCGCTTTGATTGGCCAGTCAACAGAGCGTCGTGGCTACTGCGTTTACCGTGACCGTTACGGTCGCCAATACGAGCGCCGCTGCCGTTAAGCGGCATAGATTTGAATGCGAAAAGCCGCCGGAGCGATCCGGCGGCTTTTGTTTGTTGGGATAAGGCAATAGCGGGTGGAGCAAAGCCGATGCAGTCAGACGAAGAATTGGCCACCATTGGCGGAAATCGTTGAGCCGGTGATGAAACCGGCGTCATCGGACGCGAGAAACACCACGATACGGGCAATTTCCTCCGGTTCGCCGAGGCGTCCGACTGGAATTTGCGGAATGATCCGCTCGTTCAAGACTTTTTCCGGGATCGCCCGGACCATTTCCGTGCCGATATAGCCCGGGCAAATGGCGTTAACGGTAATATTCTTCGCCGCACCTTCCTGGGCAAGCGCCTTGGTAAAGCCGAGATCGCCAGCCTTGGCGGCAGAATAATTGGCTTGGCCCATCTGGCCCTTCTGGCCGTTGATGGAGGAAATGTTGATGACGCGGCCAAAGCTGCGGTCGCGCATGCCCGTCCAGACCGGGTGGGTGACATTGAACAGACCACTCAGATTGGTGCCGATCACATCGTTCCACTGTTCAGGCGTCATTTTATGGAACATGGCATCACGGGTAATGCCAGCGTTGTTGACAAGGATTTCAACCGGCCCGAGGGCCACCTCGACGGCGGAAATGCCCTGCTTGCAAGCCTCGTAGGAGGAGACGTCCCATTTAAAGACCGGAATGCCGGTTTCGGCTTCAAATGCCTTTGCGGCCTCGTCATTGCCAGCATAATTGGCGGCAACCGTATATCCAGCTGCCTTCAATGCCGTTGAAATTGCTGCGCCGATGCCACGTGTTCCGCCGGTTACCAAAGCTACCCTGCTCATTCCAGTCTCCTCTCAATAAGTGTTTTCTTGTGTTGCGTCTCTCCGTTACCCCAGGGGGCAAGGAGTGACATCCCCCAATTCAACGGGTGTTTCTGCGAAATACACAGAGAACGCCAGTCACTACGGTTTGACGCCGGAAACATTGAACTGGAATGATGCAGGTAAAATATGGCCGGATCGGTTCCCGGCTCGTTTATTGTCTTGGCGGTGCGCATGTGGTCCGCCGCTGAAACCAGTTCCGTTGATTCCATCCGGCAAAAGGAAGGGTGGCGATCAGGCGATACCCTCACCGTTTACGATATCAAAGCCCGATGGTTCCCCATCGGGCTTCTGGCTCGATAGGCTCAGAGACCTTCGATGCACATGGCAACGCCCATGCCACCACCGATGCACAGGGTCGCCAGACCCTTCTTTGCGCCGCGCCGTTTCATTTCAAACAGCAGGGTGTTGAGAATACGGGCACCAGACGCCCCGACCGGGTGGCCGATGGCAATGGCGCCGCCATTGACATTGACGATTGACGTATCCCAGCCAAGATCCTTGTTGACGGCGCAGGCCTGGGCGGCAAAGGCTTCGTTGGCCTCGACGAGATCGAGATCGTTCACGCTCCAGCCAGCCTTTTCAAGCGCCTTGCGGGATGCGGGGATCGGACCTGTACCCATGATCTTCGGATCGACGCCAGCTGTGGCCCAGGAGGCGATGCGCGCCAAAGGCTGGATGCCGCGACGGACGGCTTCAGCTTCGGTCATCAGCAGGGCGGCGGCGGCTCCGTCATTGATGCCAGATGCATTCCCGGCGGTGACGGTGCCTTCCTTGTCGAAAGCGGGACGCAGCTTGGTCATGCTGTCCAGGGTCGCACCTGCGCGGATATATTCATCCGCATCGACGATCACATCGCCCTTGCGGCCTGGCACAGTGACCGGGACGATTTCGTCCTTGAACCGGCCTGCGGCCTGGGCGGCTTCGGCCTTGTTTTGCGAGGCAACCGCAAAGGCGTCCTGCTCGTCGCGGGTCAACTGCCACTGGCGGGCAACATTTTCGGCGGTGACACCCATGTGATAGCCGTAGAAGGCATCGGTCAGGCCGTCCTTGATCATGGTGTCGATCATTTTCATGTCGCCCATCTTGGTGCCGGCGCGCAAATGGGCGCAGTGGGGAGCAAGCGACATGGATTCCTGGCCGCCAGCAATGATGATGGAGGCGTCGCCGGTGGCGATCTGCTGCATGCCGAGTGCCACGGCGCGCAAGCCGGAGCCGCAGAGCTGGTTCAGGCCCCAGGCAGTTTTTTCCTGCGGAATGCCGGCCTTCATGGCGGCCTGGCGGGCCGGGTTCTGGCCCTGGCCGGCGGTCAGGATCTGGCCGAGGATCACTTCGTCGACTTCGGCTGCCTCGATGCCTGCGCGTTCCAGCACGGCCTTGATCGCGGTCGCACCCATATCATGCGCGGCAACGTTGGCAAATGCCCCGTTGAAAGAGCAAACTGCCGTTCGAGCCGCGCTGGCAATGACGATGGAAGGCGTAGACATGGGTATCTCCTCGATAGTGTTCTTTGCTGCGGCTGAGACTGTCAAAGCTTCCCCGAGAAGTCAAACTCAAAGCATTGGGAAATTTCAGTCTTTGGTTGCATTTCAGCGGATGGCTATCGCTGCTTTCGATAGCGCAATCCCGCGACGCACAAAGAGATTGTCACGCCCGTCGATTTGCGATTACACTTCCCTCTCAGGGAAGAGCAATAATAACGACATAAGCCGGGTTAGGAGACACAATGGCCAAGACCGATGGCGAAATCATCATTAAGAAATATGCCAATCGCCGCCTCTACAACACGGGGACCAGTACCTATGTGACGCTGGAAGATCTGGCCAAGATGGTAAAAAAGGGCGAGGAGTTCACCGTGCAGGATGCAAAATCCGGCGAGGATATTACCCATTCTGTCCTGACCCAGATTATTTTCGAGCAGGAAGCCAAGACCACCAATACGTTGCTGCCGATTTCTTTCCTGCGCCAGTTGATCAGCTATTATGGCGATCAGATGCAGATGGTGGTGCCAAGCTTTCTCGAACATTCGATGAAAGCCTTTACCGAACAGCAATCCCAGATGCGCGACCAGATGACCCGCGCTTTCGGTGAGACACCACTTGCCAAGAATTTACAGGCACCGATCCAGTTGATGGAGGAGCAGGTCAAGCGCAATACCGAGATGTTCCATCAGGCCATGCAGATGTTTTCGCCCTTCATGACGCCGACGCCAGCACGCGAGACGAAGCGACCGGAAACCAAGGATATCGACGATCTGAAGGAGCAGTTGCGCAATCTGCAAACCAAGCTCGACAAGCTCTGACAACTGGTGCCGCAACGGCGTTGTGCAGGGGGTGTTTTCCTGCACCGCGCGGTTTGTAATATCTGTAAAGGACGCTGCAAGCAGGCGGTTTAATCAAAAAATGACAAAGAAAAAGGCCGGAAAAACCGGCCTTTTTTATATAGTCAGATAGAAAACGCTTATGCGCTTTCCTTCGGCGTCAGAACCTGACGGCCGCGATACATGCCGGTCTTCAGATCGATATGATGCGGACGGCGCAGTTCGCCGGAATTCTTGTCTTCGACATAGGTCGGAGCCTTCAGACCGTCGGCAGAACGGCGCATACCGCGCTTGGACGGGCTTGTTTTTCTTTTTGGTACAGCCATTTTAATTACTCCACGTGACGGTCGAAAACCGATGAACCGGCCCTTTTGGAGCCGCACAATCACTCATCCGATCTTCGAATTTGGCGGCCTTATACATGCCGCCCAGGGGTTTGACCAGTCCCCGGCGGGATTTTTTTGTCATCGTGCGGTCGCAAAACGACGCCTCTGCCCGGCCTTTGCAGGCATCGGGCAATCAGTTCAGGCCTCGTCCTCCGGCACGATCCAGGGTTCGGCCAGGGCAGCATCGCGCCACTTGATCCAGGCGGGATGGGCCTGCATGCGATCCATATAGGCAAGACTAACCGGATCGGCGGTCAGTTGATAGGCTGAAAAACGGTTGACCACAGGTGCATACATGGCATCCGCAGCGCTAAAGGCACCAAACAGGAAAGGACCGCCGGAACGGGCCAATTGCTGGTGCCAGATGGTTTCGATGCGGGAGACATCCGCCATCACCGCTGCCTTTGTCTCAGGGCTGAAGGCAAGCGCCTGTGGCGGGCGACGGAAATTCATCGGGCAGGCATTGCGCAAGGCCCGGAAGCCAGCCAGCATTTCGAGAGAAATTGCTCGAGCAACAGCCCGGTCCGACTGCGCCGATGGCCAAATGCCGGCATCTGGAAAAAGCTCCGCAGCATATTCGATAATGGCCAGCGATTCCCAGACCTTCACATCCCCATGCACGAGGACTGGCACCTGGCCGGTCGGCGATATGGCTTTGATGCCGGGATTGCCAGCTGGAAAGTCGAAGCGGATCAAAACCTCTTTGAAGTCGATCCCGGCTGCGGTCAGAGCAATCCAGGGTCGGAACGACCAGGAGGAATAATTCTTGTTGGCAATATAGAGTGTTAGGTCCGTCATCGGTTTTGTCTCCTGAAATGTCCGCAATCCTAACCGGCGCATACGGCTCAAAGCCAATGCCAAGTTTTGACATCATTTATCAATGCAGCTGATATATGGATCGGCGCCCCGGGCGCGACGCTCCACCATGGCGGCGAGCCGCCTTAGACCGGGGCCAGGCTTGCCAGCATTGCGGTCGATGGGATTGGGCAGGGAGACGGCGAGCAGGGCGGCCTGGCGGGCTGAAAGCCGGGCGGCCGGGATTTTGAAATGGTGGAGTGCTGCGGCCTCTGCACCGTAAATGCCTGGTCCCCATTCAGCGATATTGAGGTAAATTTCCATCGTCCGACGTTTCGACCAGACCTTGTCGGCGGTGAGAGCCAGGGGGATTTCCATACCCTTGCGGATGAAGGACCGGCTGTTCCACAAAAACAGGTTTTTCACTGTCTGCATGGTGATGGTGCTGGCGCCACGGGTTTCCTCTCCATCCAGCGCATCGTCGATCACCGAGCGCATCTGCACCCAGTCAACGCCGCTATGACTACAGAATTGCCCGTCCTCCGACATCATCACGGCGCGGATCAAATTGGGCGATATGCGCTCCAGCGGCACCCATTGCCGGTCATAGCCACGAAACAGAACGAGATTGGCCAGCATCAAGGTGGACGGCGGGTGAATGAAGGGCAGCAGATAGAGCGCCATCAGCGCGAAAGGCAAAAGGGCAACAGCAAGCAGTGCCTTGGCTATTCGATGCAGCACCAGCCGCCGGTCTCCTTTTTCGCCCTCCTGGTCGAGGTGCTCGTCTTGTCCGGGCACAGTCGCGTCCAGAGGGTCGATAGCATCAGGTGCGTTGTCCGTCGTCAATCCTGTCACCTGCCCCGACGCCTGCTTGATTTGCGCATTTGTTTTCTTAGCCGTGAATAAGGCTAAGCGCCAGACCAAGGCACTTTGGCGGGCCGATACCCCACAGATAGTCCTCAATACTCATTGTATCTTGCACCTTCTGAGGGCGCATGGCAAAGAGCAGCCGGCAAACCTGAGGCATGCGATGTTTGACGATCATCTCCGCGATACAGCCACGCGCATCCAGGCGCTGCTGACCGAGCTTTTGCAGCCTGAGCCTCTATCGGATGAAATCGCCAGGCCGGGTCAATTGCTGGCGGCAATGCGCCATGCCGTGCTGAACGGCGGCAAGCGGCTACGCCCATTTCTGGTAATGGAAAGCGCCCGGCTGTTTCATGGCCAGGACGATGCTGCCCTGCGGGTCGGGGCCGCGCTGGAATGCCTGCATTGCTACTCTCTCGTGCATGACGACTTGCCCGCCATGGATGACGACGATCTGCGTCGTGGCCAGCCAACTGTGCATATCGCCTTTGACGAGGCGACGGCCATTCTGGCCGGTGACAGCCTGCTGACTTTTGCCTTTGAAATCATTGCTGCGCCACAAACCACGCTTCCCGACGCAGCCAAGACCGCGCTGGTTCTGGCGCTGGCGCGGGCTGCCGGGCTTGGCGGCATGGCAGGTGGTCAGGCGCTGGATCTGGCTGCCGAGAAACACGCTCCAGATGAGACCGGCATCGTCACATTGCAGGCGATGAAAACCGGTGCACTGTTGCGCTTTGCCTGCGAGGCTGGACCAGTGATTGCCGGAGCGTCGGACGAGGACCGGCAGCGGTTGCGCCAGTTCGGCGAGTTGATCGGCCGGGCCTTCCAGCTTGCTGACGATCTCCTCGATTTGACGGCTGATGCTGCGACCATGGGCAAGGCGACGGGCAAGGATGCCGGGCGCGGTAAGGGGACTCTCGTCGCCCTCAAGGGCCAGACCTGGGCGGAAGCCGAGCTGGATCGGCTGGTCGATCAGGCGGTCGCATTGCTGTCTCACTATGGCGAACGCGCCGCAGTGTTGATGGCTGCCGCCCGTTTTGTCGCCAATCGCAAGAATTGAATTGCCACTGTGACAGGTTTTCAGGTGCGGACTCTGGTTTGATGTTTTAGGGCTCAGGGACTGTAATTCTCTCCTGAAAGCGCCTGACATGATTGCCGATCATTTTGCGCAGTTTTTCTCCGCCTATCTCGTCTATCTGGTCGCGGTGATCAGCCCCGGCCCGGCCAATATGGCGATTATCTCGACGGCCATATCGCAAGGGCGCAAGGCTGGTCTGGTGATTGCGCTTGGGATATTTGCAGGTTCGTTTACCTGGGCCATGGCTGCGTCCTTTGGCCTTGCCGCCTTGCTGCATCATTACGGCCAGGCCCTCATCCTGCTGAAAATCGCAGGCGGGCTTTATCTTTTCTATCTCGCCATCAAGGCCGGACTGTCTGCCTTGCGAAAACAACAGCCTGCCGGGGAGCAGGTCGAGGCGGTCAAGCGGGACCGTTATGGGTCAATCTTTCTGCGCGGCTATCTCATCCACTTGACCAATCCGAAAGCGATTTTCGGCTGGCTGGCGATTATTTCGCTGGGCGTGCCCGTGGATGCCTCACTAGGGTCCGTGGTGCTCGTGGTCGGTGGATGTCTGGTGACCGGGTTTTCAATCTTCTGCGGCTATGCTCTGGTGTTTTCGACCGCCCGGGCCGTGCATGTTTATCGGGCCAGCAGGTGCTATGTGGATGGCGTTCTGGCGCTTCTATTCGGCGCGGCGGGCGTGAAAATGCTGACAACCAGCTTGTGATAGGGCAGCTTGTGACAGGCCAGCTTATAACAAGAAAGCCGCCTTTCGGCGGCTTTCTTTGTTTTTGACTGGGCAGTGGCCTTGGCCGTAATCAATTGTCCTTGAGCGGCGAAATTGCCACTTCGACACGGCGGTTCTGAGCGCGGCCTTGTGGCGTGGCGTTGGTGGCAATCGGCTGGCTGGGGCCAAAGCCCATGGCCGACATGCGGCGCGGATCGACGCCCTGCGAGCCGAGATAGTTCAGCACCGATTCGGCGCGGCGCTGCGACAGATCCTGATTGTGCTGCAAGCCGCCGGTCGAGTCGGTATGGCCGTTAACATCGACCAGGGTGCGGTTGAACTTCTTCAGCACGATGGCGACCGAATTCAGCGTTGGATAGAACGGCGGCAACACCTGGTCCTGATCGGTCGGGAAAGTGATGTTGGACGGCATGTTGAGGATGATCCGGTCGCCTTGGCGGGTGACGGACACGCCGGTGCCCTGAAGCTGGGCGCGCAGTTCGGCTTCCTGATTGTCCATGTAACTGCCAATGGCGCCGCCTGCCAGCGCACCGATGCCAGCGCCGATCAGGGCGGCATTGCGCTTGCCGTGGCCGCCGCCGCCGACCGCCAGGCCGCCGAGCGCGCCGAGGCCCGCGCCAATCATCGCGCCACCGGCGGTGTTCGACATTTTCTGTTCGCCCGTATAGGGGTCTGTGGTGGTGCAGGCACTCAGATAGGTGGCAGTCAGGGCAAGAAGGATGAATTTCTTCAGCATCGGGATAGGGCTCCGTAGGTTCATTTCATCCTGAACATAGCAATTGCGGCAATATGAAGAAAACATGCCGCCTGCTACAGAATTGCTTGCTGACAGAACGGCTCTCTTACTCCGCTGCCGACCGCTGACCGTAGCGTTTTTCGATATAGTCGATCACCAGCGCCTCGAAATCCTCGGCGATTTTCGGACCACGCAATGTCAACGCCTTCTCACCGTCGATAAACACCGGTGCCGCCGGGTTTTCACCGGTACCGGGCAGGGAAATGCCGATATCGGCATGCTTGCTTTCCCCCGGGCCATTGACGATGCAGCCCATGACCGCGACATTCAGCCCTTCCACACCAGGATATTTTTCCCGCCAGACCGGCATATTCTTGCGGATATCGCTCTGGATCTTCTGCGCCAGCTCCTGGAACACCGTAGACGTGGTGCGCCCGCAGCCCGGACAGGCCGCAACGACCGGGATGAACTGGCGAAAGCCCATGACCTGCAACAGTTCCTGTGCCACCTGCACTTCGCGGGTCCGGTCGCCGTTCGGTTCTGGCGTCAGCGAAACGCGGATGGTGTCGCCGATGCCCTGTTGCAGGACATAGCCCATGGCCGCTGATGAGGCGACAATGCCTTTCGAGCCCATGCCCGCTTCCGTCAGGCCCAGATGCAGCGCATGGTCGGAGCGGGACGCCAGCATGGAATAGACGGCAATCAGATCCTGCACCTGGCTGACCTTGGCCGACAGGATGATGCGGTTGCGCGACAGGCCGATCTCTTCGGCCAGTTCGGCAGACAGAAGCGCCGATTGGCAGATCGCTTCACGGGTCACCTGCCGGGCCGAGAGCGGAAAGCCCTTGGCCTGGTTCTCGTCCATCAACTGGGTCAGCAATTCCTGGTCGAGCGAGCCCCAGTTGACGCCGATGCGCACAGGCTTGTCATAGCGGATCGCCATCTCAATGATATCGGCAAACTGCTTGTCCTTCTTGTCCTTGAAGCCGACATTGCCCGGATTGATCCGGTATTTGGCGAGCGCCTCGGCACAGGCTGGATGATCGGCCAGAAGCTTGTGACCGATATAGTGAAAGTCGCCGATCAGGGGGACATCAAGGCCGAGCCGCTCCAGACGGTCACGGATTTTCGGCACGGCAGCCGCACTCTCGTCGCGGTCCACGGTGATGCGGACGATTTCCGATCCGGCTTTATGCAGGGCTGCAACCTGCGCCACCGTGCCGTCAATATCGGCGGTATCGGTATTGGTCATCGACTGGACGACGACAGGCGCGCCGCCGCCGACAATGACGCCGCCGACATCGACGGCCACGGATGCGCGGCGTGGTTTCGGGTCAAAGTCTTCGGCTGGCGCCATGGTGGTCATCCCGATCTTGCGGATAATTCGCTTTCAGGTGGATCAATCATGTTCGCTTGTCAACATCGTGACAGCGGCTTGTGTCGATCAAACTTGGGGCCGGTCGGCATGCCGGGCAAGGCCGGAGAGCAGCAGGGCAACCAGAATCAGCACCGGAAGCACGCGAAACACCAGCGCCAGCGAGGTGTGTTCGGCGACAAAACCAATCAGCGATGGGGCCACCAGAATACCCGAATAGCCCATGGCACTGACCACCGACAGGCCGACGCCCGGCGCCATGCCCGGCAGATTGCCAGCGGCAGAAAAGGCGATGGGGACCAGGTTGGAAATGCCGATACCCATGATGGCAAAGCCGATGACGGCAGTCCATGGATCGGCAGCAAAGCCGGAAATGGCCGTGCCGATCATGGCGATCAGGGAGCAAATCCGCATGGTTTTCACCGCCCCCAGCCGGTCGCGGACGATGTCGCCGGCAAAGCGCATGATCGCCATGGTCAAGGAAAAGCCCGCATAGGCATAGCTTGAGGTGGCAATGGAGCCGCCCAGTTCATTGCGCAGATAAAAAGCCCCCCAGTCGAGCACCGCACCTTCCGGGATCATGCAAAACAGTGCGACAAGGCCAAGAAGCCAGGGCAGCGGCGTCATCGGCAGACGCGCCTTGCGATGCTCGGCATCGGGATGGGGCTGGTCGCGAAGGGTGATCGGCCAGGCAGCAAACAGCATCAGGGCGGCGAGGACCGTGGCGACAAGGCTATGCACCGTTGATCCAGCCATGGCCAACAGCGGCCCGCCAATGCTGGCGCCAATCAGGCCGCCGAGGCTCCAGAAGGCGTGGCAGGACGACATGATTGAGCGCCCCATCTGTCTTTCGGTCTCGACCGCATTGGCATTCATCGCCACATCCATGGCGCCCATGAAGCCGCCAAACAGGAAAATCGCCAGGGCCGCCAAGGGAATATTGGGAGCAACCGTCAGCAGGAGCAGCGTCGGTAGAAATATCAGCGCGCAGGCGAGCGTGACCCGGCGTGAGCCGTAGCGGGCAATCTGGGCACCAGCCACAGGCATGCAGGCGAGCGAGCCAAGCCCCAGAACGAGGATCATCAGACCAAGCTGTGCTTCGCTCAGGTCGAGATTGCGGGCGAATTCAGGGACTTTGGGCGCCCAGGAGCCGATAATGAAGCCGTTCATCAGGAACAGAAGTGAAACGGCCAGACGTTCCCTGGTGAAAAATCCTTGCTGCATGTCTGCACTCCTCCGAATGCGCGAAAACTCTCTTAAATCGATTAGAGTTGCAAGCGCAGACCGGGGGTTTGCGCTGTCACGAATCGTATCTTCCTGTTGGAAATGTTTGTTCAGGTGGGTGTTGATACCGACATTGCAATTTGGCGGGTTCCTTTGCAAAGGTCTAAAACCGCCATCCGTTTTGTCAAGAAACGACGAAATCGTCCATGAGGACAAAGGCACGAACCGTATCGGATAACCTGCTCATTTTAAGAGGAAATTCGAAACGGGCATGTTGGTTTTCGCTCTCATATCCGGCAGGATAGACGTGGTTTGCGGGGCGGGTTTCTCTCTGGCTGCCACCTCTCATCAGGTTAAAAAAATCGTTCTACGCCATAAGTTTCCGGCGGTTTTCTTTCATGAGGCGGATGCCTGCCTATGTGAATCCTGATTGACGCCCCTATGTCGCTTCTCTAAGTGAAGGACAATTATATCTGAGGACATCTGAAAGGCTATCAGACCTCGCTAAACTGTTGAGATCCGTACGAATAGATGACAGTAGAGATTATAGGGCGTGCCTGCGTGGCACCGGGGGCAAGATCTCCCGAAGAGTTGTTTGATCTTTTGCGTGCCGGCGCATGCACTGTCTCGACCTTGCCCGGGGATCGTTGGGATATTGCGCGCTACTGGCATCCCGAAATCGGCACGCCTGGCAAATATTACACCTTCGCTGCCGGTGTGATGGATGGAATCTATCAATTCGATCCCGCCCTGTTCGGCATGTCACGGCGTGAAGCCGCCTTTATGGACCCGCAGCAGCGCATCCTGCTGGAGTTGACCTGGCGGGCGCTGGAAGATGCCAATATCCCCGCCAATAGTCTGTCCGGCCAGAATGTCGCGGTCTATGTCGGTGCCTCCAGTTTCGACCATGCCAATCTGGCGGCGGAAGATCCGGCTGGTCCCGGTCCGCATTTCATGACCGGCAATACGCTATCGGTCGTCTCCAACCGTATCTCTCATGTCTTCGGCCTGAATGGTCCGAGCATGACGGTCGATACGGCCTGCTCGTCCTCGCTGGTCGCACTCGATCACGCGGTGCGCGCGATTGCGTCTGGCGAGGTTGACACCGCCATTGTTGCCGGTGTCAACGTTCTGGTCCATCCGCTGCCTTTCGTTGGCTTTGCGCAGGCGCGCATGCTGTCGATCGACGGTTTGTGCAAGGCCTATGCCAATGACGGTATCGGGTATGTTCGGGCCGAAGGCGGTGCCGTGCTGGTGCTGCGATCTAGCGATAAGGCCCGGCGCGAAGGCGACCGCAGCCACGCGACTATTGTTGCCAGCGGCACCAATGCAGCCGGGCGCACCAACGGTATTTCGCTGCCGTCGCGCGAGGCGCAGGCCGTTCTGTTGCGCGCCGTCTATGACGACAATGGTCTCGACCCGGATCGGCTGGCCTTTATCGAAGGCCATGGCACCGGCACCAAGGTCGGCGATCCCGCCGAAGTCTGGTCGCTTGGCACGGTCATCGGCCAGCGTCGCAAGGAACCTGTGTGGATCGGCTCGATCAAAACCAATATCGGTCATACCGAACCCGCATCCGGCCTGCTTGGCGTGATGAAGGCGATGATGGCTTTGCAGCACGACCTGCTTCCGGCCTCGCTGCATTTCAATGAGCCGAATGACACGATTGATTTCGATGGCCTGAATGTCCGGGTTGCCTCGCAGGCCGTTGCACTGGCACGCGATGGTGCGCCGCGCCTTGCCGGAATCAACTCCTTTGGCTTTGGCGGCGCCAATGCACATGTGGTGATTGCCGATCCGCAGAGACCTGATTTGGTGCCTGGTTTGGCGCAAGACGCGGCTAATCCAGCCGGTGCCGGTCGCTTGTTCATGGCCAGCGCCCACTCTCAGGAAAGCCTGAAAGCGTTGCTGGACAGTTACGACAAGGCCTTTGCGGCCGCTGGAAGCGATGGTGATCTGGAAGACCTGATCTCGGCGGCCGCCTCCAACCGTGCGCCGCTCCGGCACCGTTTCGTTGCCAGTGGCAGCGCGGATGCCATCGTCAAGGCAGTGCAGGAACGGCTTGCCACAGCGAAGACCGGCGGCGAAACCGGCGAAGCCTTGTCGCGCAACGGCAAGCTCGCCTTCGTGTTTTCTGGCAATGGCGCCCAATGGGCGGGCATGGGTCTTGATGCCTACCGGGCAAACGCCCGCTTCCGCGAGAGCTATGAGCGGATCGCCACGCTCTTTACGGCGCATTCGGACCTTGACCTCGTTGCGGCCTTGACTGATCCGGATCTGGAAGCCCGATTGAAAGATACCAGGCTTGCCCAGCCTATGCTGTTTGCCATCCAGGCCTCGCTGTCGGATGCGCTGCAACTTGCCGGTCTGGTGCCGGATGCTGTTTACGGTCATTCGGTCGGTGAAGTGGCTGCCGCCTATGTATCGGGTGCGCTGTCGCTGAAGGATGCCGTCTGTGTCATCGCCAAACGGTCGCAGCATCAGGCGGTGCTGGCCGGTGAAGGCACGATGGCGGCCCTGAAGCTTGGCGAGGCCGATGCGCGCGCCATGCTGGCCGAGCTTGGCTTTGATGACCTGACGATTGCCGCGATCAATGCGCCCAATTCGGTGACCGTCTCGGGTCGTGAAGACGCGATCCGGGCACTGAGAGAACATGCCCGCAAGCAGCGGGTGCCAGCCCAGGTGCTGGACATTGACTATCCCTTCCATCATCCGCTGATCGATAAGGCGAAGGCTGCCTTTTCCGCCGATCCGCCGCTGATTACCCCGCGCCAGACCACCCTTCCATTCATCTCCACGGTGACGGGTGAGCAACTGGAGGGCACCGCACTGACTTCGGATTACTGGTGGAAGAATGTCCGCCAGCCGGTGCAGTTCCAAGGGGCGACGGAAGCGGCCATCGCGCTTGGTTGCACCGTGTTCGTTGAAATTTCTCCGCGTGCGATCCTTGGCGGCTATGTGTCGGAAACGGCGCAGCATGTGTCTTCGACGGTTGCCGTCAGTGCCAGCCTTAGCCGTGAGGCTCTGGATGAGACGGTCGATCCGGTGGCGCGGGCTTTGGCGCGTGCTGTCGCCAGCGGCGCCAAGGTGGATGAGGCCAAGGTCTTCGGTCCGCGCCGCGCCGATATCGTCCTGCCGGGCGTGCCTTTCGAGCGGGCCGATCTGCGACCGGAGCCGACCAGTGACCGCGTCGATCTCTATGGCCGGTTCGGCCAGACGGCCTATCGGTTGAGCGGCTGGCGGGTCGATTTGAATGGCGGGCATTGGAAAAACCATCTCGACGCGCACCTGTTTCCGGATCTGGCCGAACATGTGGTCGATGGCCGGGCCATTTTGCCGGGCAGCGGTTTTGTGGAAATTGCCATTTCGGCGGCGCAGGCGCATTTCGGCTCCGACCAGCTTGAGATCAGCAATGTCGAGATCATGCGACCGCTGGAATTGAGCGACAGCCGGATCGTCGAACTTTCCACGCTGATTTCCGCCGCGACCGGCGATGTTCAGATCCGCTCGCGCGAGCGGCTGAGCGATGACGACTGGACGGTGAATGCGGTTGCCCGGGTTCGCAAGCTCACGGCCTCCGAACTGGACGATGCCGTGGATTTCGACCTGTCCAGCCCGACATCAGAGCTGGATAAATCTGCCGCCTATCGGACGGCGCGCAATTTCGGCCTGGATTATGGGCCGCGCTTCCAATTGCTGGAAAAGGCGATCTGCCATGGCGAGCGGCTTGTCGAAGTGTTCCTGAAGCCGGCAGCCGCGCCGGGTCACCCGTTGCTGCGCTATAATCTCAACCCGATGTCGGTTGATGCGATGTTCCACGGGTTGGTGGCGCTGTTTGGCCGCTTCAGCGGCGAGCAGGGTGGTGCGCCTTATATTCCCGTGCGTTTCGGACGTGTCCGCACATGGGTTCTCGGTCGCCCGGTCCATCGGGCGGTGATCGAGATCGAACGGATCAGCGACAGCTCGATCAAGGCCAATTTTCATCTCTATAGTGAGACGGGCGAGCGGATCGCCAGCTTGAGCGATAGCCGGTTCCGACGCACCTATCTGAAGCAGCACAAGACGCTTGACGGACTTGCCTATCATTATGAAACCATCGCGCTACCCCTGGTGAAAGATCAGGGTGCGGCCCTGGTTGCACCGTTGGGTGATGTTTTCGCATGTCAGGAACGTGAGCTGGACAATGCCACGGTGCTGATCCAGGCCTGCGTGCTCAGCGCCTTCTATGCGCTGGCCGAGTGCCTTGCCGGTCAAGATCGGCGCGTGTCGCTGGTCGATCTGCCGGGCGATGTGCGGTTGCGGCGGTTCCTGACCAATGCCCTGCACAGTCTGACCGATAGCGGCTTTGCCCAGTATGCGGATGGCAGCTGGACGCTTGAAGATGGCAGCGATCTTCCGCCCGCTTTCGAGCTGATCCGGGAACTCTATCGGGATTTCCCGGAACGCACCGTTGAACTGGTGATGATCAATGACGTGCTGACAGCCGTTAATGCAGCGCTCAATCAGCCTGCAGGTGTTGTGGACGAGGGTTTGGATTGGGACGGGGTGATCAGCGAAGCGACGCTGGACCATTTCGCCGTTCATTCCACGCTCGCCACCGAGAGTCATAGGGTGTTGTTGAAGGCTGTGATCGACTGTCTCTCGACCTTGGATGCCGATGCGCCGCCGCTGGTGGTCGAGCTTGGCGCCAGCTCGCTTCACCTTAGCCGCAAGCTCGCCGATCTGGTTCGTGCGGCTGGCGGCAATATGGTGATTTACGAGCCTGAGGCAGGCCTGCGCCGTAATCTGGAACTGTCTTTCGAGGCTGATCCGCGCGTCACTGTCGTGGACGCAAAGGGATTGGACCAACTTTCTCTGCTGAAAGCGCCGGTCGATCTAATTGCCAGCGCCCATGCCGATCTTTGCCGCTTGCTGGATGGTGAAATGCTGGCACGGCTCAGCCATGGCGCGTTGGCCTCGGCCCGTCGCCTTATCGCCGTGCAACCAGCGCCCGGCCTATTGCATGATTTCGCCTTCGGTCTGCTGGATGGCTGGTTCGACAGGACGGTTTCGGAGGAATTTCCGCTCGGCCGATTTGGCGGTAGCGAAGACTGGATGAAATCCCTGCAACAGGCCGGTTTTGCTGCGGCCCATGCCCGGCAAGTGCAGGTGGATGGCGGTAGCCTTATCGTGGCGGAAGCCCAGGGCCGGGCTGACGTGGCTGAGCCATATGATGCGACGCGTCAGGACGGTGGGTCGGTGGACGAGGTTGTTGCCAGCGGGCCGGTGATCATCGTTCATGAAAAAACTGCGGATCTTGCCCGACTTTCGGCGGCAGCAAGAGCGCTTGGTGGTTCCCAGGTGTCTTTGCTGTGTCTGTCAGGCAGCTTTGAAACGGACCGCTCGATGCTGGCCGACGCACTGGGCAAGGCTGGATCAGCCTTGGGCGGAATGGTCTGGCTGATGCCGGATACCGATGCGGCTGCGGATGGATCGCTGCTGTTGCAGGACAGGGTCGGCGCTCTTAGCGCGCTGGCCATGGCGCTTGGCGATGTTGCGGCATCAGCGTCTGATGCTGCGAGGACGCTTCCGGTCACTCTGGTTCTGCCCGGCGGTGCGCCCGTCACCGGCTTTACCGGCAAGGACTTGACCCGCTCCAGTCATGCGGGGCCTGTCAATGCAGGTCTCTGGGCCTTTGCCCGCGTATTGCGCAATGAGTTCGACCTGTTCGACATGCAGGTCGTCGATACCGGACCCTCCAGCAATACGCTGGAAATCATGCTGGACTGGGGCATGCGCCTGCTGGCCGCCAAGGGCGACAACCGCGAATGGCTGGTGGAGCCGGAAACCGGGCGGATGGCCGAGATTCGTGCCGTGCCTGGTCCGGCCCCGCTGACGGCGCAGCGTACCGATGCTTTTGAGGCAGCGGTCATTCGCCAGCAGGTGCCGTCGCAGGTCGCCAGCATCCGCTGGGAAAGCTGCCCGGTCCCAGTCATCGGCCCCACCGAAGTGCTGGTGAAGACCGCAGCGACAGGCTTGAATTTCCGCGACGTGATGTGGGCCATGGGTCTGCTGCCGGAAGAGGCGCTTGAGGACGGCTTTGCCGGGGCTTCCATCGGCATGGAATTTGCCGGTGAAGTGGTCGCTGTCGGTGCCAAGGTGAGCGATCTTGCCCTCGGTGACAAGGTGATGGCGATCGCTGCTGCGGCTTTCGGCACCCATGTCAAGGTTGAGCGGGCTGGTGTGGCCAAGTTGCCGGATGGCGTGGACCCGGTTTCGGCGGCGACCATTCCGGTGGTCTTCCTGACCGCCTATTATGCCATCCATGAGCTTGGGCGGGTACGTCCGGGCGAAACCATCCTTATTCACGGTGCCGCTGGCGGCGTCGGGCTTGCGGCTTTGCAGGTCGCCCGGCATTTCGGCGCCAAGATCATTGCCACGGCTGGCACAGAAGAAAAGCGGCGCTTCCTGGAAACGCTGGGGGCGGATCATGTGTTCGACAGCCGCTCGCTCGGTTTTGTCGGCGATGTGCTTGACGTGACCGGTGGTAAAGGTGTCGATCTGGTGTTGAACTCGCTGTTTGGCGAGGCGATGGAAAAATCCCTGTCGCTGGTCAAGCCGTTCGGGCGTTTCCTTGAGCTTGGCAAGCGCGATTATTACGCCGACAGCAAGATCGGTCTGCGGCCATTCCGTCGCAATGTCAGCTATTTCGGCATCGATGCCGACCAATTGCTGGTCCTGCATCCCGATCTGTCTCGCCGCATGCTGGCCGAGATCGGCGGCCTGTTCGAGCAGGGCGTGTTCACGCCGCTGCCGTTCCGCGCCTTTGAACATGACGAGATCGGCGATGCCTTCCGCCTGATGCAGAATGCTGGCCATATCGGCAAGATCGTCGTGCTGCCGCCGGTTGCGGGTCGTGACCGCGTGGCGGTAAAGTCTGCGCGCCGGATGGTGGTTGATGCGGATGGCATGCATCTGGTGGTCGGCGGTATCGGCGGTTTCGGCCTTGCCGCCGCCGATTGGCTGGTAGAGCAGGGCGCGCGCCATATCGCTTTATCGACGCGGCGCGGGCTGGTTGATGCGGAGACACAGACCGTTGTTGACCGCTGGGCCAAGCAGGGCGTGACGGCCTATATTCGCGGCTGCGACGTGACCAGTGAAGCGGCCTTGTCGGCGCTTTTGACCGAGCTACGCGCCATTGCGCCGTTGAAGACCGTTATCCATGCGGCAATGGTGCTGGACGATGCCTTCATCTCCAATTTGACGCGGGCGCGAAACCAGCCGGTGATCGACGTCAAGGCCAAGGGTGCTGTACTTCTTGACCGGTTGACCCGGCAGGACGGGATCGACAATTTCATTCTGTTTTCGTCGATCACCACCTATGTCGGCAATCCCGGTCAGGGCAATTATGTCGCTGCGAACGGCTTCCTGGAAGGCTTGGCGCGGGCGCGTCGCGCCGATGGTCTGCCTGGTCTTGCCATCGGCTTCGGAGCAATCGGCGATGCCGGTTATCTGGCCCGCAATGCGCAGGTCAATGAACGGCTTGGACGCCGGATTGGCAAAACGGCGCTGGATGCCCGCGATGCGCTGGCGACGGTCGCCCGCTATATCGCCGCCGATACCGGTTCCGTCGATGCGGCTGTGGTGATGATTTCCGAATTCGACTGGGCTGCTGCACATTCGCTTTCCGTGGTCAACGAACCCTTGTTTTCGCTGATTATGCGCCGCAGCAACCAGCATGCCGGTGGCAGTGAGGGTGGCGAGATCGATCTGGTGGCGCTGATTGATGGCAAGGCGCCGGCTGCGGCGCAGGACGTGCTGTTTACGGTGCTTGCCGGTGAAATTGCCGATACGCTGCGGGTGCCCAAGGAAAGCATCGGGCTGAACAGCGTGCTGAAGGACATCGGGCTGGACAGTTTGATGGCTGTCGAACTGGGGATGAATTTCGAGCAGAATACCGGCTTTGACATTCCCCTCAGCAGCCTTGCCGACAACGCCACTGTCGGAGACCTGACGCGACGCCTCTATGAAAAAGTCAGCCTGCGCGGACGGACAGGCGACAAGGATGAAGCGCTACCTGAGGACAGCAAGATCATGGACGATCTGCATCGTCGCCACAGCGGGCAGGACCAGTAAAACTGGCCCAGTTTTTGCTGTCCGTTACGCTGCTGTTCATGTTTGTGTTGATAAACATCATTCTGTTCGGCATAGGTGATAGACGATTGACTAAAATTCTAGGGTTTTCTGCGGATGAATGAGAACAAGCGTCAGGATCTGCTGGCCCGTATGCGTGGCGTACAAAAGGATGTGGACCGGAGCCGGGCCAGCCGCAGCCAGCAGAGCGTGTCGCGCAGCCAGCCAGGTTTTGCCGAATTGCCTGAATATAAGCAGGTGGTGATGCAGAAGCTTGTCAGCGAGCAACTGAACATGCCCAATCCGTTTTACCGGGCGCATGAGAGCGCCTCCGGGGCAACGGCTGATATCGACGGGCGCGCCTATGATAATTTTGCCTCCTATGATTATCTCGGCTTGAACAGTGATCCACGCATTCGCGATGCCGCCATGGCGGCCATCGACCAGTTCGGTATCTCGGCCTCCGCCAGCCGGCTTGTTGCCGGTGAGCGCACCATCCATGCCGAGCTGGAAAAGGCCTTTGCCAAAAATTACCAGACCGAGGACGCCATCTGTTTCGTCAGCGGCTATCTCACCAATGTCACGACCATCGGCAGCTTGATGGGGCCGAAAGACCTGGTGATCCATGACGAGTTCATTCACAACAGCGCCCTGACGGGCATCAAGCTGTCGGGTGCCAATCGCCGCTTCTTCAAGCATAATGACATGGCGGACCTGGACCGTATTCTTGCGAGCCTCGCCCCCTTGCATGAACGAATCCTGGTGATCTCCGAGGGCATTTTCTCCATGGATGGAGACGTTGCCGATCTGCCGGGCCTTCTTGCATTGAAAAAGCAGTATAATTTCTGGCTGATGATGGACGAGGCCCATTCTCTGGGCGTACTTGGACAGCGTGGCCACGGCATTTTCGAACATTTCAATCTCGATCCAGCCGATGTCGATATCTGGATGGGGACGCTGTCGAAAACCACCTGTAGCTGCGGCGGCTATGTTGCCGGCAGTGAAGCGCTGATCACGCTGTTGAAGGCGCAGGCCGGTGGTTTCGTTTATAGTGTCGGCTTGGCACCAGCGCTGGCGGCTGCGGCCATCGCCAGCCTGTCGGTGCTGGACGAGGAGCCGGACCGGGTAGAGGCTTTGCGTCGCAACAGCCAGCTTTTCCTGGAGCAAGCCAAGCTACGGGGGCTGGATACCGGTCTGAGCGAAGGTTTCTCGGTGGTGCCTGTGATCGTTGCCGATTCGGTGCGCGCTGTGCAGCTTTCCAATGAATTGTTCGAGGCAGGCATCAATGCGCTGCCGATCATCTATCCCGCAGTACCGGAAGGTCTGGCACGTCTGCGGTTCTTCATCACCAGCGCCCACACGCCCGACCAGATTACCCGCAGCGTGGACAAGGTGGCGGACATTCTGGATCGGCTGAAGGCCGAGAATTTCGGCATGGGCTCGATGGATGTCCAGAAGGTCATGCTGCAATTGGCGCAGCGCTGAAGGACAAGAGCGTGAACAGCCGCAATTCGCCGCGTCATGTGATCATTACCGGCGGATCGAGCGGGATCGGGCTGGCCTTGGCGAAAGCCTATCTGTTGGCCGGGTCAAAGGTCAGTCTTGTTGCTCGCTCGCTGGTGCGGCTTGAGACGGCTCGCAGCCAGCTGCCGGAAGCCTGTTTTTCACATATTGGACTTCATGCTGCGGATGTAACGGATTATCAGGCTCTGTCGGCTGCCTTATTGGCTGCTGAGGATAGTTTCGGACCCTGCGATTTGCTGATGACCTGTGCTGGTATTGTTCATCCGGCCAGCATGGATGCCATGGACGTGGCGGATGCGCGCCAGCAACTTGACGTCAATGTCATGGGAACGATCCATGCCGTTAAAGCACTGTGGGCGGGGATGACAGCGCGGGGCGGCACCATGCTGTTGGTTTCTTCCGGGGCCGCATTCATTGGTCTGCATGGCTATGGTCCCTATTGCGCCTCCAAGGCGGCACTGGTCGGGCTGGCCGATTCGCTGCGCATGGAAGCGTTTGGCACCAAGCTGAGGGTGGCGATCTGTTTTCCGCCCGATACCGATACACCGCAACTTGCCGCAGAATTACCCTTGCGCTCGCCCCAGGCACAGCGCGTTATGGGGACCGTTAAGCCCTGGAATGCAGATGCTGTGGCGGCACGCATCGTTCGCCAGCTACAAAAAGGTCGCCGCGACATTGTCTTCGGGATGACGCTCCTGCTGCTCGCTCGCTTCGGCTCGCTGGTGCGTCCGGTTTTATATTGGTGGTATAGCCGCCGTTGACAGTGTGCCGCGTCACTGCGCGCCAATCTCGTCCTTGAGCACCTGAACCCGTCCGGCACTCACGTCAACGATCATGCCGAGGGTCGCGTCCAGCCGTTCCTCCGGGATGGCGAGGGTCAGTTCGGCACCGGTATCGGTAAAACTTTCCTGGATGACAAGCAGATCTGCGACAGGGGAAAGCCGGGCCTTGACCAATGCCAGATCCGAAAAGCCGACGCGGATGGTCCTTGTCGCCCGTATGATGATTTCCACCTTTTCGGCTTGCCGCAGGCATTGCGCCGCCGTGCCGCCATAGGCCCGTATCAGGCCGCCGCTGCCCAGAAGAATGCCACCGAACCATCGGGTGACGATGACCAGCACGCCATCCAGCGTCTGGCCATCAATGGCTTGCAGGATCGGTTTTCCGGCAGTGCCGGAAGGCTCACCATCGTCGTTGAAGCGATAGGTCTGCCCCAGCCGCCATGCCCAGCAATTGTGGTTGGCGCTAGCATCGGATTGGCCTTCCAGAAGAGGGCGGACGTCATTTTCATGGGAGATCGGAAAAGCGATGGCGCGAAACCGGCTCTTCTTGATCTCCTGTTCATAGCTGTGTAGGCCGGGAAGGGTAAACATCACCCTTTGTGACGTGATTTGAGTCGCAAGAAAAGACCGATGGTTGCCGAGACAGCGGCTCATCAGAGAAAAGGAGACGATCCAGTTCCACGCAAGCGACGGCTTCTAGGGTTATCAGGGAGAGCTTGGAGATCCGGCTCGGGTTTCGGGCTTTGATCCGGCAGTTTGACTGCCAGCCTTGGCTGACCCGGTCGAACTCTGCGGAAAATGACAGTGTTGCGGCGTCTTTTCGCGTCATGATGACGTTGGTCGCCGCCAACGGAAAGCCGGGATGATCCCGGGGAAACAGGATAGGCCTATGTCTGACGATTTTGAACCAGAAGCGACCATCGAAACCTCCAATCTGGCGGCTCTGGTTCTGAGCCAGGAAATCGACTCGCTCACCGATGTTCTCGTCAAGGCCCTTTACGAAGTCTACCGCATTCTCGATGACAGCCATCAGCAGCCCGGCACCGTGCACTGACGGGCAAGGTCGGCAAGACAAAACCGTTTTACCGCCCATATTCCTTGACCGCCTGCATGACGACGAAGGTCGATGTGCTCGCCACATGCGGCAGGCTGGAGATCTTCTCACCCAGAACCTGCCGGTAGCGACGGATATCGCCGGTGCGCACCTTCAACAGATAGTCGAAGGCGCCGGCGATCATATGACATTCCTCCACTTCCCTGATCTTGCGGACCGCCGTGTTGAATTCCGTCAATGCCGTTTCACGGGTGTCGGACAGCTTCACCTCGGCGAAGGCGATGTGGTCGAGGCCGAATTTGCGGGCATCCAGCACGGCGCGGAAGCCGAGAATATAGCCCTCGTCCATCAGCCGTTTCAGCCGCACCTGGCAAGGTGTTTTCGATAGTCCGACCCGTTCGGACAAGTCGGTAATCGACATCCGGCCATCCTGCGAGAGAGCCTCGACAATTTTCATATCGAATTGGTCGATCTCACTTTCAAATTCAATTTTGGCCATCATATCTCCTGAAAATCTGCATTTTTTTAGAGAATTTACCTAGATTGACCATGAATTCAAGTTCGCTGATCGAACTGGCTCCATGATATGATCCGGCATCGCTAAATTTCCGTAGAGCCCCCTTCATCGATCCAGGATAACCGTGATGAACCAGACCGTTTCCGTCGCATCGCAGGCCGTTTCATCCTCTCCAGATCCGATCTTTGCCGCTTTTGCGCCGCCTTTGCGTCAGCCAAGCTTGTTGCGTCAGGCGATCACGGGGGCTTATCGCCGACCGGAGCCGGAATGCCTGTCACCGCTGCTGGCGGCGGCCCGCTTGCGGGATGCCATGCGCAGCGCCGTTGAGGGTACCGCCCGCACATTGATCGAAGCCCTGCGCGCCAAGCACAGCGGCAGCGGTGTTGAAGGGCTGGTGCATGAATATTCGCTGTCCAGCCAGGAAGGCGTGGCGCTGATGTGCCTGGCCGAAGCGCTGCTGCGCATTCCCGACCACGCCACGCGCGATGCGCTGATCCGCGACAAGATTGCCGAGGGCGATTGGAAAGCCCATCTCGGCGGTGGCCGGTCGCTGTTCGTCAATGCAGCCACCTGGGGACTGGTCGTGACTGGCAAGCTGACCTCGACCGTCAATGATCGTGGTCTGTCGGCAGCTTTGACCCGGTTGATTGCCCGGTGCGGCGAGCCGGTCATACGTCGCGGCGTCGATATGGCCATGCGGATGATGGGGGAGCAATTCGTTACCGGCGAAACCATCGAGGAGGCGCTGAAACGCGCCCGCCCGCTGGAAGCCAGGGGCTTTCGCTATTCCTACGACATGCTGGGCGAGGCGGCGACCACGGCTGGCGATGCGGCGCGGTATTTCCGGGATTACCAGCAGGCCATCCATGCCATCGGCAAGGCCTCGGCGGGACGCGGCATTTATGACGGTCCCGGCATTTCCATCAAGCTGTCGGCCCTGCATCCGCGCTACAGCCGCGCCAAGGCTGATCGGGTGATGGGTGAATTGCTGCCGCAGGTCAAGGCGCTGGCGCTGCTGGCCAAGCAGTATGATATTGGCCTCAATATCGATGCCGAGGAGGCCGACCGGCTGGAACTGTCGCTGGATCTGCTGGAAGACCTCTGCCTCGATCCCGCCTTGTCGGGCTGGAACGGCATGGGCTTCGTGGTGCAGGCCTATGGCAAGCGCTGCCCCTTCGTGCTGGATTTCATCATTGATCTTGCCCACCGCGCAGAGCGCCGGATCATGGTGCGCCTGGTCAAGGGGGCCTATTGGGATGCCGAGATCAAGCGGGCGCAGGTCGATGGGCTGGAGGATTTTCCGGTCTATACCCGCAAGGTTCACACCGACGTTTCCTATATCGCCTGCGCCAAAAAGCTGCTCGCGGCGCGGGATGTGATCTTTCCGCAATTTGCCACCCACAATGCCCAGACGCTGGCGGCAATCTATCATCTGGCCGGCCCTGATTTCAAAACCGGCTCCTACGAGTTTCAGTGCCTGCACGGCATGGGCGAGCCGCTCTACGACGAAGTCGTGGGCAAGGCGAAGCTTGGCCGCCCCTGCCGGATTTACGCGCCTGTGGGTACGCATGAGACGCTGCTGGCCTATCTCGTGCGCCGCCTGTTGGAAAATGGTGCCAATTCCTCCTTCGTCAATCGGATCGCCGATCCGGCCATATCCGTGGATGCGTTGATCGCCGATCCGACTGAAACCGTGCTCGCCATGGTGCAGCCGGGTGCAAAGCATGAGAGGATTGCTTTGCCCGCCGATCTTTTCGAAGGCCGCAAAAATTCCGCAGGCCTCGATCTTAGCAATGAAGCGGTGTTGCAGGCGCTTGGCCAGACCCTGCGCCAAACCGCTCTCTCGTCTTGGGATGCGGTGCCCGCTTTGATTGCGGGGACAAGTGCCGGGCCTGTGCGTTCTGTCGTCAATCCCGGCGACCATCGTGATGTGGTTGGCAGTATCAGGGAAGCAACCGAGGAAGAGGCGCGCCAGGCCGTGGCGGATGCCGCGCTTCATGCTCAGACCTGGGCGCAGACGGTGCCTTTGGAGCGGGCGCGGATGCTGGACGAGGCTGCCGACCTGATGCAGGCACGGTTGCCGGTGCTGCTGGGGCTGATTATGCGCGAGGCGGGCAAATCAGCGGCCAATGCCATTGCCGAGGTGCGCGAGGCCATCGACTTTCTGCGCTACTACGCCGAGCAGGCGCGTCGCACCTTGGGGCCAGTGCATGCGCCATTGGGGCCGATTGTCTGCATCAGCCCCTGGAATTTTCCGCTGGCGATTTTCACCGGACAGGTGGCGGCAGCACTGGTGGCAGGCAATCCGGTTCTGGCCAAGCCCGCCGAGGAAACACCGCTGATCGCCGCTGAGGCCGTGCGCCTCCTGCATCAGGCTGGCGTCCCCGGCGCTGCCCTTCAGCTTCTGCCAGGCGACGGGCGGATCGGGGCGGCATTGGTCGCCTCGCCGCAGGTGGCAGGCGTGATGTTTACCGGCTCGACCGAGGTTGCCAAGCTGATCCAGAGGGAGCTTGCCGGGCGTCTGCTGGCCAATGGCAGGCCCATCCCGCTGATTGCCGAGACCGGTGGCCAGAACGCGATGATCGTTGATTCCTCGGCGCTTGCTGAACAGGTGGTGGCGGATGTGATCGCCTCGGCCTTCGACAGCGCCGGTCAGCGTTGTTCAGCGCTCAGGGTTCTGTGCCTTCAGGACGAGGTGGCGGATCGCATTCTTGCCATGCTGAAAGGCGCGCTGCATGAACTGACCTTGGGCCGTACCGACCGGCTGTCCACCGATATCGGCCCGGTGATTACCGCCGAGGCCAAGGGCGTGATCGAGGCGCATATTGACGCCATGCGCGCCATGGGCAAGGCGGTGGAGCAGATCGGTGCGGGTGATGGCACTGAGCACGGCACCTTCGTTGCACCGACCATCATCGAGATCGGCGCATTGTCTGATCTTAAGCGGGAAGTATTTGGCCCGGTCCTGCATGTGCTGCGCTACCGGCGTAACGATCTTGATCGCCTGATCGACCAGATCAACGCCACCGGCTATGGCCTGACCTTCGGCCTGCATACACGGCTGGATGAGACCATTGCCCATGTAACCTCAAGGGTGAAGGCGGGTAATCTCTACATCAACCGCAATGTGATTGGCGCGGTGGTGGGCGTGCAGCCGTTCGGTGGCCGTGGCCTGTCCGGCACCGGGCCGAAGGCTGGCGGTCCGCTTTATCTGGGCCGCCTGGTTGAAAAGCCGCCGGTGCCGCCGCAGCATAGTTCGGTTCACGTCGATCCGGGCCTGCTGGATTTTGCCAAATGGCTTGACGAACAGGGTGAAACGGCAGCGGCGGAGGCAACGCGCAGCCTCGGCAGCCTTTCCGCGGTTGGGTTGGTCCAGGATTTGCCTGGACCGGTCGGCGAACGCAACCTGTATGCCCTGCATCCGCGCGGCACCATTCTGCTGCTGCCCCGCACGAAGCAGGGGCTTTACCGGCAAGTGGCAAGCGCATTGGCGACGGGCAACAGCATGGTCATCGGCACAAGCACCGATCTCCGCGAAGCGCTGATGGGCCTGCCGGATGGCGTGCTTGCCCGTGTCCATTTCGTCCAAGCGTCAGGCTGGGCGGAGGCCGGTCCTTTCGCAGGCGCATTGTTGGAAGGCGAGGGGGATCAGCTCATCGAGCAGGCAAAAGCAATTGCCGCCCTGCCCGGACCGCTGGTCCTGACCCAGGCGGCTTCAAGTGATGAGCTGGGTAACGAGCTTGGTGTTGATGATGCCTATTGCCTGAACTGGCTGGTGGAGGAAGTTTCGGTGTCCACCAATACGGCTGCTGCCGGAGGCAATGCCAGCCTGATGGCCATCGGCTGAGGGTTCTGCTTGCTTTTAACCCGTCCTTTGCCCAAAACGCCTGATAGTCGAACGCAAGGCACGGGCATGGCAGGCAAGACGGTTGCAATCATCGGCGGGGGGCCTGCGGGGCTGATGGCGGCGGATAGTCTGTCGCTGGCTGGTCTGAGCGTGACGATCTATGAGGCTATGCCGACACTGGCCCGCAAATTTCTCCTGGCCGGGAAATCCGGGCTGAATATTACCCATTCCGAAGAGTATGTGCGGTTTTCGAGCCGCTTCGGGGAGGCCGGAAGCCATTTAAAGGCAGCTCTCGATGATTTTATGCCGGACGATGTGCGCGCCTGGGCGGCGGATCTTGGAACGGAGACCTTCATCGGCTCCTCAGGCCGGGTGTTTCCAAAGGCGATGAAGGCCTCGCCGCTGCTGCGGGCCTGGATCAAGGCATTGCAGGATCGGGGCGTGATGATCCGCACCCGCCACCGTTGGACCGGCTTTTCGGAAAATGGCTATCGGTTTGCAACGCCGGATGGCGATGTCACTGTTATGGCAGATGCCGTGGTTTTGGCGCTGGGCGGGGCGAGTTGGCCGCGTTTAGGCTCGGACGCCGCCTGGGTGCCGTGGCTGCGCGACACTGGCGTTGCAGTCACGGATTTCAAGCCTGCCAATTGCGGCTTCGACATTGCCTGGAGCGATGTGTTCCGTGAAAGGTTTGCCGGCCAGCCGGTCAAATCGGTTGTCGCCACGTCTGCGGCGGGTCAGATCCAGGGCGAATTCGTCATTTCCCGGCATGGGATCGAGGGCAGCCTGATCTATGCCCATGCGGCAGCCCTGCGCGATGATCTTCGCCATCATGGCAAGGCAGAGCTTCTGCTCGATCTGGCACCCGGCAAGCGGCTTGAAAAACTGGCGGAGGATCTTGCCCGTCAACCCGCAAAGGCCAGTCTCTCGACAAGGCTTCGTAAGGCAGCCTCTCTGGATGGCGTCAAGGCAGCGCTGTTGCGGGAGGTCGTACCCGATATCGCCACCCGGGATGCCACATCGCTTGCGGGCCTCATTAAGGCTTTGCCGGTGTCGCTGCTGCGGCCAAGACCACTGGCGGAAGCGATTTCCTCAGCAGGGGGCGTCAACTGGAGTGGGATCGACAGCAATTACATGCTGGTGGATCGGCCTGGCCTGTTCTTGGCCGGAGAAATGCTGGATTGGGAAGCGCCAACCGGCGGCTATCTGTTGACCGCTTGCTTTGCCACTGGCAGGGCGGCGGCGGTTGGCGTGATTCGCTGGCTCACCGATGATGCAGGTGATTGATGCAAAGTATGGTATGCCACAATTGGTGGGTCTGATCCTGTCTGTTTTCAGGGCATGTGATCCATCAACGTCAGGAAGTTTTTTACGCCCATTGGTTGTTTTTTGTCAAAAAAATATGGGATGAATCAACGAAAACAACGCGTTAATAAACCCCAAAATCCTATGGCTTATTAGAGCTATCAATTAAATATAGTTGTGGCCTAACAGTGTTAGTTCTATCTTAACTTACTAACGTGAGAATTCGGTTCAGAAATCTGGAAATATTTAGGGCTCTGCCACAATGTTCCGGAATTCGCTCCCCGCATGATGCGGAATGGTCCCAAAAAATTCACAGATATTAACAGTGCTTGAGATGGCTTGTCACATCGCATGGGAACATGCGCATGTCACCGTGCCTGTCCAAGCCGTCATGGCGGAATGGAGCCTCCCTTGCATGCCGTTGTGATAGACGACAGCCGATCCACATTGCTGGCACTGCGTCTGGAACTCCTTGAAATTACGGGTCTGGAGGTGGAAACCTTCGCTGATCCCGAGGAAGCCATTCGTGTTTGTGAGGCCCGGCAATTCGACCTGGTGCTGGTGGATTACAATATGCCGAAGCGCTCGGGTATCGAGGTGATTACCGCTTTGCGTGCCATGCCGACCTATGAGTTGGTGCCGATTTTGATGATCACTTCGGAAACCGAAACGGCGGTCTGCCTGAATGCGCTGGAAGCGGGGGCGACGGATTTTCTGCGGAAATCCGCCGATCCGGTCGAGTTGAAGGCCCGTGCGCGTAACCTTTTGAGCCTGCGGCGTGCCCAGGTGGAACTGTCGTTGCGGGCTGATGGCCTTGCGGCTGCCGTGACGGCGAAATCCGCGGCACTTGTTGCCAGCGAAGAGGAACTGATCTGGCGTCTGGCCCGAGCCATGGAATATCGCGACGGGGAAACTGGTGATCATGTCTCGCGTGTGGCGCAGATCTCCAGGCTGCTGGCGCAGGATCTTGGGCTCGATGAGGACCGGCAGCGCAAGATCTATCTGGCGGCTCCGCTGCACGATGTCGGCAAGATCGGCATTCCCGATGGTGTCCTGTCCAAGCCCGGCCGGTTGACCGACAGCGAACGGGACATGATGCGCAGGCATGTCGATATCGGCATAAAGATTCTGGAGAACGGGACCTCCGATCTGTTGCGGGTCGCTGAGCGGATTGCTGGCGGTCATCACGAGAAATGGGATGGAACCGGCTATCCCAAGGGATTGTCGGGACGGGAAATTCCGCTGGAAGCGCGCATTGTCGCGCTCGCGGATGTGTTCGACGCTTTGTGCTCGCCCCGTGCCTACAAGACAGCGTGGTCGCTGCAAGACGCGCTGGATCACATCAAGTGCGAAAAGGGTCGTCATTTCGATCCGGCCTGCGTCGAGGCTTTTGAGCGGCAATGGCCAAAGATTGTATCGGTCATGGGAGCGCATGAGACAGATATGAGGATCCACATGAAAGGGGCGCCGTCGCTGGATGCTTCCCATCCTGAAAACGCCCTCTGCCTTCAGAAGCAGACGAAATACCGATCAACACCCCAGCCAGCAGGACGGGAATGACGATGACAACGCAAACATTGCCGCATGAGACCATTGCCTTGCCACAGGCGCTGACCATTCGCACTGTGCAGACCACCCGGGATCAACTCCTGACAGGCCTTTCGACTGGTCAGGCCGTCGTTATCGATATCCCCGCAGACGCGGAGGTTGACCTGAGTTTTATTCAATTGATTGAAGCGGCACGCATGTCTGCGCAAACGAATGGCCAGGACCTCACGCTGCAAAGCGCTGCGGTTGGTGGTGTTCTGTCCACGCTGGAGCGTAGCGGCTTCTTGACCGACATGGATCCGTCGGCTCGATTTTTCTGGTTACATGAAAGGTAATGCCATGAGTGCCCATATTCTCACCGTTGACGATTCCGCCAGCATCCGCATGACAACGAAGATCGCCCTGACCAATGCCGGCTACAAGGTGACCGAAGCCGTCGATGGATTGGATGGTCTGAACAAGGCCAAGTCATCGCAGTTTGATCTGATCGTTACCGACCTCAACATGCCTAACATGAACGGTTTGGCGATGATCGAGGCTCTGCGCCGGTCTCCGTCCCATACGGGTATTCCGATCATCTTCCTGACAACCGAATCCGACGCCGACATGAAGAACAGGGCCAAGGCCGCTGGTGCGACCGGCTGGATCACCAAACCGTTCGATGCGGAGCAACTGGTGAAAATTGCTAGAAAGGTTCTCGGCAAATGACCAATCTGGATCCCATTCAGGTTTTCAGGACAGAAGCAGCAGAGCTGTTCGAGCAGATCGAAAACGGCCTGCTCGACCTGTTGCATGACCTGTCCAATCAAGATCAGATCGATTCGGTGTTCCGCGGTCTCCATACCCTGAAGGGATCCGGAGCCATGTTTGGCTTCGAGGCTCTGGCCGCTTTCACCCACCATTGCGAAACCGCTTTCGACCGCGTCCGCAAGGGTGAAGTACCGGCAACCGCCGAGCTTGTCGCTGCCGTTCTCGACGCCCAGGACCATATGAAGGCACTGGTTGCCACTCCCAATGGCGATCATGAAGCCGCTGGAGAGCGGCTGCTTGCCAAGTTGCAGGATGCTGTCGGCGACCATGGTGGCAATGCGCATGCGGTGCCGGCTGCCAAGCCCGGCAATGGCGGAGCCGCCAAGCCGCAGTCGGCATCGCGACCGGCAACGACGACATGGCGGATGAAATTCCGCCTGCCAGCCAATTCCATGGTCAATGGCACCAATCCACTCGGCCTTCTGAATGAGCTTCGCGACCTTGGAAAATGCACCGTTAAAGCGGATTTGAGCGCTATCCCGGGTCTTGAGGAGATTTCACCTGCCGATCTTTATATCGGCTGGAGCGTGGAGCTTGTTACCGAAAAGCCGAAGTCGGATATCGAGGATGTCTTCATCTTCGTCATGGATGACATGGATCTCGAACTGACTGAGGATGCGACCGCTGTCTCTTCCGAGACCATTGCCGCCGATGATCCAGCCGAACAGGCCGTTGCCGCGCCGGTGGCATCTGACAACAAGCAGCCGCCAAGCCAGGCTCAGGCCGCTCCACCTGCCGCTGCTCAGACTGGTTCCAATGACGCCAAGCATGGCCGTGCCGCCGAAAATGTCCGCGTTCCGGCCGAGCGGCTTGACGAATTGATGGACAGGGTCGGTGAGCTGGTGATTGCCCAGTCCCGCCTGTCGCAGCTGGCCAATACCAGCGCCGACATCATGCTGCGATCCGTTTCGGAAGACGTTGAGCGGCTCTCCGGTGAGCTGCGCGATACGATGATGGTGTTGCGCATGGTGCCGGTTGGCAGTCTGTTCACCCGATTCCGTCGCCTTGTCCACGATCTTGCCCGCGAGACCGGCAAGGTCATCGAACTGGAGACGGAAGGCGAAACCACGGAAGTGGACAAGACCGTTATCGAGCGGCTGGCCGATCCACTGGTGCATCTGGTGCGCAATTCCATCGACCACGGACTCGAGCCGCCGGAAGAACGGTTGGCGGCTGGCAAAAACAAGGCGGGCAAGGTGGTGCTGTCGGCCCATCAATCCGGCGGCGAAGTGATCATCACCATCAAGGACGATGGCCGTGGCATCAACCGTGACCGGGTCCGGGCCAAGGCGGAATCCTCGGGGCTGATCCAGCCGGGCCAGCAGCTGATGGACCAGGAATTGTTGCAGCTGATCTTCCAGCCGGGCTTTTCCACCGCCCAGACGATCACCAATCTTTCCGGTCGTGGCGTCGGCATGGATGTGGTGAAGAAAACCGTCGAGGCCCTGCGCGGGGTGATCGACATCCGCAGTGAAAACGGCAAGGGCTCGGAAGTCTCCCTGCGCATTCCGCTGACGCTGGCGATCATTGACGGTCTTTTGGTGCGCGTCGGTACCGGGTGCTACGTCATTCCGCTGTCGGCGGTTGAGGAATGCCTGGAACTGTCGATCGAGGACGATCTGCGCTCCAGGGGCCGCAGTTTCATTTCGCTGCGCGACAGTCTGGTTCCTTTCCTCAGGCTCAGGGATCTGTTCCGCACGGGAACGCAGCCTGATCCGTTCCAGAAGGTCGTGGTGATCTCGACCGGCGATGAGCGCGTCGGCCTGGTGGTCGACCAGATCATTGGCGATCACCAGACCGTTATCAAATCCATGTCCAAGCTTCACCACGACGTCGTGACTTTCTCGGGTGCGACCATTCTGGGTGACGGCAGTGTCGCGCTGATCCTGGATGTGACGCATCTGGTCAACGCGGGCCAACAGCAGGAGGCGCAATTGCGTGTAGCAGGATGAGCATCGTACCCGGCAAACATGATTTCCAGCATTTCTGGGCGGACCGCGACGAAGTCGCCGTGCTGACTTTCAATCTGAACGGTGAGACGTTTGCGATTGAGGCCATCACCGTGCAGGAGATTATCGATCTCCTGCCGGAAACCAAGGTGCCCGGCGCAAAGCCGTTCGTCTCCAGCGTCATCAACTTCCGTGGCAAGGTCATTCCACTGGCCGATATCCGGCTGGCCTTCGGCATGGAAGCGACGGAGCCGACCATCGACAGCCGTATCATTGTCATTGAGCTCGATCTCGATGGTGAAACCACCCTGACCGGCATTCGCACGGACCGGGTGTTCGAAGTCACGACATTGGCGCACTCCGCCAGCGAACCGCCCCCCAGCGTCGGCATGCGTTGGCGTCCCGACTTCATTGAATGCCTGGTCAAACGGGATGGAGAGTTCATCATTCTCCCCAATCTCCAGGCAATTTTCTCCAGCACCAGTGATCGGATCGCCGCTTCCACGGCTGGTCTGGCAACAAATTGAGGTCTGTTATGCGGTTTACAATCAAAATGAAGCTGGGGCTGGCTTTCGGCATCGTCGTCGCATTGCTGATTGCCAGTTCGGTTCTGGGTATTCAAAGTCTGGGCTCAATGAACGATGCCATGGGCAATACGCTTGAAGGTCCTGTGGAGCGGTTGCGCCTGGCTCAACAGCTCCAGATGGAGCAACTTCAGCAATTGCGTCAGCAAAAGAATGTTCAGCTGGCGCAATCCGAGGACGAAATCAAATCCAGTATCGCCAAGGCCAATGCGTCGCGCGCCGAATTCGACCAGGCTTTTACAGCCGTCATGGCCAAGGCGACGGAAGAAGGCAAGGTATTCTGGAACAAGCTTGCCGTCGTGGAAGCCGACTTCCGAAAGACCGACGACCAGATCAAGGCTTTGACAATTGCTGGCGATACTGCGGGCGCACTGAAAATCTCGACGGGTGAAAACCGCAAGGCTGTCAATGAAATTGACGATCTCCTGTCGCAAGTCGTCAGCCTGGAGCAGTCCCGCCTGCGCGATGCCGATGCTGCTGGCGATGCCGAATATGCCAGCACCCGGTTGATGCTTTTGTCCCTGTCGATCGCTGCTTCCGTTATTGCCGTTATGGCAGCGGTCTGGATTGTCATCAGCGTCACCGGCGGTATCAATCGTGCGGTTGTGGCTGTGCGCAAGGTTGCCGATGGCGACCTGACGGAGTTTGCCCAAATCCGCTCACGCGATGAAATCGGCGACATGCTGCAATATGTCAACACGATGATCGAGCGTCTTCGCGGCGTGGTTGGCGATGCCTTGTCGGCGTCCGACAATGTATCTTCTGGTAGCCAGCAGCTGTCGTCTGCTTCCGAGCAGGTCAGCCAGGGCGCGACGGAACAGGCGTCGTCTGCTGAAGAAGCCTCTGCCTCGATGGAAGAGATGGCGGCCAATATCAAGCAGAATGCCGACAATGCCGCCCAGACCGAAAAGATTGCCCGCCAGTCCTCCAAGGATGCGGAAGCCTCCGGCGAAGCGGTCAACCGTGCGGTCGGTGCGATGCGCACGATTGCCGAGAAGATCTCGATCGTCCAGGAAATCGCCCGTCAGACCGATCTTCTGGCCTTGAATGCGGCGGTTGAAGCCGCCCGTGCCGGTGAGCATGGCATGGGCTTTGCAGTGGTTGCCTCTGAAGTGCGCAAGCTTGCCGAACGCAGTCAGGCGGCAGCGGCTGAAATCAGCACGCTGTCCGGCCAGACGGTTCAGGTGGCAACGGAAGCCGGAGAAATGCTGACTCGGCTTGTTCCTGATATCCGCAAGACAGCGGAACTGATTTCCGAGATTTCGGCGGCTTGCCGTGAGCAGGATATCGGCGCCAGCCAGATCAACGAAGCGATCCAGCAGCTCGACAAGGTGACGCAGCAGAATGCGGGCGCTTCGGAAGAAATGTCGGCTACCTCTGAAGAACTGGCTGCTCAGGCCGAGGAACTGCAAACCTCCATCGCCTTCTTCAAGGTCGATGGTGCGCATCAGAAGAAGCCCGCACCACAGACCCGTGCCGTTGCCGCTCGTGTTGCGCCAGTGCGGACGGCTGCACCGGCAAAACCCCGCACACCGACGTCGTCTCAGACGGTTGCCGCTCAACAGGCGAGAGCCAAGGGCTTTGCCCTTGATCTCTCCATGGGCGGTCCGGATGAGGAGGATCTGGATTTTCGCCAGACGGCATGACCTAGGCTCTTATTCGATTTCGCATCGGGCCGATTAGCGGCCCGATGGCACCCGACAGGCATGTATGTGCGCCGAGCCGGACCTTACCCGCTTCGAACGAATGATGTTGTTCGGCCCGGGCTTGCTTCTCAAATTAATTTAGGGATGACGCACATGCGCTTCACAATAAAACTCAAACTTGCGTTGGCTTTCGGGCTTATGATCGCCATGCTGATTGCGGTCGCATTGTATGGCATCTCCAGCATCGGGACGATCAACCAGGCTGCGTCTGATATTATCGCCGGACCGGCTAAACGGCTCGAATACGCATTGTCGGCTTCCAGCAAAATGTCAGAAGCCATTCGCGCCCAGAAAAATGCCCTGCTTTCCAAGGATGATGCGGAAGCCAAGGCATATTATCAGACATCCGACACCAACATCAAAGATATGATCAGCTTGGCACAGGCGGGTCTTACGATTGCAAGTCAGCAGGGCAGACCCTACTGGGAAGCCGTAATCAAGAATGCTCTGGATTTCAGAGAATCTGCGGCTCGTCTGCCAGATATCCAGGCGGCCGGCAAAGTGAATGATGCCATAGCGCTTTCGAATGGCGACCTGCGCGCTATGGCGACCAATATGGCTGAAGCCATTACAAAACTGGTCGAAATTCAGAAGCAGGGCATGGCCAAAGCTGATGAGGATACAGATACTCTCTATGCCGAGACGAGGACCATGGTTCTTGTTGTCGCGGGGATCGCTACGCTTCTCGCAATTGCTGCTGCTTTGTGGATTGCTCTTGGCATCAGCGCCGGGCTTCGCAAGATCGAAACTGTTGCCAATGCCGTTTCCATCGGCGATCTGGACCAGACCGTTGAAGTGAAAACCAATGACGAGATCAAGGATCTTGTCACGACGATTAACGGGATGACGGAAAACCTGCGAGCAACTGCCGCTTTAGCAAACCGCATCTCCGAAGGTGATTTGTCCCAGGATATCACGCCACTCTCGAGCAAGGATTCATTGGGCATCGCTATGCGATCCATGACCGTCAATCTGCGTGAAACGGCAGCTACTGCCGATAAGATTGCCAATGGTGATTTGACGGTGACGACAACGCCGCGCTCCAATGTTGACACGCTGGGCCTTGCCTTGCAGAGCATGGTGGAGCGTCTTCGGGGTGTTGTTGCCGATGCCTTGTCGGCGTCTGACAACGTCTCTTCCGGCAGCCAGGAACTGTCCTCAAGCTCCGAACAGCTGTCGCAGGGCGCAACGGAACAGGCGTCGTCTGCTGAAGAAGCCTCTGCCTCGATGGAAGAGATGGCGGCCAATATCAAGCAGAATGCCGACAATGCCGCCCAGACCGAAAAGATTGCCCGCCAGTCCTCCAAGGATGCGGAAGCCTCTGGCGAAGCGGTCAACCGGGCCGTTGGTGCAATGCGCACGATTGCCGAGAAGATCTCGATCGTCCAGGAAATCGCTCGTCAGACCGACCTGCTGGCCTTGAATGCGGCGGTTGAAGCCGCCCGTGCGGGTGAGCATGGCAAGGGCTTTGCGGTGGTTGCCTCTGAAGTGCGCAAGCTTGCCGAACGCAGTCAGGCAGCAGCGGCTGAAATCAGCACGTTGTCGGGCCAGACGGTACAGGTGGCAACGGAAGCCGGTGAAATGCTCGGCCGGTTGGTTCCTGACATCAGAAAGACGGCGGACCTGATTTCCGAGATCTCGGCAGCGTGCCGAGAGCAGGATATCGGTGCGAGCCAGATCAACGAAGCGATCCAGCAGCTCGACAAGGTGACGCAGCAGAATGCGGGTGCCTCGGAAGAAATGTCTGCAACCTCTGAAGAACTCGCCGCTCAGGCCGAGGAACTCCAGGCTTCCATCGCCTTCTTCAAGGTTGATGGACTGAAGGCACAGAAGAAGGCGGCCCAAAACTATACGTCGCAGCCTGCAAGACCGGCCAAAATCACGACAGCGGCGGCTGTTGTGCGCAGGCCTTCGGCAGCACAGACCGTTTCCGCTCAACAGGCGAGAGCCAAGGGTTTTGCCCTCGACCTTTCCATGGGCGGACCGGATGACGAAGATCACGATTTCCGCCAGCAGGCGTGAAATCGGCCCACGACAAAGACCGGGACAGGCAAGAGATTGGCTGTCCCACCACGCCTAAATACGCGGAAATATCTGGGGGACTACCATGCGATTCACGATCAAACTGAAACTGGCCGTAACGTTCGGCTTAATGATCATTATGCTAGGAGTGATGGCATTCTATGGCATAACGAGTCTTTCGACAATCAATCAGGCCAGTACTGATATTATTGCGGGCCCGGCCAAGCGCTTAGAATATGCGCTTACCGCTTCAAATGAAATGTCGGAAACAATCCGTGCGCAGAAAAATGCCCTGCTATCGAAAAGCGATGATGATGCGAAAAAGTATTATCAGGCGGCAGCGCAAAATATCGAGGATATGCTTCAGATTGCTGAATCTGGAAAGACTATTGCCAGTGTTGAAGGCAAACCATATTGGGAGGCTTTGATTGCGACCGGCGCTGTTTTCAAGGAAGCTTCGAGCCGTCTTCCCTCTGTACAAGCTGCGGGCGATTTAGATGCTGCGATCGCATTGTCTAACGGATCAATCCGTGAGAATGCAGCAAAAATGGGAGAAGCTGTCGCAAAGCTTATCGATATCCAGAAAAAGGCCATGGCTAAGGCCGATAGCGACACAGATCTTCTTTATGACCAGACGAAGACCTTGATGATATCCATCGCCTCAGTGGCAATGCTTGTGGCGTTTGTCGCGGCCATCTGGATCGCCTTGAGCATCAGCTCGGGCCTGAAAAAGATCAAGTCCGTTGCAGATGCCGTTGCCATTGGCGATCTGGATCAGGATATCGACATCAGAACCAACGATGAAATCCGCGATGTCGTTGAAAGCGTCAAGGTGATGACCGGCAACCTCAGGGAAACGGCAGCTATCGCCAATCAGATTGCCGATGGCAATTTGACGGTGGCGCCGAAATCCCTGTCCGATAAGGACACGCTTGGCCAGTCTCTTCAGTTGATGGTTGAGCGCCTTCGCGGCGTGGTCGCTGATGCCTTGTCGGCATCCGACAATGTATCTTCTGGTAGCCAGCAGCTGTCGTCTGCCTCCGAGCAGGTCAGCCAGGGCGCGACGGAACAGGCATCGTCTGCCGAAGAAGCTTCCGCCTCGATGGAAGAGATGGCGGCCAATATCAAGCAGAATGCCGACAATGCCGCCCAGACCGAAAAGATTGCCCGCCAGTCCTCCAAGGATGCGGAAGCCTCCGGCGAAGCGGTCAACCGTGCCGTCGGTGCAATGCGCACGATTGCCGAGAAGATCTCGATCGTCCAGGAAATCGCCCGTCAGACCGATCTTCTGGCCTTGAATGCGGCGGTTGAAGCAGCGCGTGCCGGTGAGCATGGCAAGGGCTTTGCAGTGGTTGCCTCTGAAGTGCGCAAGCTTGCCGAACGCAGTCAGGCAGCAGCGGCTGAAATCAGCACGCTGTCCGGCCAGACGGTTCAGGTGGCAACGGAAGCCGGAGAAATGCTGACTCGGCTTGTTCCTGATATCCGCAAGACAGCGGAACTGATTTCCGAGATTTCGGCGGCTTGCCGTGAGCAGGATATCGGGGCCAGCCAGATCAACGAAGCGATCCAGCAGCTCGACAAGGTGACGCAGCAGAATGCGGGCGCTTCGGAAGAAATGTCGGCTACCTCTGAAGAACTGGCTGCTCAGGCCGAGGAACTGCAAACCTCCATCGCCTTCTTCAAGGTTGATGGTGCACATCAGAAGAAGCCCGCACCACAGACCCGTGCCGTTGCCGCTCGTGCTGCGCCAGTGCGGACGGCTGCACCGGCAAAACCCCGCACACCGACGTCGTCTCAGACGGTTGCCGCTCAACAGGCGAGAGCCAAGGGCTTTGCCCTCGATCTCTCCATGGGCGGTCCGGATGAGGAGGATCGTCTCTTTCAGGAAAGCGCGTAACATGAGTGGACAATCGTCAGAATCGCAATTTGTCACCTTCAGCCTTGGGGAAGAAGTGTTTGCCGTGCCCGTTACCGTGGTCCGGGAAATTCTCGATCACGAGGACCCGTTCAAGATCCCACATGGACCGGATTATCTTCTGGGCCTGCGGGATGTCCGGGGTCAGGGTGTGCCGGTCATCGATCTTCGTCTGCGGCTCGGCATGTCGCGGACGGTGAAGACGCCCCATACCCGGATTCTGGTGATGGATGTGCCACTTTCCGATCGCAGTCTTGCGGTCGGGGTGGTGGCCGACAAGGTCTTCGAGGTCATTCCCTTCCGGCATGCCGACATCGAGCAGGCGCCCGATATCGGCATCCGCTGGCGCTCAGACTATATCCAGGGCGTGGTGCGCCGTGAGGCGGGCTTTGTGGTGATCATTGATCTGGCGCGGTTGTTTTCGGGCGATGAAACTGCCCTTGCCTCTTCTTCTGCACCGGCTTTTGCCGTCGCGTGAAAAACCATTACAGGGAGGCCGCCAGCGTGAATGCATTGGCAGAAGCAGTTGTTGGAGACCACAGAATCAGCCCGAAAAATTTCAGGCGTCTGTCGAACTACATTTTTGAATATAGCGGCATCAAGATGCCGGAAACCAAGACGACGATGCTGGAAGGCCGGTTGCGCAGGCGCTTGCGCGCCACCGGCTTTACGGACTTCGACAGCTATTGCCATTATATTTTCGAAGAGGGCGGCCTTGCGACCGAATCCGTCCATCTGATCGATGC
Organism: Agrobacterium vitis; assembly: GCF_013426735.1. NCBI lineage: Bacteria > Pseudomonadati > Pseudomonadota > Alphaproteobacteria > Hyphomicrobiales > Rhizobiaceae > Gillisella > Gillisella vitis. The sequence continues at coordinate 491,687 of NZ_AP023272.1, forward strand.
GGTTACCACCAACAAGACGGACTTTTTCCGCGAGCCCAACCATTTCGACTATCTGACGCAAAAGGCCTTGCCGGATCTGCAGGCCAGGGGCGTGCGTCGGGTTCGCGTCTGGAGTTCGGCCTGTTCGATCGGTGCGGAGCCCTATACGCTTGCCATGGTGATGGCGGAATATATGGAACGCCGCAGCGGGATGGACTATCATATCCTGGCAACAGATCTTTCGACCGATGTGCTGCAGAAGGCTCGCCGGGGTGTCTACCCTGCCGAAATGCTGGAGCCGGTGCCGCGCGCCATGGCGGCGCGGTATGTGATGCACGCGCGTGACAAGCAGCGGAACGAGGTACGCATCGCGGCGGCACTTCGCACCCATGTCGGTTTTGCCCGGCTGAACCTGATGGACGACAGCTATCAGGTGGGGGAGCCTATGGATATTATTTTCTGCCGTAATGTATTGATTTATTTTGATAAAAAGACGCAGTTCAATGTGTTGCGACGCCTATGCGATTGCCTTGGCCAAGGGGGCTATATGTTCATAGGCCATTCCGAATCAATTACTGGGTTGGATCTTCCGCTCAAGCAATTGGCCAATACGGTTTTCAGGAAGGTATGATTGTCAGATGCCGAAGAAAATTCGCGTCCTTATTGTCGATGATTCAGCCAGTGTCCGGCAAATCCTGACAAATGTCCTGCAATCGGATCCGGAGATCGAGGTGATCGGAGCCGCTTCCGACCCCTTCGTAGCCGCCCGGCGCATTGCAGAGGAAATTCCGGATGTGATCACGCTGGATGTGGAAATGCCGCGCATGGATGGCATCACCTTCCTGCGCAAGCTGATGTCGCAGCGCCCCATTCCGGTGGTGATGTGCTCCTCCCTGACGGAGGCCGGCAGTGAAACTCTGATGCAGGCTATGGAGGCGGGCGCCGTCGACATCATTCTCAAGCCGAAAATTGCCGCGGCGGATCACCTGGCTGAGCAGGCCGAACGGATTTGCCAGGTGGTGAAAAGTGCAGCCCAGGCGCGGCTCGGGACGCGAAAGTCGATTGTCACGGATCGTGCCTCCGCCAGCGGTGAGCCAGCAAAGAAACTGACTGCGGATGCCATGCTGCCACCACCGACAGGCCGTGCCATGGCCAAAACCACTGAAATGGTGGTTTGCGTGGGCGCATCGACCGGCGGCACCGAGGCGCTTCGGGAGTTCCTGGAAAAAATGCCCGCCAACGCCCCAGGCATCGTCATCGTGCAGCATATGCCGGAAAAATTTACGGCGGCCTTTGCCAAGCGCTTGAACGGCCTGTGCGAAATGGAAATCAAGGAAGCCGAAAACGGCGATCCGGTGCTGCGCGGTCATGTGCTGATTGCGCCCGGGGATCGCCATATGATGCTGGAGCGCCAAGGGGCGCGGTATCATGTGTCGGTCAAATCAGGCCCGCTGGTGTCGCGCCATCGTCCGTCGGTGGATGTGCTGTTTCGCTCGGCGGCCCGCTCGGCAGGCGCCAATGCCATGGGTGTTATCATGACCGGCATGGGGGATGACGGCGCGCGCGGCATGCTGGAAATGCATCAGGCCGGGGCCTTCACGCTTGCCCAGGATGAGGCAAGTTGCATTGTCTTCGGCATGCCCAAGGAAGCCATCGCCCATGGCGGCGTGGACCGTACCGTGCCGCTGCACCAGATTGCGCCGGAAATTTTGGCGGAGGACCGGAGGCGCTAGAGTTTGTCTTCGGACAATTGGCGACCGGTTTTCCCGATAAGACAAACGAAAACAGAAAGCTATAGCATCGGACTTGTTCGGTTTTCATAGTATACGACGCAACTTGATCAATTGGCTTCGCCCCCCTCATCCCCCTGCCGGGGACTTCTCCCCGCTGGGGAGAAGAGGTCAACACGACAACACTGAGCCTCATCTTAAGGCTGCGGACAAAGGAGTTTATCGGCCTTTGCTGCGCATAGAAGGCACAAGGGGATGCCGCAGGTTTCTTCTCCCCATCGGGGAGAAGGTGGCGGCAGAGGCAAGAGGGGGCGGCAAAGCCGAGAACCGTTTCTGTCGTGTACTCTGGAGTCCGATTTTCTGCACGATACAATCGCTTACGGTGCCGGGGCGTTCCGCTCGGTGTCCTGATCCAGGAAGACCTGTCGCGCACTATGCAGCGCTTCTTCCGGGGGGCGGTTGTTGCGGTATTTTTCGACAATGATCTGGTGAATTTGGCTGCGGATCTCTTCATTGTCTCTGGCTGCTGGAGGCAACGAGGGCAGGAGAGCGTGTCCGCTTTTCATTGAGCCGCCCAAATTCTCCCTCTCTTTGATTTCAGGCATTTCCGAACGCAAAATCGCTTCACACTTGTCCTGGAAATGCTTCAGATCCGGGTGCTGGAGTGCTTGCTTTGCCTCCTCCAGCCGGGCTTGCAAATCCATCAGCGAATTCAGCAGGAGCATATCGACTGTTTCAGCGGCGATGCTGTCTCCAGTCGGCTGCTCCTTCATCCACTGATAATGGCCTGACAAGGGCGGCTCTGTTTGCAACCGCGCCCGGTGGCGCAGCAACAGCCCCAACACGCCCAATCCGAAAGCAGGCGGGGTGATAATCAGCAAAGCCTTGATCCAATTGGATGAGGATTGCCATGTATCGAAAAGATCAGCCCAGAGATTATAATCGGTCATTGTCCATCCTCCCGCACCTGGAAACCGATCGACCACCGGAGGCGTGAGCCTCTGGTGGCCGGGGAGCTAGAAAAATCGCGTACAAACGACCGCCCCGACCTTTAAGCCGAAGCTCTGGACATACATCGAGGCCTCCCCGACCATAAAGAATGGTGGGAAGTGGACCTTATAGACACAGGCCCACCGCCTCAGCCACAAACCTATGGCTGAGGGGTGTCATTTAACGGCCGACACAGGCCGTTGCACGAGGAGTTTTCTAGGCTCCGGGATTGGCCCCGTTCCGACCAATCCTGGTGCAACCATATAGGGTATTGTTGGCGGAAGGGAAACAGTGAATTTGTGGGGGGCGGACGTAAAACAATGCAGTCGAGTTTAAAGGGCTCAACCAGGTTAAGGAGCCTGCACGATGCGACCACTGCCATTGATTTCTGAACGCCGCAATGTCGGGTGACCGGAGAGATCAACATTGCCGCTCCCGGAAATCGACACATCCGCATCTTTCAGCGCGGTCATGTCTGCGTTCCCGCTGCCACGGATCACGATCCGTGCGGACTGAGCCGTCAGCCTCTTGAGCTGGGCGGTACCCGAACCTGAAATGTCTACATCGACCGTCTCGGCAGTTCCTGTCGCCGAAACGCTGCCGCTCCCTTTGATATCCAGTCGCAATTGAGGCTGGTTGATGTGCGATAGCGATAGGTCGCCGCTTCCAAGCAGTTTCCAGTCTGTTATCGCGGGTCCCGATACGCTGATATCGAGTTTTGATTGCGACCAGCCCAGATGGCAATCCAGGCTCAGCCGGTGGCCATCCATTCGCACATGCCCGACAAGGGTAGGATCGCCACTGACGATGACTTCCGCCTTATCACCTGGCTGATAGCGGACCGACGCCGGCAAATCGATGGCGAGACTGTCGCTGGCGGTAAAGGGCAGCGTGACCTGCTGGCTGGTGGATTGGCCCGATCCGCAGGTGGAGGAGGTTGTCGCCCACAATTGCCGGGCTCCACCCCAGTGTTCGCCTGAAATCCCGATACCCAATGTTAGAAAAACGACTGCACCAATCAGTCCCGTCGTTGCAACGAATGCCAATTTCCTCGTCATTGTCCGGTTCCTTCAATGAAGTGTCAGGGAAAGCTCAAGCGTGATCCGGGCTTAATTGAGCCAGGCGAAAATGCAGCCGCGCATAGTGGCCGAGTATGCGGATACCGGTGCCAAGCCCCATCAACAACAACGCGCCACCGCCCAGGAACCCGCTCACAAGGCCCGCGCCGATCAGCAGTTGCGAAAGTGTTTCTGTTGTTGGTCCATCAAGCTGAAACAGCATCGTGGTAATGATGATCTTCACGCCCGCCGCTCCGATGGCCGTGACCGCAATCCCAAGGCCGAACACGGTAAAGAACGCAGCGGTGAGCAGGGGCAGTAAAAACAGGATGTCAACGATGGCGAGCCCCGCCAGCGCCATCATGGCCGCCAGCATGTTCGACAGGCTCCAATGGGATTCGAAACGGCGCAGCCCCATTTCGGCCCTGAGTTCTCTGGCAATTCTGGCCGGATTGCCCAAGGCCGCCGCAACCTCCTGTTCACTACGACCGGAGGCGGCTGATTCGGCAAAATGAGCCTGATAATCGGCGACGATGTCGTCCACTTCTTGAGCAGGCAACCCGGCCAGCCCCAGTCTCAGCATGCGTAAGAAGGCATCCTTGGTCATGGCAAATCCTCAAGAAGTGTATCGACGGCGCTTGCAAAGGAACGCCAGTCGCGGCGATGAGCTTCGAAAATTGTTCGGCCCTGTTCCGTGAGCCGATAATATTTGCGCGGTGGCCCATTGCTGGACTCAACGATGCGGGTGGCCACCAATCCGTCATTCTGCATTCGACGCATCAGCGGATAGATCGTGCCTTCTCCCATGCCGACGGCGCTGACCAAGGTACTGGCGATTTCGTAGCCATAGCTTTCGCCGTGAGACAGCACAGCCAGGACGCAGAGGTCGAGGGCACCTTTCCGCAATTGAACCTGGATCGAGTCAGTCATGGGCACCTCAGCTTTGTATTTTGAATATAACAAGCTATCTGTTTATGCAAGGTAGTGGTTTACGTTTTTTGGAAGGAGACGGGTGATTGAGGGGTGTCGGGCTTATGGTTGTGAACGAACCTGGAAAGCCAAGGGGAATTGTCGCATTTTGTCGAATAAATAACGCCTGATTAACCATGTCGCGTCACAATGGATCTGCCCGATGCGAATGGGTTGCCCGATATGTTTGGGCCTTGGGGAGCGATGCCTGGCTCCGTTATGGCTGACCGAGGTTTCTCATGCCCATCATTACCTTCGCCAATACCAAGGGCGGTGCCGGAAAGACCACGGCGGTTCTGTTGCTTGCGACGGAACTGGTGCTCCGGGGTTATAGGGTCTCGGTGATCGATACCGATCCGCAGCGCTGGATTTCCCGCTGGTTTGAGGGCGCGGACGGTCATGCCGGCACCATGCGTGTCGCTACCTATATCTCCGTCAATGCCTTGGCACGCACCATCGAGGCTTATCGTGGTAGCTCCGATTATGTAATCGTCGATCTGCCCGGGGCGCAATCACCCTTGCTGGCGACGGCGCTTGGTCTTTCCGATCATGTGCTGATCCCCATCCAGGGCAGTGCCATGGATGCCCAGGGCGGCGCGCAGGTGATCGAACTGCTGCAATATCTCTACAGCAAGGGCAATATTCGAATTCCCCATTCCGTGGTTCTGTCACGGGTCAATTCGCTGGTCACTACCCGCGCGCTTCGCGCCGTCAAACTGCTTCTGGCTGAACGGTCGGTGCGGGTTCTGGCGACGCCGATCATCGAGCGCGCCGCCTATCGCGATATGTTTGAATATCGCACCAGCCTGCACCGCCTCGACCCGGAGCGGGTCAGCAATCTGGATAAGGCTATCGCCAATGCCGAGCGCTATTGCGACGAGGTCGAAATGCTGGTGCCGACCATCCGCATGCCGGTTGCCGATAACCTGACGAATAGCCGGGCCGATAACGGCAATCGCGGCTTTATGGAAATGCCACTGCTGCGGGCTGCCTATTGATAACCGTCACAGTCTATCCAACAATCGCCGCTGACGGGCTGCAAAAGGCAATTTCTGCGCTTCCAGTGCTCACTTACGTTAAGTACGCTCCGCTCCGGTTCTCGAAATCACCATTTTCGCCACGTCAACAGCAATTCTTGAACAGACTGTCAGGCATTGGCAGGGGAAAGATGCCGGAAGGCGGCGACCACCTGTTCGTAGACGCCGCGTTTGAACGGCACAATCAGGTCTGGCAGTTCTGCCATTGGCTTCCATTGCCATTCATCGAATTCGGCATGCTGGCTGGTCGGCGGCGGATTGATCTGGATTTCGCTTTCGTCGCCGTCGAAGCGAAAGGCAAACCAACGTTGTGTCTGGCCGCGAAATTTGCCGCGAAGACCGATGCCGATCAGGGCTGGCGGCAGGTCGTAATTGATCCAGTTCGGCGCTTCGGCCAGCAGGGTCACGGTTTTCATGCCGGTTTCTTCGTAAAGCTCGCGATAGGCCGCCTCTTTCGGGTCTTCACCCGGATCGATCCCGCCCTGCGGCATCTGCCAAAGCTGCGGTGAGCCATCATATTCGGAATTGAGCAGTGGAATGCGGCGACCGGCCCAGACCAGGCCCTGCGCATTCAGCACCATGATGCCGACGCAAGGGCGATAGGGCAGATCCTCGGCTTTGACGGTGGTCTGGGTCATGGTGTCCTCATTGGGGGTATTGTGTGACTGTAAAAATCACTGTTGCGCTTCCATGGCAAGGGCGGAAACGCCGACGATTTCGATGCCGCGTGCCTTGGCGCCTTCTGCCCATTTGGCAATGGCATTGACGCTTTCATCAAACGCCGAGGCAACACCGATGGCAGAGCCATTGCGCCGGGCAATCCGCTCCAGCTCGTCCAGCCGTTTCAGGATGGCCTGTTCCTGTATCTGGTCGTCCAATTGCAGATCGGCGACGGAAAACGGCATGTTCATCGCCTTGGCGAACGTCGCTGTCAGGGATCTTGCCGAGGAGCCGTCATCGAGAAACAGCAGGCCACGAGCCGCAATATCACGCATGACAGGGTCCATCGCGCCGCTATCGGACAAGAAGCGCCCGCCCATGTAATTCATCAATCCGGTATAATTGGTCATGCTGGCCATGGCCTTATGCAGGTCACGCAGATTGTCGGAGGCAGCGCGCCCAACCTGCAACGTGCCTCGGCCCGGATCGTTTGCCGGATAACCAACCGGCTCCAACGGCACCTGCAACAGGATCTCATGGCCGCCGCGCCGCGCTTCCTGCATCCAGCGCGACAGGCTGTTGCCGCTGGCGGCAAAGGCTAGTGTCACTTGTTCCGGCAGGTGCTTGATCGCTCTTTGCGTGCCGGTTTGGCTGAGGCCGAGGCCGCTGACGACGATGGCCACCCGTGTTCCATGCGCGCCGGACCAGGGCCGTGCATATTGCTCGACGGGTCGCAGTCCATCGCGTCCCGTCACCGGGATTTTCCCTTCTGGGCTGTCCTCCAGAAGGTCCGGATTGGGCATTGTTGCCACGCGGGCGTCCTGTCCCACATGCGGAGTGGCGACCAGGGCCGGGCCGGAGCCGTCCCGGCTGGCGGGTGAATATTTGGTGACAACCGAACCGTCCGGAAGGGTCGAGCGCTCGACTGTAGCGCCAGAGGTCGGGGCGCGGGCTTCCATGCTGCGGGACGGGCCGGGGGCTTTCGCGGCTGGCTCCTCGGCAGGGACGGCTGCCGCCACCGGTGGGGTGGTGGTGAGCGGTAGCGGATTGCGCAGCGGAAGCGGCGTGAGTGTTGTGTAAACGGACAGGCCGAGAAGAGCGACCGAGCTGGCTGCTGTCAGTGCCTTGAAGGGAGAGATTTTCGGGCCGCCCGTGCGGCGCTTCTTGCGATTCTGGCCCAAAGCTGCGTGCAGATCAGCGCTCAATGTCATGTCCTTCGACACATTGGATTGGACTGCCCTCTCCATGCCGCGAATCACTTCGCCATTTCGATGACCATGCCTTTCCCTCTCATGCGGTTCAAGCTTTGCCTGCGTGCAACGGGAAGGGCGCTGTAAACGAAAAATGCCGGCCATGAGGCCGGCATTTCGAGGACCGTCAACCGATCCTTACTTCTTCTTGGCGCTTTCCAGCACGGCCTTGCTTGGGTCCGGCGGGAAGGACGGGTCTGTCTTGGCGCCGCGCAGCAGGTCGAGTGCGTAGTTAAGCTGCACGTCATCCTTCGGATCCGGCGGCACATAGGCAACCGAGCCGGAGCCTTCTTCCGTCTCGCTCTGGCCCTGGATATGGCCCGGCAGCGAGGATTCGCCCTCGGTGCGCAGCTTGCCCTGCAGATCGGCGGGCAGCGGCTCTTCCACCTTGATATCAGGATGGATGCCAGTCCCCTGGATCGACTTGCCTGATGGCGTGTAATAGAGCGCCGTCGTCAGGCGCAGCGCGCCCTTGTCGCCCATCGGGATGATGGTCTGCACGGAACCCTTGCCGAAGCTGCGGGTGCCGACCACTGTTGCCCGCTTCAGGTCCTGAAGCGCGCCAGCGACGATTTCAGATGCCGAGGCCGAACCACCATTGACCAGCACGATCAACGGCTTGCCATCGGTCAGATCGCCAGCGGTGGCATTGAAGCGGCGGGTATCTTCCGGATCGCGCGAGCGGGTGGAGACGATTTCGCCCTTCTGCAGGAAGGCGTCGGAGACGTAAATCGCCTGATCGAGCAGACCGCCCGGATTGAGGCGCAGGTCGAGAACAAAGCCCTTCAGCTTATCGGCTGGCACTTCCTTCTTGATCTTGTTGATCGCGGCTTCCAGATCGTCATAGGTCTTTTCGGTGAAGGAGATCACCCTGACATAGCCGACATCGCCATCGACGCGAGACTTGACGGCGCGGATCGGGATGATTTCGCGCATGACGCTGAGTTCGATCGGCTTGTCGGCACCCTTGCGCAAAATGGTCAGCTTGATCGGCGTATTGACCGCGCCGCGCATCTTTTCAACGGCGTCATTGAGCTGCATGCCGCGCACGGGGGTGCCGTTGATCTCGGAGATCATGTCGCCAGCCAGAATGCCGGCCTTGGCGCCGGGTGTGTCATCGATAGGTGCGATGACCTTGACCAGGTCGTTTTCCATCGTCACTTCGATGCCGATGCCGCCGAATTCACCCTTGGTCTGGGTCTGCATGTCCGCCGCTTCCTGGGCGTTCATGTAGCTGGAATGGGGATCGAGAGAGCTCAACATGCCATTGATGGCGGCTTCGACCAGCTTTTTCTCGTCAGGAGGCGTGACATACTGAGCGCGGACACGCTCGAACACGTCTCCAAAAATCGCCAGTTCCTTGTAAGTGGAATTGCCTGCCGCCTCGGCAGGAACGCCAGCCGAATAAACAACGCTCATCGCCGTCGCGCCCATCAGCGCGCCAACCAGCATTATAGAAGCCCTACGTATCATTGCGAACCTTTCCGGCGTCCTTCGCCCACCATGGTCGGGAATCAACCGAGTTACCGTCTTTTCTGAATTCTATGTAAAGGGTTGGGCGATCTGTTTCCAGCGCGAAAGCAGCTGCGCTGACGACTCTCTTTTCACCCATAGCACCAATCGGCTCGCCGGACAGCACGAATTGTCCGGCATGCACGTTGACACGGTCCATGCCGGACAAAACTATGTGATATCCGTTGCCTGTGTTGAGGATGGCCATTTTCCCGTAACTGCGGAACTGTCCCGCATACACCACCGTGCCGTCGGCGGGGGCAATCACCACGGCTGCCGGCGCGGTGGCAAGAACGATCCCCTTGGCCTCGTGACCGGTGCCGTCGGGATCGCCGAATTGCCGCAATACATCGCCCACAGCCGGAAGTTCCAGCTTCGCTTTCAGCTCTTCAAAGGAAAATGCCGGGGCAATGCGGTTTTTATCGGGCGGCGTAGTCTGGGCCTCAAGGCGTGCCTTATCCCGTTGCGCATCGGTCATCTGACGGCGCTTTTCCTCTTCCAGCTTTGCCTGGTCGGTGGCCTGACGCACAGAGGCAATTTCGTTTTCCAGGCTGCCGATCAGGCCCTGGAGTGACGAGGATTTCTGTGCAAGCTCCTGCGAGCGCGCCAGTTCTTCTTGCAATTGGGCGTTATTCTGCTGGCTCAGCCGGGCGTTTTCAGCCAGAAGCATATCCATGCGGGCTTCTTCTTCCTGGCGGCTCTTCAGGCTGGCAACCATTTTTTCGCGCTCATCGATGCTGGCCTTGCGCAGGTTGGTCAGTTCCTGCAAGTCATTGGCGAGCTTCTCGGTTTCCTTGCGCATGCCAGGCACGACAGCGCCCAGCAGAATGGCGGTGCGCACTGCTCCTAGCGCATCTTCCGGCGTAACCAGCAGGGCTGGCGGCGGATTGCGGCCCATGCGCTCCAGTGCACCCAGCACCTCGGCCAGCACGGCGCGCCGCGCCCGGAAGGATTTATGGATGACGTCCTGGCGGACACCGTAGTCCGCCAGCTTCTTTTCGCCATCGGCGATCTTTTGCTCCAGATCCTTGCGTCGTGCGGCTGAATCGATCAGCGCCTGGCGCAGGCTGGTGCTGCTCTTGTCAAGCGCATCAATGCTCTTGCGCAACTCCTCGGATTTTTCCGAGGAAAGCTGCATGGATTGTGACAGATCCTGCAACTGACGGGAAACATCCTCGCGCTTGGCCCGCAAGGCCCCGGCGGGATCGTCGGGGACGGGAGTAGCAGGATTGCCCGGCGCGGGCGTATCGCCATTTGCAGCCGGTGCCACGTTGATGTCCGGTTTCCCGGCACCCTGCTGGCTAATGGCAGGCGGTGTCGAGGCCGGATTCTCGGGGGCGGGTGCTGGCAATTGCTGGGCTGTGGCAGAGGAAAGAGCGCTGACCCAAATGATTGCGATTGTCCCGCACCACATTGCTCTAGCGGCCAGAGGCCCGGATGCGAAGGAGTGGGATGTCATCGCTCTGCTGATCGTGCCTCTGCATGTTTGCCCTGCCGCTGTTTTTATCGGGTGCGGGAAGGGCTCTCTTTTCCCGGACGCTTTTAGAATATCACAAGCGACAAACCAAACTAACCGATTTGCGCTTGGGCGGAAAGGACAGGTGTTTCAATAAGAATGAGGCCTGCGTGTGATATCCACGCGCAGGCCTCAAAATAATGGGCCATGCGTGTCATCACGCATGGCCCATGGCAGTGTGGAGCCTATGTAAATTCTGCGCTCAATCCCCTTGGATTTCAGCAGCTACATTCAGCCGTTATCTTTAACCGTTAACGGCAGACGCGAACCCTTTTGACAATTTTTTCGCCATGGTGCCAGCGAACGATTTTGCGGACTTTACAATGCGGCGGCGGCGGTGGCGGGCGCTGCATATGGTGTGGAGGACCACGACGATCATCGTCCGGTGGAGGCATCCCAGGCGACTGGGCCTGAGCCGGGACGATATTGGCAATAGTGGCCGTCAATGCAAACGCCGTAGCAAGGACAATTTTCTTCATAGTCTACCTCTGACTCTGAGCATTTTCTGAGTTGCGCTGCCTAAACGTAGAACACGACAAAATGTTTCATAGAATAACGGTTTTACAGAGACGTGAACGGCGGATGCTGCGTTGTATCTGGAGAAAACCCTCTATCCTGCCGAGAAATCTAGAAATCGATAGCGCGGCCGTTGATTTCCCAATCACCAAACCGGGCCGGGTCCGCGCCGCCGCGTCCACCCACTTCCGGCGCCGGTTTTTGGGCCTGCTCGGCCTTACGACGCTCCTCGGCTTCGGCCAGCGCGCGGGCTGCGGCAGGCGACAGCGTTTTCGGTGCGGCTTCGGTGCCGCCACTGTTTGCGGTGCCGGAATCTTGTCGGTCGTTCTGGTGCTCGTCCATTCGGCATCCATCCTGTAGCAATTGAAAATGATCGATTGTCTTTACATATGTAGGACATCGCAGCGGGCTGGAAAACCCTCTCCGCTGCCGGACCCTTTTGGAGGACCCGATGAATATCATGCGCACCGCCATGCTTCTGGCTTTCATGACCGCCCTGTTCATGGGCGTCGGCTTCCTGATCGGCGGCAAGGGCGGGATGATGATCGCGCTGGTCATCGCTGGGGCGATGAACCTGTTTTCCTACTGGAATTCCGACCGGATGGTACTGTCGGCCTATCACGCCCAGGAGGTCGATCCGCGCAATGCGCCGGAATTTTATGAGATCGTTCGTGGTCTCACACAAAATGCCGGGCTGCCGATGCCCAAAGTCTATATTTTCGACAATCCGCAGCCCAATGCCTTTGCCACCGGTCGCAATCCGCAAAATGCTGCCGTTGCCGCCTCGACTGGCCTGTTGCAGGCCTTGACGCCGGAAGAAGTGGCGGGCGTCATGGCCCATGAACTTGCCCATGTCGAGCACCGCGACACGCTGACCATGACGATCACCGCGACGCTGGCCGGGGCGATTTCGATGCTGGGCAATTTTGCCTTTTTCTTCGGCGGTCGCCGCGACGAAAACGGCAATGGTGGTGGCATTATTGGTCCGCTCGTGGCGATGATTGTCGCGCCCTTTGCCGCCATGCTGGTGCAGATGGCCATCAGCCGAACCCGCGAATATGCCGCCGACCGGCGTGGTGCGGAAATCTGCGGCAATCCGCTGTGGCTGGCCTCCGCACTGGCCAAGATCGCCGGGGCGCATCAGCCCAATTATCAGGCCGAGCGCAACCCCGCCACCGCCCATATGTTCATCATCAATCCCTTGTCGGGCCAAAAGATGGACAGCCTGTTTTCCACCCACCCCGATACCAGCAACCGGATCGTGGCGCTGCAAGCCTTGGCGCAGGAAATGGGCGCGCGTCAGGAAAATGTCTATCGCCCGCAACAAAACAGGGCGGCGGCTTCAGGCCCCTGGGGCAGCAGTGCGGAAACATCGACGGATGACCCCTGGGGTGTTAAGGGAGGCGCAAGCACGCGCTCCGTTCCCAAAATCGGGCGGCGCGGCAAGGATAATGACGCCCCGAAGGGACCATGGAATTGAACGAAAGACGCGGCAAACCTCCAACCGATAAATCCTCTTCCAACCATCGGGAGCCAAGCCTTGGGATCCCTGGCAAACAGGATGGCCAATCCAGGCACAAATCCGATAGACCGCGCCGACCGGTGCATGACGACAAGCCGGGGCTGGAAGCGCGCATGGCCGCGAGCCGCCTTCTGGCGGCGGTGATCGACCGCAAGACCTCGCTGGACGGCATGATGGATGGCGATCATGGCAATCCAGCCTATGCCGCCCTGTCGGAGGCCGATCGTGGCCTGGTGCGCGCCATTCTCAATACCTCCCTGCGCTTTCTGCCCCGCATCGAGGCCATGCTGGCCCGGTTGCTGGATGCGCCTTTGCCGGAGGGGGCGCGTGCGCTTTATCATTCGCTGATCGTTGCCGCCGCGCAAATGGTCTACCTTGATGTCCCCGATCATTCCGCTGTCGATCTTGCCGTCGAACAGGCCAATCGCGATCCGCGCAGCCGCCGGTTCGCCAAGCTGGTCAATGCCGTTTTGCGCAGGCTGGGCCGTGAAAAACAGGCACTCTTGGCGGATGTCGAAGACGTCATCTGCATGCCTGACTGGTTCTTTGAACGGCTGATCGTCGTCTATGGGGAGGAGGAAGCGCGGCGGATCGCGCAGGCCCAATTGACCCCGGCTGCCATCGACCTGACCGTCAAAGCCGATCCGGCCATTTGGGCCGAAAAACTGAATGGGGTGGTGTTACCGACCGGCAGCATCCGGCTGGCAAGCTTTGCCGGTGCGGTTTCGGCCCTTCCGGGCTTCGAAGAGGGTGCCTGGTGGGTGCAGGACGCGGCGGCGGCTCTTCCCGTGCGGATGTTCGGAGCTATCGAAGGCAAGCGGGCCGTGGATCTCTGTGCCGCACCTGGCGGCAAGACGGCGCAATTGGCAGCAGCAGGCGCGGTGGTGACGGCGGTCGAGCAATCGGCCAACCGGCTGAAGCGGCTGGATGGCAACCTGCAACGGCTGGGGTTTTCAGCGGAACTGGTTCATCAGGACCTGATGGAGTTCAATCTGGGCGAGGATCATCCGGGCTTTGACGCCGTGTTGCTGGATGCCCCCTGTTCTTCCACCGGCACGACGCGCCGGCACCCCGATGTGTTTTATACCAAGGGGCCGCAGGATATCGTCAAGCTGGCGGGTGTGCAGGAACGGTTGCTGCGCCACGCCGTGACACTGCTGGCGCCCGGCGGCTCTATCGTGTTTTCCAATTGCTCGCTTGATCCGCAGGAAGGTGAGGATGTCGTGGCCCGGGTTCTGGCCGATCATCCGGAACTGGAGCGGGTTGCGATGCAGGTCGCCGACTGGCCGGGGCTGGAAGACGCGATCACCCCGCTTGGCGAATTTCGCACCACACCTGCTATGTTACCGGGGCCTGCTATGTTACCGGGCGGCGATAGCCATGCGGGCGGGCTGGATGGCTTTTATGCCTGCCGTTTACGTCGGGTTTAAATAAATCTTTACACAATTGGCAGCTGATAAACTGACATCCTTCGATTTCGGTTTATCAGCCTCATAGTTTTATCGCGCAAGGCCAAAGCGGGATTTTGCGCGCAACGGAATGTCGAATGCCACAGAGACAGGGCCAGAGTTTGCCGGTGCTCTACGTCCGCGAAGGCTGGCGGCGATGGAAGCGGCGCGGCTGGTTGCCTGTGCGCGCTGCTTTTTCGCGGTTGCATCGTCGGCAGGTGCGCCTGCTTGTTGCGCCGACCGATCTGCGGGTCGTGGATTCCCATGTGGCGACAGAGATTTTCGAAGGGCGCTTTCCGCTTGCAGGACGCTTGCTGGAATGCGGACGCGCATCACCCTTCACCCTGGAACTGCCGTCGCAGGTGTTTGCCGCCAAGCTTCATTCCTTTTCCTGGCTCAGGCATATCCGCGCCAACAAGACGCCGGAAGCATCGGCCCATGCCCGCGCCATTGTCGATAGCTGGATCAAGCTGAACGGCAAGCGGGTCGGGATCGGCTGGGAGGCTGGCATATTGGGCCAGCGGATCATTGCCTGGCTGTCCCATTCGCCGGTTGTGCTTCAGGATTGCGAGAGCGGGTTTTACCGGCGTTTCCTGAAAAGCCTCAGCCGTCAGGTTGCCCATGCCGGACTGATCGCCGACCTCGCCCCTGACGGAGTGGACCGGCTGAAACTGCGTATTGCCCTGGCCATGGCCTCGATTGCCATGTCGGCCTCGGCGCGGCAGATCCGCAAGGCGGCCCATTTCCTCGACCTGGAACTGGAGCGGCAGGTGCTGGCCGATGGCGGGCATATCTCCCGCAATCCGCAGGCAGCGCTCGACATCCTGTTCGATTTGCTGCCGCTACGGCAGACCTATGTCAATCTCGGTCATGACGTGCCGATCAAGCTGATTTCCACCATTGACCGGATGTTTCCCGCCATAAGGTTTTTCCGTCACAGCAATGGCGATCTGGCACTGTTCAATGGCGCCACGGCAACGCTTGCCAATGATCTGATGTCGGTGCTGCGCTATGACGAAAGCGGCGGCCAGCCGTTCCGGGCCTTGCCGCACAGCCATTACCAACGGCTGGCGGCAGGCGGTGCCGTCGTTCTGGTCGATACCGGCGTGCCTGCGCAAGGCGATATCAGCCGTAGCGCCCATGCAGGTTGCCTGTCTTTCGAACTGTCTTGCGGACGCCATCGGTTGGTGGTCAATTCCGGCACGCCGCGTTTTGCAGGCGAGCGATACCGGCAGATGGCGCGAGCAACGGCGGCCCATTCGACCCTTGTCATCGCCGATCAATCCTCTTGTCGGATTTCGACCTCGCGGTTTTTGGGGCCGATCATTGTCGGCGGCGTCTCTTCGGTGGAGGTAATGCGCCGGGCCGGTGACGATGGCAGTGACCATCTGACGGCCCGTCATGACGGTTATCTCAAGGGTTTCGGCATTCTTCACGAACGGGATCTGCGCCTTAATGCGGCGGGCACCAAGCTGGTGGGCCATGACCGGCTGCTATCGGACAAGGAACAGCCGCTGGCCGATATGCCGAAGGGGGGGACGATCATCCGTTTTCACATTCACCCCTCGGTGCGCCTCACCCAGGAGGATGACCATAATATCCGGCTGGTGGCCAATGGCGGTAGCGAGACCTGGGTGTTTTCCTCACCGACCGGCTATCCTGTGATTGCCGAGGACGTGTTTTTCGCGGGCCTTTCCGGCATTCAGGCTTCCGAGCAGATCGAGCTTCTCCTGGAAATGCCGGAAATCTGGTGGTTTTTTTCAAAGCTGGGATAAGGCTGTTTCCTCTGGCAATATGCTGTGCTAGGCGGGCAGGCATCATGCTTGCCGCCGGTCTGCGGGCTGTATCGGCTATTTTTGTTCACGCAATTCCACCTCTGGGATGCTTTTGAAGTCCATCCAGGAATTGCTCTTTCGGAGTGAAGGCCATGGCTGTTGTCTCGAAGAAAATCCCTGTTCCGGACAGAGTGCAGGTTCGCACCGCCCTGCTGTCGGTGTTCGACAAGAGCGGCATTGTCGATCTTGCCCGGGCCTTGAACGATATGGGCGTGAGGCTGCTGTCAACCGGCGGCACCTACAAGGCGCTGATTGAGGCAGGCCTGCCCGCCACCGACGTCTCCGAAGTGACCGGCTTTCCGGAAATCATGGATGGTCGGGTCAAGACCCTGCATCCTGCCGTGCATGGTGGCCTTCTTGCCATCCGAGACGATGAAGATCATGTGAAGGCCATGCAGGCCCATAAGATCGAGGCCATCGATCTCTCGGTCATCAATCTTTATCCGTTTGAGGCGGTTCTGGCAGCGGGCGGCGACTATCCGACCACGGTCGAAAATATCGATATTGGCGGTCCGGCGATGATCCGTGCGTCTGCCAAGAACCACGCCTATGTCACTGTTGTGACGGACCCTGCCGATTACGCCCAGCTTCTGGAAGCCCTGACAGCGGACGATTGTCATACGCCTTATACGCTCCGTCAGCAATTCGCCGCCCGCGCCTATGCCCGGACCGCCGCTTATGACGCAACGATTTCCAACTGGTTTGCCGAGGCGCTTGCCATCGAGACGCCGCGCCACCGGGTGATCGGTGGCAGCCTGCGCGAGGAAATGCGCTATGGCGAGAACCCGCACCAGAAAGCAGGCTTCTACGTCAATGGCGATCAGCGCCCCGGAGTCGCAACTGCCACGCTTTTGCAGGGCAAGCAGCTTTCCTATAACAATATCAATGATACGGATGCCGCTTTCGAACTGGTTTCGGAATTCCTGCCCGAAAACGGTCCGGCCTGCGCCATCATCAAGCACGCCAATCCATGCGGTGTCGCGGTCGGCAAGACGCTGGCCGATGCCTATCGCCGGGCGCTGGCCTGCGACAGCGTTTCGGCTTTCGGCGGGATTATCGCGCTGAACCAGACGCTGGACGCGGAAACCGCTGAAGAAATCGTCAAGCTGTTTACCGAGGTGATCATCGCCCCTGACGTCACGGACGAGGCAAAGGCCATTATTGCCCGCAAGGCCAATCTACGCCTGTTGACCACCGGCGGCCTGGCCGACCCACGCGCGCCAGGCCTGACGGCCAAAACGGTATCGGGTGGCCTGCTGGTCCAGAGCCGCGACAATCTGGTGGTGGAAGATCTGGACCTGAAGGTCGTCACCAAGCGCGCGCCAACCGCAGCCGAGTTGGAAGACATGAAGCTGGCCTTCAAGATCGCCAAGCATGTGAAATCCAACGCTGTCATCTATGCCAAGGACGGCCAGGCTGTCGGCATTGGCGCAGGCCAGATGAGCCGGGTGGATTCCGCCCGGATCGCCGCGATGAAAGCCGAAGATGCTGCCAAGGCCCTCGGGCTTGCCCTACCATTGACGCGCGGCTCCGCTGTCGCGTCCGAGGCCTTCTATCCCTTTGCCGATGGTCTCCTGGCCGCCATTGCCGCCGGCGCGACGGCGGTGATCCAGCCGGGTGGATCGATGCGCGATCCCGAAGTGATTGCCGCAGCTGACGATCACAATGTCGCCATGGTCTTTACCGGCGTGCGCCATTTCCGCCACTGATCGGCTGTTGTTGGTCAAAAAAGGGCGCGGAGTTTTTCACTCCGCGCCCTTTTTTATGAAGTTCTGACTGGCGAATTCAGCGGATTGGGCCGGACCGCGCATAGGTCATATCAGGCACCGCCGCGTCTTCTTCCCAATCGAGTTCGACGGGTCTTCCTAAAACAGTCAGGATACCCTTGGGCGAAGTAAGCCTTGGTGGTGGATCGATGAAGGCGTCGGGCATGTTGACCGTTCCCTCGATAACCCGCTGCACCATGGCGCCAATGGCCGCCTGACGGCCCGCCTTGTTGAAGAAGTCGCCCTTGATCTGAATGGTCGCGGCCATGGCCTTGACGAGATCGCGCATCAATTCGGGATCGACCGGCTCCGGCCGCTTCCAGAAATCATCCAGCCGGCCCTGATGGGTCAGCCCCGGCACGTCAAACACCGCGCAGCCCAGCACGATGGTTGGCTTTTGGGCGCGCAGGCTGTGAAGGCCAACGGTGGAATTGACGATGACAACGCCCGCCGTCTTTTGCAGAATATCATGCAGGTCGCCTTCCTCGATGAAGACGACGCGGTCCTCGATCTTGAATTCACGGGCGATATGGCGAAGCACCTTGTGCCAACGCTCCAGACCGTTGTCGAGCGGATGCTGCTTAAACAGCAGCTTGCTACCGGCTGGCGCATTTTTGACGAAAGAGGCGATCACCTGCCGCATCATGTCGCGCAGATGCCGATAGGGGGAGTTTGCACGGATCTGGTAATCGCTCTGCAATTGCAGGGCGACGAGATAGAAAGGCGGCTGGCCGTCCTCCAGAAATCCCTCCGGCAGGCGGGCAGGCTTGACGCCCGCTTTGAGCAGCCAGGGCAGATAATCCACCAGAGCGGAATAATATTTGTCGGCGTTATAGAGCGGATAGAAGGGCCTGCCGAAGAAATTCAGCAGGTTATAGATCACCTCGTTGAAGGCTTCCTGGCCGAACGTATGCGGATATTTCACCGCGATATCAGGTTCTTCCACCTTGGCGGCAATGGCGCGAATAGCCTTCGGATCGTTGGGAAAATGCGAGAAGCGGCCCATGCCGTCGCGCTCGAAGGTCAGCCAGTCCGGCCGCAGATAGCCCCATTCGACCGCATGACAGCGCACCCCGATTTCAGCGCCGATTTCAGCCGCTTTGGCGTGATAGGGCAGGCGGTCTGCATAATAGACGATATCGGTAATGCCCTTTTCGGCAATCAACCGCCGCAGATAGGCTGGCCATTTGGAAAAGGAACCGCGATAATTTTTAGCGCCACGTTTGCGCCAGAACAGAAAATCGCCCAGCGTAAAATTCACATGGTGGGTTTTTACACCCGCTTGTTCAAAAGCTCTTGCAAATTCCGTCCAGAGAATGGAGGGAGGCCCCTGAAGGAACAATACGGCCTTTGTCGGCTCAGATGATGTCATTGCGGACGGGACCCCTCGTCTCAATTTCCACGCAAGGTTTTTCAATTCAACGGCTCTTATAGGCCATGTTATAATTTTGTCGTATGACTTAAACACCACAGAAGGCAGGGATTCGTTAGAGAATCGTTTATATCGAGTGACAAAGCGACGCACATTTCTGTTTCTCCAAGGCCCGGCCTCGCCGTTTCTCCCAGCGCTCGCAAGAGAATTGGAAACGCGCGGCGTAGCCGTGCGTAAGGTCAATTTTTGTTCAGGTGATGTCATTTTCTGGAGAAAATGGCCTTTTGATTTTTTTCGTGGACGGGACGATGCCTGGCCCGGCTTTCTTGAACTGCTCATTCTGCGCCACGGCATTACCGATGTGTTGATGCTGGGCGATGGCCGCCCCAAACATGCCGCCGCCGTTGCGCTATGCACCAGGCTTGGCCTGCGTGCCCATATTTTCGAACATGGCTATCTGCGGCCCGACTGGTTGACGGTGGAGCCGTTTGGTATGTCCAGCCAGTCGCGGTTTCCAGTCGATCCGCAGGCAATCGTTGCGTTGGCGCAGGGCGTCGAGGCCCCTCAGCCGCGCAGCCCCTATCCCTCCAGCTTTCTCACTTATGCGCTTTATGACCTGATCTATCATATCCCGAATGTCGCGCTCGGCTGGCTGCTGCATCCGCATTACAAGGCGCATGGTCCGGTCCATCCCGTCGTGGAATATAGTGGCTGGATCATTAAGGGACTGACTGCGCGCAGGCGAAAGGCACAAGCATTGCGCCTGCAACAACGCTATCTGGCGACGGACAGAGAGTTCGACTTCTATCTTTTTCCGCTGCAATTGCCGGGGGACTATCAGATCCGCCGCCATGCGCCGATGGGCGACCTGTTTCGCATCCTGCAAGCCGTGATCCGTTCCTTTGCCGACCGTGCGCCATCCGGCAGCAGATTGCTGTTCAAGACGCATCCAATTGATAATGGCCTGCGTGACTGGTCATCAGACATCGCCCGCATGGCGGCGCGCTGCGGCATTGCCCATCAGGTGGATGTGATCGATGGCGGTGACCTGACGGCCCTGATAAGGGCGAGCCGCGGCCTGGTGACGGTAAACTCCACGGTCGGCCTGACGGCGCTGCAACAGGCCATCCCGGTCATGGCGCTTGCCCCGGCAATCTACGACGTCCCCGGCCTCACGCACCAACAAAGCCTCGCCAGCTTCTGGCAGGCAGCCGAATTGCCTGACGCCACCCTGCTCAATCACCTGATCCGAGCCATGACCGCCACAATCCAACTCCCCGGCGGCTTCATCGGCAAGCAGGCTATCACCGACGGTGCCACGGCAATGGCCGACAGACTGCTGGCCGAAACAAAACCACTTGCCCACGAGCCGTCACCGGAACGCAGCCGTTTTCGGTATGAGAGTGAGCTTTTAGAATTGGAGGCAGGAGCGCTGGGGTAATATGGCGGAGAGGGTGGGATTCGAACCCACGATACGGTTGCCCGTATGCCGCATTTCGAGTGCGGTGCTTTCGACCACTCAGCCACCTCTCCGCGGGTCTGGTCGGCGCTTGTGTAGCGCGGGCTGTCTCATAGCGGCGATTGAGGGGGCTGGCAAGAGCGAAAAAGGCATAATTCTTTGCTGTGGTATGGATCTCCCGGATGGATCGCACTGCGGGTCTGCCGCCTGCCTGTTGCAGAAAAGACAATGGGCCACGGTGATGTGATGCGCGGGTGGTCTATCGTCAGGAATTCTCTTTGTGTTTATGGGGTGTTCGCCTTGACAGGTTGGGGCTTCTCACGTATGCGACGTGCGACTTTAGATATGGGTGATCCCTATTTGTGGATTCTCAAGTCTATAATCGCTTCTCGCTTTGCCGAGAGGTTTCCACCGGCAGATCTCAAGATCTGCTCTCCGACTGACAAAAAGACGGTCGTCCGGCATTTGCCGGTCAGAACCGGTAACGAACATGGAAGGATAAAATATGTTCGCAGTCATCAAGACCGGCGGTAAGCAGTACCGCGTAGCCGCCAACGACGTGCTGACCATCGAAAAGCTGGAAGCCGAAGCTGGTGCTATCGTTGAATTCACCGAAATTCTCGTTGTTGGCGTTGGTGCCGACGCGACGATTGGTGCGCCTTTTGTTGCTGGTGCAACCGTGAAGGCTGAAGTTGTCGAGCATAACCGTGGCAAGAAGGTCATCGCGTTCAAGAAGCGCCGTCGCCAGAATTCCAAGCGGTCGCGCGGCCATCGCCAGCACCACACAGTCGTTCGCATCACCGACATCGTCGCTGCGTAATCGGTCAACGGGAAACCAGGTTTTAAAGGAGAACTCCAATGGCACATAAAAAAGCTGGCGGTTCGTCGCGCAACGGTCGCGATTCCGAGTCCAAGCGCCTTGGCGTGAAGAAGTTCGGCGGCGAAGTCGTCATTCCAGGCAATATTATCGTTCGTCAGCGCGGCACGCAGTGGCATCCGGGCGCAAACGTCGGCATGGGCAAGGACCATACGATCTTTGCACTCACCACCGGCAATGTCACCTACCGTACGAAGTCCAACGGCCGCGTATTCGTGTCCGTCATGCCGAAAACGGCGGAAGCCGCAGAATAAAGCCGGTCGCTTACCAACAGCCGGCGTCTCATCGACCCGGCTGAGCGTACAGGTTCAGTCAGACAAAAGGGAAGATGAGGCGCCACCTCTCTTCCCTTTTTTCTTACCTCCAAAGGAGACTGAACCATGGAACGCTTATTACTGAGGGAGGACCAATTACGGTCACCCGACGATCGGCTGAGGCCGGATCGGTTAAGGCAAAGTTGCCCCGTCCTCTTATCGCAGCGGCTGGTTATGCGCGCTCCGCATGTAGAAGACATTGACGCCCTTACCCATCTCGCCAATAACGCCGCCGTTGCGACCATGGTGTCGCGCATGCCACATCCTTACACGGCAGCCGATGCCGCCGATTTTGTGCGACGTTCCAATCTCGGCGAGATCGGTAAATGCGTCTATGCGATCACAAAAGGCGAAAACGGCGAATTTCTCGGGTGCTGCGCGCTCGAGCCGCATACGGATCTGGAGACGCTTGAAATCGGCTATTGGCTGGGCGAACCCTATTGGAATAACGGCTATGCGACGGAAGCCGCCCATGCCCTGATCGATATGGCCTTCCGGACCCGTGATATCGTCTTTATCGATGCTCGTTGCCGCGTCACCAATGTCGCGGCGCGCCGCGTCATCCAGAAATGCGGCTTCCAGTTCCAGGGGTCCGGCATGGTCGGCCATCTGGCTGCCCGTGGCATGGTGCCGGTGGAATGGTACCGGCTGGATCGTAAGACCTGGATGTCGCTGAAGAGCTGGGGGGAGATGCGGTGATGGCTGCGCTTGAAAAGCCCCGGCTGCAAACGCGGTTCCCCTCGCTTGGGCCTTGCCCGGTGATTGAAACGCCACGATTGGTGCTGCGTCCGCATCGGCTTTCCGATGCGGACGCCATTGCCGCCTCGCTGAACGACTGGCAGGTGACGCGGATGTTGAGCCGGGTACCGATGCCTTACGACCGGCAGGATGCTTGCGACTGGCTAAATCGCATCAGCGCCGGTGTTATGCCGGATTGGCACCTGGCCATCACCTCGGACGATGACGTTCATATCGGCATGGTTGGCCTGGAGCTGCGCCATGGGCTTTGGCATCTCGGTTATTGGCTCAATCGCTTCTATTGGGGGCAGGGGTTGATGAGCGAGGCGGCCCAAGCTGCGGTCGAACGGTTCTTCCGGCGCATGCCGGAGGCGGTGCTGCATTCCGGTGCCTTTGCCGATAATGCCGCCTCCTTGAAGATCCAGGACAAGCTGGGCTTCACCCTGACGCGCTGCGCCGATCTTTACAGCCTGTCGCGCAATGCCATGGCACCGCATATTGAAACCCGTCTGACGCAGGACGGGTTTCAGAGAACGAAAGCGTTTTAAAAACAGGGTGCGGCGGCCGGACAGGGCCGCCGCACCTTCAATCCAAGTCCACCCAGACCGGAAAATGGTCTGAGCCGACCGCATCGGTATCGACGCTTGCCGCTTTCAGGCGATGGGCCAGTGAACCGCTTAGGAAGCAATAATCGAGATGCATGCGCATATCCGGCTTGCCGACCTCTTCCCAGCTGTAACTGCCAGCATTGAGTTTGCCGAGCCGGGCCAATGCGTCCAGAGGCGCGTCGGCGCGGGCGGTGCGACCGTAATAAGCATCGATGGTTCCGACCATCTCGCGGTATTCCGGCGATTCCGGCTGCATGTTGAAATCGCCCATGAGCAGAAAATCCTCCGGCAGCGGCGGTTGCGGCAGGGCAAATTCCTGTCCACCAGTCATCGCGCCGCCTTCCTGGATGAAGTTGATGGCGCGGTCCTTCAGGAACCGAATCTGGGCGATGCGCTCGTCCGGTGCCACATGGTCGAGATGGACGGAATAGGCCCGGAGCGCCCCGCCGGGCGCATCGATCACCGCTTCGGTGGCGGCGCGCTGATTGTTGAGCTTTTCGAACGTGCGGGTGCGCGGCAACAGCAGCATCCGGTTGGCCAGGATCGGCCAGCGCGACAGCACCATATTGCCGAATTGGAAGCGCTTATCGACCCGGCGGCCCTTGATCAGCGCCGAGGAGGCGTGCAGGTCGCAGGCGGGTCCATAAACCCAATGGTATTCGGGAAAATGGTTGGCAAAAATCTCCGGCAGGTCGGCACCGCCATTGGCGGGATAACCGCGGGTGACTTCCTGGAGGGCGATGACATCGGCACCCTCGAGGTTTTTGGCGATCCTGATCGGGTCGAATTTGCCGTCCAGGCCGATCCCGTATTGAATATTGTAACTGACGAAACGCACGATACTCTTTGACCTCCGCGTCAAGCGGCGATAACGATGGCCGCATATATGATATGAGTATCCTGACACAGGAAGTATGGCAGCGACATGAAATTTCTCGACGAGGCAAAGGTCTATATTCGATCAGGTGACGGCGGCGCAGGTGCCGTCTCGTTCCGCCGCGAGAAGTTCATCGAGTTCGGCGGGCCGGATGGTGGCGATGGCGGGCGCGGTGGCGATGTTTGGGTGGAGGCCGTCAATGGTCTGAACACCCTGATCGATTTTCGGTTCCAGCAGCATTTCAAGGCGACGGTCGGCACCCATGGCATGGGGCGCAACCGCACCGGTGCCAATGGCGAGCATGTGACGCTGAAAGTGCCTGTCGGCACCCAGATCTTCGAAGAAGACGCCGAAACCCTGATCGTTGATATGGTCACCGAGGGCCAGCGCTTCCGGCTGGCGGCGGGCGGCAATGGCGGCTTCGGTAATGCGCATTTCAAATCCGCTACCAATCAGGCGCCCGATTGGGCCAATCCTGGTCTGGAAGGCGAGGAGAAAACCATCTGGCTGCGGCTGAAACTGATTGCCGATGCCGGTCTGGTCGGCTTGCCCAATGCCGGAAAATCCACCTTCCTGGCGGCGGTGACGCGGGCGCGCCCGAAAATCGCCAATTATCCGTTCACCACGCTGCATCCCAATCTGGGTGTGGCGACCGTGGATGAGCGTGAGTTCATCCTGGCCGATATTCCGGGTCTGATTGAAGGCGCCCATGAAGGGGTTGGCATTGGCGACCGCTTCCTCGGCCATGTCGAGCGCACGCGGGTGCTGTTGCATCTGGTGTCCGCCCAGGAAGAGGATGTCGCCAAGGCCTACACCACGGTTGCCCATGAGCTGGAAGCCTATGATGGTGGCCTGGAAGACAAGCCTGAGATCGTCGCCCTGTCGCAGATCGATGTGCTGGACGAGGATGAGCTGAAAAAGAAGCTCAAGGCCCTGCAAAAGGCCTGCGGCAAGAAGCCGATGATGATTTCGGCGATTACCGGCAAGGGAATGCTCGAAGTCCTGCGGGCGTTGCGCGACGTGATTGTTGAAAATCGCAGCTATGACGACGAGACGATTTCGCAGCGGCCGAAGAAGCATCGCCACAAGCTGGAAGATCGGCCCCAACACGAAGATGGACCAGAGGAGAGTGAGGAGGGCGAGGAATGAGCGCACCGCTTGCCTCTCTCTCGCACTATAAGCGGATCGTCATCAAGATCGGCTCGGCCCTGCTGGTGGACCGGGGGGCCGGCCTGAAACATGCCTGGCTCGATGCCGTCTGCGACGATATCGCCGCCCTGCGCGCCAAAGGTGTCGAGGTGCTGGTCGTGTCGTCTGGCGCCATTGCGCTTGGCCGCACGGTGCTGAACCTGCCAGCCGGGGCCTTGAAGCTGGAAGAAAGCCAGGCGGCGGCAGCCGTCGGGCAAATTGCTCTGGCGCGGCATTGGTCGGAAAGCCTGTCGCGGTCATCCATTGTTGCAGGCCAGATCCTGCTGACGCTGGGGGATACGGAGGAGCGCCGCCGCTATCTCAATGCGCGCGCCACCATCAGTCAATTGCTGAAACTGGGGGCGGTGCCGATCATCAACGAAAACGACACCGTGGCGACCACCGAAATCCGCTATGGCGATAATGATCGATTGGCCGCCCGGGTGGCGACGATGACCGGTGCCGATCTGCTGATCCTGCTCTCCGATATCGATGGTCTCTATACCGCGCCACCGCATCTTGATCCTGAGGCGAAACTTCTGCCTGTGATTGCCGAAATCACCCCTGAAATCGAGGCGATGGCGGGCGGAGCGGCCTCGGAATTGTCGCGTGGCGGCATGCGCACCAAGATCGACGCAGGCAAGATTGCCACAAGTGCGGGCTGCGCGATGATTATCACGTCGGGCAAGCTGCTCAATCCGTTACGCGGCATTGATGAGGGTGCGGCCCATTCCTGGTTTGCGCCGTCTGCCATGCCGGTGACGGCCCGCAAGACATGGATTGCCGGACAATTGCAGCCCGCCGGTATTCTGAGCGTCGATGCGGGTGCCGAAACAGCCCTCCGTGCTGGCAAGAGCCTGTTGCCCGCAGGGGTGCGCGAGGTCTCCGGCCACTTTCATCGTGGTGACACGATTTCGGTTGTTGGGCTTGAGGGGCGGGAAATTGCCCGTGGCCTGGCGGGTTACGATGCCGATGAGGCGCGAAGGATTGCCGGTCATAAATCGGCAGAGATCGAAGCGCTGCTCGGCTATGCCGGACGCTCGGCGATGATCCATCGCGACGATCTGGTGATGACGGAACAGACCGGTAGGAAAGCCGGCAAGAATGCGAAGAAAAAGGACGAGGCCCATGCTTGACTCAGTCGCCAAGGCGGATGGTATCGACGCGCTGATGCTGGACATCGGCGCCAAGGCCAAGGCCGCTGCGCGACCGTTGGCCATTGCCTCGGCTGACCAGAAAAATGCCGCGCTGATGGCGATGAGTGAGGCGATCCTGACCGGGAAAAGCCAGATCATCGCCGCTAATGCCATTGATCTCAAGGCTGCGCAAACGGCAGGGCTGGCTGCCTCCTTCATCGACCGGCTCACGCTGAATGACGAGCGGATCACCGCGATGGCCAAGGGCCTGCGCGAGGTGGCCGAGCTGAAAGACCCGGTCAGTGAAGTCATCGCGGCCTGGGAGCGCCCGAACGGTTTGAAGATCGAACGGGTCCGCACGCCGCTTGGCGTGATCGGGGTGATCTATGAGAGCCGTCCGAATGTGACGGCGGATGCAGGGGCACTTTGCCTGAAATCCGGCAATGCCGTGATCCTGCGCGGCGGTTCGGATTCGGTCAATTCCTCGCGCGCCATTCATGCCTGCCTGGTGGCGGGGCTTGTGGCCGCCGGGCTGCCGGACCATGCCATCCAGCTGGTGCCGGTCACGGATCGTGCTGCGGTTGGCGCGATGCTGACCGGGCTGAATGGCACGATTGACGTGATCGTGCCGCGTGGTGGCAAGAGCCTGGTGGCGCGGGTCCAGGCGGATGCGCGGGTGCCGGTTTTTGCCCATCTGGAAGGGCTGTGCCATGTCTATGTTGACGGATCTGCCGATCTCGACATGGCGAAAAGCATTGTCGTCAACGCCAAGATGCGCCGGACCGGCATTTGCGGCTCGGCGGAAACCCTGTTGGTCGATAGCGCTGCCATCGGCAGCCATTTGATGCCGCTTCTCGAAGCCCTGACCGAGGCCGGTTGCGAAATTCGTGCATCGGCGACTGTGCTAAAAGTCTTTCCCGGCCTGAAGGCTGCTGTGGACGAAGATTGGCGTACCGAATATCTCGATGCGATCATCTCGGTTGCCGTGGTCGATGGCATCGGTGGGGCCATCGACCATATCGCCCGCTATTCTTCCAACCATACCGAGGCGGTGATTGCCGAAGATCCCGCTGTGGTTGAGCGGTTTTTCAACGAAGTGGATTCAGCCATTCTGTTGCACAATGCCTCAACCCAATTTGCTGATGGCGGCGAATTCGGCATGGGCGGTGAAATCGGCATTGCCACCGGCAAGATGCATGCGCGCGGGCCGGTTGGCGTCGAGCAGTTGACCTCGTTCAAGTACCGGGTGCATGGCACCGGGCAGATCCGGCCCTGACGTGAGCCATTCCGGGGTCGCGGCACACTATCTGCGCATGCCGCATACCGAGCGCGGCATGGTGGTGGGCCTGTTCGGCGGATCGTTCAATCCGCCGCATCAGGGCCATGTGCTGGTGGCGGAGATTGCCCTTCGCCGGTTGGGCCTCGATCAGCTGTGGTGGATGGTGACACCCGGAAACCCGCTGAAAAACCACAGTCAGCTGGCACCTTTGGCCGAGCGGCTGGCGCTTTGCGAAGGCTTGGCGCAGGACCCCCGCCTGAAGATCACCGCCTTTGAGGCGGAGCTGGGGACGAGCTATACCGCCCGCACGCTGGACCATGTTAAGCGGTTGAACCCGCATGTGCATTTCATCTGGATCATGGGTGCGGATAATCTTCGCTCGTTTCACCATTGGCAGGATTGGCAGAAGATCGCCATGACCTTTCCGATTGCGGTGATTGATCGGCCCGGTGCGACCCTGTCTTATCTGTCATCGAAAATGGCGCAGCGGTTTGACTTTGCCCGGGTCGATGAAAGCGATGCCGGTGTGCTGTGGCGCAGGCAGGCACCCGCCTGGACCTTCATTCACGGACCGCGTTCAATGCTCAGTTCGACGGCGCTTCGCACAGGGCCTGTCTTGAAAGATTAACTATTCAGTGCCACCTTATTCTTGGCTCAGCGGCAATGGGTGCCTCTGAGTCGTTTTCGTGCTGTTACCGACGGAAAGGACAAACTCTGACAACAGTACACACCAAGGGCCGCGCCACTGTCGCGATCCCGCAAAGCCCGGAACGTGGCGTCGATGCCGCAGCCCGCGCGCTTGAGCTGGTCCTCACAAGCCTTGAGGACTCGAAAGCAGAAGATATCGTCTCTATCGACATTGCCGGAAAATCGGCGCTGGGCGACTACATGGTGGTCGTGTCCGGTCGCTCGTCCCGTCACGTCGTGGCGATCTGCGAACATCTCGTCTCCGATCTGAAGGATGAAGGCTTCGGCGCACCGCGCGTCGAAGGTCTTGAGACCGGCGATTGGGTGCTGATCGACGCCGGAGACATTATTATACATGTCTTCCGCCCCGAAATCCGCGAGTTCTATAACATCGAAAAGATGTGGGCCGCACCGGATATCGAGGAAAGCCGACTGCACTAACCCTCACAGGCGGTATATTTGCCGGTCTGGAGATGGTATCGAGCCCGATAAAGGCAATGATCGTCGCGTGTTTTCGACGGGATGATCCTTGTCTGCCAAGAAAGCGAGCGGGTTTCCGTTCAGTTGGTGTTGGTTTTGCGGATCGAACCCTCAAGAGGATGGGATGCGGATAGGCATTGTTGCCGTTGGCCGGTTGAAAGCCGGGCCAGAGAAAGATCTTGTGTCACGCTATCTGGACCGGTTTGCCAAGGCCGGTCCCGCGAGCGGGCTGGAATTTTCTCGTGTCAACGAGCTGCCGGAAAGCAGAGCCTCGAATTCCGCCACCCGCAAGCGGGAAGAGGCGGTGCAGATCGAAAAATCCATGCCGGACAATCCTCTTGTCGTGGCGTTGGATGAGCGCGGCAAAAGCTGGGACAGCCAGGAATTCGCAACCTATGTCGGCGACCACAAGGATCGCGGTCGTCGTGACATGGTGATCGTTATCGGTGGGGCCGATGGGCTGGACCCGGATTTCCGCGACCGGGCCGATCTGGTGCTGAATCTTGGAAAGATGACCTGGCCGCATCAGCTGGTGCGGATTATGCTGGCCGAACAGCTCTACCGTGCCGTTACCATTCTCTCTGGCCATCCCTACCATCGGTCCTGACGCATTTCATGCGCATAAAACAACTTCCCTGTGATCGGTATGTTTTTTCTTGACAGATAGCCTCTTGTTTAGCCATAAAACGAGAGAGTAGATGTCATGTTTGTTTGACGGGCTGAAACCGATGCTGGTGTGCAGTTGCAATTTCATTACCGAGAAAGAGATCCGCGACACGATCACGGAATTTCTTGAGCAGGACTGTTGGCAGTTGATCGTGCCTGCAAAGGTTTATCACGCCATGGAAAAGCGTGGTCGCTGTTGTGGGTGCTTCCCGAATGTCGTGGATATCATCGTTTCGACAACCCAGGCCTTTCACGCTCAGCGCAACAGCGATGGCGAAAACCTGGTGAATTTCATGGAGCGCCTGAAGCGTTTCCAGGAAGAGCAGAAGAACGAACTCATCGAACGCCGCAATCGCATCAGCCGGACGGCCTAACGGGCGTCTGATATGGGGGCGGACCTATTGCATAATTTCCTACTGAAATCGGAATTGATTTAAGACATTATCGAGCAGATATAAAGAGCGACATTGAGCCTTTGTGCGCCATATATGGCGCAAGGGGCTGTAGTTATTGCCCCAATTAACCTCGTTGCAGCGTGAACCTTGCCTTTTCAACCCCGCTTCGCGCGGGGTTTTTCGTTTCTACGTAACGCGTGACCGGTTCGGTGGAATCTGGGCTTTCTTCAATCTTTTTGGAATCATTCTAAGATAGCGCTCGACTTGACGGTACAATCCTGCTTTTATCACGACATTACCGGTGCAAATCGCAAGAGCGAGGCGCAGTGGATTGTAATCTATCAGACTGCATGGATAATTCTGGTGATCATCCAAGATCTCGGCAATTATTTGTGCCGGTCACTGTCAAAATAGGGGTCCTGTTATGAAGGGCGATGCAAAAGTTATTGAACGTTTGAACCAGGCTTTGTTTCTGGAGCTGGGTGCCGTCAATCAGTATTGGCTGCACTACCGTCTTCTTGAAGATTGGGGCTATACCAAGCTTGCAAAGAAGGAACGGGCGGAATCCATCGAAGAAATGCAGCATGCCGACAAGCTGGTCGAGCGGATCATTTTCCTGGAAGGCCACCCCAATCTTCAGACGCTGGCGCCTTTGCGCATTGGCCAGACGGTCAAGGAAGTGCTGGAGGCCGATCTGGCTGGCGAATACGAAGCTCGCACGGCTTACAAGGAATCCCGCGACATCTGTTATCAGGCTGGTGACTACGTCACCATGAAGCTGTTCGAACAGCTGCTGATGGATGAGGAAGGCCATATCGACTTCCTCGAAACCCAGCTCGAGCTGTTCTCCAAGCTTGGCGCCGAAAAATACGGCCAGCTCAACGCTGATTCCGCCGACGCTTCGGAATAATCTTCCTTCATCAAAAAAGGCCCGGTTTGCAGATGCGAACCGGGCCTTTTTTCGTTATTTCTCACTTATCAGGCGCGAAGCGCCTTTTCGAACAGCCGTCCCATGCGCTCCGCAAAGGCCCGGGCGTCGGCTGGCTTTTCACCATCAAGAATACGGGCCTGATCATACAGCAGATGGATCGCATCATTTTGCAGGGCAGGGGCATGTTGAGCGCCCGCCATGGCCTTCACCAGCGCGTGATCGGCATTCAGCTCCAGCACCGGCTTGGAGGTCGAGGCAAGCTGGCCTGCTCCGGCCAATATTTTCTCCAGCTGGCGGTCATAACCGCTTTCCGGCGCAACGAGGCAGACGGGGCTTTCCGTCAACCGGTCCGAGGCGCGGACATCGGCAACCAGATCTTTCAACTCCTCCTTGGCGAGTGCCAGGAATCCGGCAATATCCGCCTTTGCCTGGTCATTGCTGTTCGGGTCGTTATCAGCACTGGCGTCGGCCTTGGCGAATTTGGCAAGGTCGGCTGCACCCTGGCTGACGGATTTGAAGGTCTTGCCCTCAAACTCCGGAGCATTCATCACCCAGAAACTGTCGATCTGGTCAGACAGTAGCAGAACCTCGATGCCACGGGCGCGAAAACCTTCCAGCTGCGGCGAGACTTTCAGTTGTTCAAGGCTGCTGCCAGCCAGGTAATAAATGCTGTCCTGTTCCGGCTTGAGGTCCTTGATATAGTCGTCAAGGCTACGCTGGTCGTCGCCTGATGTCGTGGTGCGAAACCGGGCAAGTCCCAACAATTGGCTGCGCCGTTCGAAATCCTCGTAGAGCCCTTCCTTCAACACAGCGCCGAAATTCTCCCAGAGCGTCCGATAGGTTTCCGGCTCGTTCTTGCCCAGCTTTTCCAGGGATGTGAGGATGCGATTGGTGACGCCCTTGCGAATGGCCGACAGGATCGGGCTTTCCTGGATCATCTCACGCGACACATTCAGCGGCAGGTCGGCGGTATCGACGAGGCCGCGCACGAAGCGCAGGTAACGCGGCAGAAGTTCGGCATCGTCGGTGATGAAGACCCGCTTCACATAGAGCTTGATACGGCCTTTGCGGTCGGGATCAAACAGGTCGAAAGGGGGCGTGCCGGGCACGAAGGCAAGGGCGGTATATTCATGCCGGCCTTCGGCGTGGAAATGCACCGTCAAGGCCGGTTCGTCATATTGACCAGAAATGCCGCGATAAAAATCGGCATAGTCCTCGCTGCTGATCTCGGATTTCGAGCGGGTCCAGAGTGCAGTGCCTTCGGTGATCCGGGTTGGTTCGTCGCCGGGCTTTTCAACCAGGGTGATCGCAACCGGGACATGGCCTGACTGCTGCTTGACGATTCGCTCGACGCGGGCGCGGGTGGCATAGTCCTTCGCATCCTCCATCAAATGCAGAGTGATACGGGTGCCGCGGGCTGGCGCGTCGTCGGCATCAATCTCGCTGATGGAATAGCTGCCCTTGCCATCCGAGGTCCAGGCCCAGGCCTGCGTCTCCCCGGCACGGCGGGTTACCACATCCACCTTATCCGCCACCATGAAGCAGGAATAGAAGCCGACGCCGAACTGGCCGATCAATTGGGCATCCTCGCCGGTCTTGCCTGCTTCAGCCTTGCTTGCCTCGATCCGCTCCATGAAGGCACGGGTGCCGGACCGGGCAATCGTCCCCAGCGCTTCGATCAACTCGGCCCGGCTCATGCCGATACCATTGTCTTCGAGAATCAATTGCCTGTTATCGGCATCGAGCCGCAGTTGAATGCGGGGATCAGGATCGCTGGTGAGAAGGCCCGGCGTGGTAATCGCCTCATAACGCAGTTTCTCGCAGGCATCGGCGGCATTAGAGACCAGTTCCCGCAGGAACACATCCTTGTCCGAATAGACCGAATGCACCATCATATGCAGAAGGCGCGCCACATCGGCTTCGAACACATGTGATTCTGGCGTAGTTTCGCCCGGCTTTTCGGCGGTTTCTGTCGACATTGTAACTCCCGTATCACGTCAGGCAGCATGCCTGGGCGGGTGCTGCGACCTGTCCCTCAGCATGCGGCAAAAAGAGCATTTTGCTGGCGTCGCAAAGGGTGTCCCTCCTGCGGCCCGCAACCGCCTTCAGGTGGCGAAAGATCAGGTGAAATTCAAGAGCCGAGATGTTGGTGGGATGATCGACATTCGCTTTTTTGCGCTGCGCAGACCCATGGATGCGCGCGGATGCGGGTATCGTGGGCGCGCAAGAGAATTTGTCCAGCCTTATAGCTAGCTGGAACATTCCGCAGCTTTAAGCGTTACAGCGACGTTGGTACGGGCAAAACACCATCTCATGACTGAGCACATTAGTTAAATCTGTAAAAGATATGTCGCGCAGTGATCCGTTTGGCAAGTCCCATCGTAAAAGAATGAAACATTCATTGCCGTGGTTTGAACCTTTAAATTGCTCTCGACGCGGCCCGTGGTGCCGCGCGAATGGAGGTCGTAATGAATTCCCTGCAGGCCGATAAGAAGCTCATCAGGATTGCAATGGCCGCACCGTATCTGGAGCGCCAGGAGGAGCATGATCTGGCGGTACGCTGGAAACATGGCAACGACCAAGTGGCCCGTAACCAGATTGCCCATGCCCACATGCGGCTGGTGATTGCCATGGCTTCCAAGTTCCGTGGCTTCGGCCTGCCGCTCGGCGATCTCATTCAAGAAGGATATATAGGGCTGCTGGAAGCTGCGGCAAGGTTTGAGCCGACCCGCGATGTGCGTTTTTCGACCTATGCTGGCTGGTGGATTCGCGCCTCCATGCAAGATTATATCCTGCGCAACTGGTCCATCGTGCGCGGCGGCACCAGTTCCTCCCAGAAGGCACTATTTTTCAATCTGCGCCGGTTGCGGGCAAAGCTGGCTCAAGGCGATCAACGCTTGACCGATCAGGCCATCCACCAGGAAATCGCCACCGCGCTTGGTGTCAGCCTTGCCGATGTCCAGTCGATGGACGCCCGGCTCTCTTCCAATGATACCTCCCTGCAAGCACCGATTTCCAACAATGGTGAAGAGGGTGCCGAGCGTCTGGACATGCTGGCCAGCGATGAGCCGACACCGGACGAGCAGGTGACGGATATGATCGATACCGAACGCCGCCTGGATTGGCTGCGTGGCGCCATGGCCCATCTGAATGAGCGTGAAATGCGCATCATTCGCGCCCGGCGGCTTTCGGAGGATGGCGCGACACTTGAGGAACTGGGCTGTGAGCTTGGTATTTCCAAGGAACGGGTACGCCAGATCGAGACGCGGGCGATGGAAAAGCTGAAGGTCGCGCTGGTTCAGGCCAATCCACAGATGGTGGCCTGAACAGACCCAATAGATCGAACCAAATCTCTACAGCCTCCTTTGTGCGTGTTATAAAACGCACAAAGGAGGCTGTAACGCTTTGAATCTGCTTCATAATTCCTTAAATCGATTCCGATTTAAGGAATTATGCATAGGTTATTCCGAGACGATTTTGACCCGGCTGCCGAGCGCCGGGCTTTGGCCGGCGGGAATAGCATTCAACACCTTGAACAATTCCAGCTTTCGGTCCGTTCCCATCATCCTGGCTGACAGGCTGGCCAGCGTGTCGCCTTGTCCAACGGTAACGACCCGGACGCGCAGTGGTTTTAGCGTCTTGGCTTCTTCGGGTGTGATGCGGCGGAAGGTTTGGCGCAGAAGATCGGATGTCGGCGCCAGCTGGTCGCTTCCTTTGGGAACGGCGGTCAGGAAGCGGAAAATCTGATTGCCCAGCCGCACCACGGTGACGTCGAAATCCCAGCGATCCGCAGAGGCTCTGGCGGTCGCGGCCTCCATGCCATTGATCTTGGTTTCGTGAATGCTGTCCGGTAAAAGGCCGGTGACCCAGCCGCTGGAAATATAATTGGTCAGGCTGCGGTTCTGAGTATCGGCCACGCCGTCGAAGCGGATGGCGACATCGCCCGGCCCGGTGGCCATGACCGCCTCCACCTTGTTGTCGATCTGAAAACCGTCCGGTACGTCGAAGCGAATGCCGAGGCCACCATGCAGGAACGTGTGGCCACGGACATAGCCCTCCTGCGGGCTGTCGCCATACAGCATGCCATCGATGCCATCGAAAAAGTAATCGCGGCCCTTGTCGCCGGTCGATCCGTCAGGCCCAAAGGCGCGGGCATGGTCGCGCGCCAGTTCCACCCGCTGCGGTGTGCTGGGGTGACTGGACAGGAAGTCCATGCTTTGGTCGGCATTGGGGTCGGATGAGCTGTAATGCTGGTAGGCGGCCATCGAATCCAGGAAGCGCGCCGCTGCATAGGGATCGTAACCTGCTTCGCCCAGCGTCCGCACCCCGATCGTATCGGCCTGCAATTCCTGCTGGCGTGAGAAGGCGGCCAGCCGCAGCTTGCCACGGGCCAAGGCCTGCTTGCCAGCCAGATCGCTGGATAGGACTTCGGCCACCACCCGGCTGGCAATCACCTCGGCTTCTTCGCGCCGCTGGCGCTCGATGCCATGATTGGCGGTGACATGGGCCATTTCATGCGACAGCACGGCGGCGACTTCCGAAGCGTCATTGGCCAGCGCCAGCAGGCCACGGGTCACGTAGAGATAGCCGCCCGGCAGGGCAAAGGCATTGATAGCCGGAGAATTCAGAATGGTAATGCGATAGGACTGCTGCGGGTTTTCAGACACCACCGTCAACGCACCGGCAATTTTCGCCACCAGCCGTTCGGTTTTTTCGTCGTGATATTCGCCGCCATAGCTTGCCACGATACGGGGATGCTCACGCGCACCCATCTGGGCGCGGGGATCGTCCTTCTGCACTTCCTGAACGATCTGCGGCGAAGACGAGGGCGAGATGTTCGGCTGATAGGACTGCTCAACCATCGACTGGCAGCCGGCAAGCGACAGGGCCGCGACAAGGCCGAGGCTGGCTTTCAATCCAGGGCGCATTTTTCCCACCACCATTCGCGTGGTTTGCCAGGTGCCTTGCTGTGCAGGGGCCATCAGGATCATATTGCAGCGCATCCTAGAAACGTCTTCGTCCCCTTACCTGTTCAGTCACACCCGCGATTTCGCTGATATTGCGACGCGGGACGTTTCACGATTTTCATCCAAATCCTTAACAGCATATTATTGATTTGGATAAAACTGCGCATCGCACAAGATCAGTCAATTGGATAAGAAAATGTTAATGATCGCATTGATTTGTGCTTTGTATGCATCACGCCATGCCAGCTGGTCGCGTCGAAATCATGGCCTCAAAGCCGATCGCGATCATGAAAGGGACCGAGGAAGGTCTTGAGTGCAGCCGGGCCTTCGCCGGAAAGGAAGGTTTTTGCGTCGCAATTCAGTGAAATGCGGCCTCGATCCAGAAACAGCACATCATCAGCCAGGCGCCGCACATCCTGGGGATCGTGGCTGACGATCAACACGCTCTGGCCGGTTTCGCGGTGCAGATCCAGCAGCAGGTCTGCCATGCTGGCGCGCAGGCCAGGATCGAGGGCGGCAAAAGGTTCGTCCAGCAACAACACTGGCTTACGCCGCACTAGCGCACGGGCAAAGGCAGCACGCTGTTTTTCGCCGCCGGAAAGCGTTGCTGGCTTGCGCTTGTCATAACCGCCAAGTCCCACTCTTTTCAGTGCCTCGCTCACCGCCCGCCGATCCGCCGCGCTAAGCCGCAGAGACGGATCGATGCCAAGGCCGATATTGGTGGCGAGATCGAGATGGGCAAACAGGTTATGGTCCTGGAACACCAGGGAGACCGGACGTTTGGCGGGGGGCAGATCCGTGATGTCTTCCGAGCCGATCCTTATACGGCCCTGATCGGGCATTTCGAACCCCGCAATCAAGTTCAGCAGGGTGGATTTGCCTGAGCCGGACATGCCGGTGATCGCGGTGATCTTTCCCGCAGCGACCTGATCGTTGAAACCAAAACTCTGGTTTGCCAGCCGCAATTGCACGTTGTCGAGAACAATTGCGGCATCGGGGATAGTGGCCGTCTCGCTCAAGCTCGATCCTCCGGTTTGCCAGCACTTGAACCGCCTGCCGTTCCAATCATGGTCAGCACAAGGCAGACAAGGCCGAGCAGCAGGGCCAGGCCATCCGCATCGGCGGTGCGGTAGCTGCCCATCCGGCTATAGATCAGCCATGGCAAAGTCGCCAGATTATTGGCACCGAACAGGGCCACCGCCCCAAGGTCTCCAAGCGATAGCGCCATGGCAAAGGACAGGGCCGTCAAGATCGGACGGCGCAGGCCCGGCCAGTCGATATGGCGGATCTTGGCCAGTCCGCCAAGGCCGAGGCTTGCAGACAGGCGCGCCGTGCGGTGGTGATGGGTGGCGATGGCCGGTGCCAAGACCCCCATGGTAAAGGGCAGCGCCATGATCGCGTTGATCGCCACCACCACCGGCCCGGCAAACCCCGCCGCATTGCCCATCTGGCGCAGCAGCAGGAACCAGCCGGTGGCAAGCACGATCACTGGCACTAGCAGAACCAGCGAGGATGTTGCGCCAATCAGCCGGGACAGAGTGGTTGCGGTCAGGGTTTTTTGCCGCAGGCCGGATAGTGCTGTCCTGGCATTGATGAAGACGAGGCTGAGACCCAGCGCCAGCAGGGCGGCGGGAAAAGCGATCGCAAGGCTAAGACCGGCAGCCCGCCAGACCGAGGGATCATCAAGCAGTTTCAGGAGATCAGCTTTGAAGCCGGCAAAAGCGATATTGGCAAGGGGCGTGACCAGGAAAAACAGAGCAAACAGCAGCACAACCCCATCCCAGACCCGCGCTGCCAGTCCCTTGCCATCGAGCCGCAGCACAGGTCTTTCATCGGGCAATGCCTGGTCGTCTGGTGCCGGAAACAGCGCCAAAAGGCCAAGCAACAGGGCCGTGACAGCCAGTTGTAGCGTGGCTAGGCACACAGCAAGGGGCGGATCGAAATCAAAGCGCAAGGCCTGATAGATCGCCACTTCCAGCGTGGTTGCGCCCGGCCCGCCGCCCAGCGTCATCACCAGCGTGAAACTCGTGGCGCAGAGCATGAAGATCAGCCCGGCGATGCCGGGAAGTAAGGGGCTGAGGGCTGGCCATTCGATCATCCGAAAAATCGCAATCGGACCCATGCCAAGGCTTGCCGCCATGCGCCAATAATCCGGTGGCACTCGTTCCAGCCCGGCAAGCAGCAGGCGGCATGCCAAGGGCATGTTGAAAAACACATGGGCAATGAGAATGCCGGTCAGGCCGTAAATGCTGACCGGTGTCTGACGGCCAAGTAGCGCCAGCAGATCATTGGCAAACCCGTTGCGACCCCAAATACCGATCAGGCCCAGCGCTCCGATCAGCACCGGCAGACCCATGGGCAGCGCCATCAGCCGGATCAGCCAGCGGCGACCCCAGAAATGCCGTTGCCGTGCTATCGCCAGCGCTACCGGCAGGGCAAAGACAAGAGACAGCAATGTCGATAGCCCGGCCTGCACCAGGGTGAAGCGCAGGATGGACAGCGTGTAACTGTCCAGCGCCAGCGGCACGTTGTCACCGCTTGCCACCAGCAAGGCGGCGATTGCCAACCCGATAAACGCAAACAGGCTGGCAAGGCCAATGACCCCGCCAGCAATCGGTAGCAGGTTTTGCCGTGCGAGAGCCATGCCGGGCCTTACTTAGCTGCCATTGCCGCCTGCCATTCCGCAATCCAGGCCTTGCGGTTGGTGGCAACTTCCTGCGGGCTCATCAGGAAGGTCTTGGCTGGCTTGACCAGACGGTCGAAAGCCTCTGGCAGCGGGGTCGAGGTCTTGGTGACTGGCATCATCCAGTTGTTGGTCGGGATCTCATTCTGGAAGCCTGACGTCAGCATGAATTTCAGGAAATCCTCGGCCAATTGCTTGTGCTTGGCGCCTTTCAACAGTCCCGCCACTTCGATCTGGATGTAATGCCCTTCCGAAAAGGGCGCGGCCTGATAACGATCGGTGTTTTCAGATACCATGTGATAGGCGGGTGAGGTCGTATAGGAAAACACCATCGGCACTTCGCCCTTGGTAAACAGGCCATAGGCTTCCGACCAGCCGGGAGTGACGGTCAGCACCCGGTCCTTCAATTTTGCCCAGGCGGCAGGCGCGTCCTTACCATAAACGGATTTGACCCAGAGCAGCAGGCCGAGCCCCGGCGTCGAGGTGCGCGGGTCTTCGATGACGATTTTTTGGGTAGGGTCGCCTTCCACCAGTTCCTTCAGGCTTTTGGGCGGATTTTTCACGGTCTGGGTGTCGTAGACGACGGCAAAATGTCCGTAATCATAGGGCACAAACATATCGTCCTTGAAGCTGCCAGGCACCTGTGCCGCCGAGGCGTCAATGCCGTGCGGGGCAAAAAGCCCGGTTTCTTTGGCTTCCTCGGTGAGATTGGTGTCCAGCCCCAGCGCCAGATCTGCCTCGCTGGAAGCGCCTTCCAGTTTCAAGCGGTTCAGCAGTGCCACGCCATCTTCCAGCCCCACAAACTTGACGGTGCAGCCGCAGGTCTTTTCAAAGGTGGCTTTCACCTTCGGCCCCGGCCCCCATTCGGAAACGAAGCTTTCATAGGTGTAGATGGTCAGCACCTTGTCTTCGGCCTGGGCGGCCG
Source organism: Agrobacterium vitis (assembly GCF_013426735.1). NCBI lineage: Bacteria > Pseudomonadati > Pseudomonadota > Alphaproteobacteria > Hyphomicrobiales > Rhizobiaceae > Gillisella > Gillisella vitis. The sequence goes on from NZ_AP023272.1 coordinate 531,057, forward strand.
TCAGGCTGGCAAGAAGGGGAAGGGCTGCTAGCAACAAACGGCGCATGGTCTCTCCTTGAACAACAACAATGAAAGAGAGACAGGGAGCAGACATGCACCTCTAATCCCTCCGCCGGTTTTAACCGGATCAGGTTCCGCGGGTTGGCCTAAGCCTCTCAGCCCCGAACCAAAATCGGAGCACCCCGTTAGAGTATTAGGCGCAGATGTAACTGGCCGATCGTGAGCTGGCAAGGGGTGGAAAAGAGGAATGATACGTCCGGTATGTCACTACGGCAGATCTTGTTTATGTCCAATTATGCCAATGCGGATGTTTTCTTGGCATAGTTTAGTCGGCTATTTAACTCTTTCCAAAAACACCGATTTTAGGTGTCGCGTATCATCGATGTTGTGTTGGGGCGTATCAGTTCTGTTTGAGGCTATAACAGGTGGGGTGGTCACATCACTTGCAATCATATCTTGATTGCGACATAATGTTGAAATTATTGTCGCATATTGGTTTTTGCCGTTCTCACGGAGTTTGTCATGGTCGAGAAACTACAAAGTGAAGCCCGAAACAAGGTTTTTAAAGGGGCGGTGGATACTGCCTGCGTCGGCATACACACTACGGGAATGCTAAGCGGACATACGGGAAGTTGGGGCGATAACGAAATTCTTGAGCAAGCGCGCATTGCCACGATGAGGCCCGGCGGTCGGGCCGAAGCTTATCTCAATCACTATCGTCAAGGGTCTGGTGCCGATGTTCATTTTTCAGTCAAGCAATTGATGGATGAAGATCAATCGGTGAAAGCGTATATTACGCGTAAGATAAACGAGATGGTTGCGTTCTTTGAAAATAGTGGTACGCCGATGTCCAGCATGATCGGTATTGTCGGATTGGCGCAGAAATATTTCAGTAATATTGATTGGCAATACGCCACCGGTTCCCTGAACATAAAATGGAGCGTGGTCGATAAATTTGAAAGGTCAAATGGCAGATTTTTGCTCGTTGAATTAAGCTGCGTCAATGTTTATCGATGGCATCCTGAAGCTGACCGCTATACGCAATGTGTCCATCAGGCTGCCCAAAACCTTCAAAAGCCAGCTTCGGATTTCAATGTAGGCGCACCATTGAATCCGATGGACATTGGATCTTATGTCGGATTAAAGCCCGGAAAAACGCAAAAATTTCCTGCTGCGCGAAATTTCAAAATGATATCTAAGCCGGAAAGAGTTATACTTCCAAAACTATCTGGAATTCCAAATGTTTCTGGGAGTGGAGCCGTTTCTTCTATATAGATTGGAATGAAACAGACGAAGACGGTGCGATATTTTCCTGTGTTATTTTTGGGTCTTCACTATCCCGTGGCTTAGAATAGTGAATCGCTTACGAGTCCTTTATCCGGTTTAAAAAGTGGCCAATTCGACATCGTCCCTTTGATTTGTGAGTGATAGACGTGATTATTCAGTAGCCAAGCGGTGGTAACTAGAGCATTCTTGAGGTCAAGGGCGGCATTAGAGGCCGCGACTCAATGATGATTGTACCGCGACGAATGTTTGACAACGAAACCGCCGCGCCGGACCTGACATTTGCCGAACAGATGCGCATGGCTGGCCAATCCTTCTGGTCCAGCCATGTAAGAGGGCGCATTCTGCTGCTCTCGCTTTCGTTGCTCGTCGTCATTTTGCTGTTGACCTACGGCCAGATATTGCTCAATCGCTGGAACCAGCCGTTCTATAACGCCTTGGAAAATCGCGATCTGCCAGCTTTCTGGCAGGAGTTGCGCAATTTCTTCTTCATTGCCGCCTTTCTGCTTGTCATCAATGTGGCGCAGACCTTTTTTAGCCAGATGACCGCGCTCTACATGCGCGAGGGATTGGCCCGCGATATGGTCGATCAATGGCTGAAAGGCAGGCGTGCCTATCGGCTGTCGGTGTCCAGCCCGCTTGGCGTCAATCCAGACCAGCGCCTGCATGAAGATGCGCGCAAACTGGCGGAATCGACGACGTCGCTCACCGTCGGCTTGGTGCAATCCACCATTCTGCTCGTCAGTTTCATCAGCGTGCTCTGGGAATTGTCCGGGGATTTCTCGCTGACCCTGTTTGGCCACCAGATCGCCATTCCCGGTTATATGGTCTGGGCGGCGCTGATCTATGCGGGTGGGGCGGCGGTGGCGAGCAATCTGGTCGGGGCAACGCTCACCCGTCTCAATTCCACCCGCTATGCCCGCGAGGCGGAGCTTCGTGCGGCCCTGATGCGCAGCAACGAGCATCTGGAGCCGATCGCGCTCGCACGCGGCGAGGATGTCGAGCGCGGCCAGATCCATGCCACCATCGACCGCGTGCTGGCGATTATTTCCAAGCTGGCGCTGGCGCTGACCAATCTGACCTGGGTATCGGCGGCCTTCGGCTGGCTGGCGCTGATCGTGCCGGTGCTGATCGCCTCGCCAGCCTATTTCGGCGGCACCATGACCTTCGGCGGCTTGATGATGGCGGCCTCGGCTTTCACGCAGGTCTATACGGCGCTGCGCTGGTATGTCGATAATTTCGGGGCGATTGCCGATTGGAAGGCGACACTGCTGCGGGTGATGGTGCTGCGCGCCGCTCTGATCGAACCAGCGCTGACCGAGACGGTGGAAGGCCAGATCCGGGTCGAGGCCGGAAAGCCGGGCGAACTGGCTTTCGAGGATGTCTATATCCGCACCCCCGTCGAGGCGGAGGCCCATTGGGGCGGTTATCATCTGAAAGAGGACAATCCCACCATCCTTGCCGGTGAACATGTGATGGTCAACGGTGATCCCGGCATCAACCGGCGACAATTCTTCAACGCCATCGCTGGACTCTGGCCCTATGGTGAGGGCCTGATCCGCCTGCCGCAGGAAGATCATATCCTGTTTGTGCCGCAGACCCCCTATCTGCCGGAGGGGCGGTTGCGGGACATCCTGGCCTATCCCGAGGATGCCTCCACCTATGGTGACGAGGCGATGACGCTGGCGCTGAAGACGGTTAAGCTCAGCCGCCTTGCTAGCGCGCTGGACGAGCGGCAGCGTTGGGACCGGGTGCTGGACAAGGATGAGCAGATGGCGCTGGCTTTTGCCCATATCCTGTTGCGCAAGCCTCATTGGGTGGTGTTCAACGATGTGCTTGATGGGTTGGAGCCGGAAACGGCGACGATCCTGACCGGCGTGATGACGCAGTTAGAAGAGGCGACGCTGATCTATATCGGCCGCGCCCAGGGCTTTATCGATGCGGTATCGCCGCGCATCCTGCATCTGGAGCGGATGGACGTGCCGGTGCCGGAATAGGCCTGCTCGGCGGCATAACGCCTGAAAGCGGGCATCATCTCGTCCGATTTAAAGAATTATCCAGTAGACTCTCTGCCCGCAGAAGCTTACTGCATAATCTTTAAACCAGATATGGATTAAAAAAGCGAAATTGCGCGCCAAGCAGACTGTGACATCGCCCTTGGGGCGCTCTGCACAGGCGCTCGCAATATCAGAATTCATTGGGCCGTTTTCCGCGTGCCGCCGCATCATGCCAATAGCCGTTAACAATGGCAGTCGGTATTCCGTTGCGACTATCTCAAGCCTTTAAGGCACTTGGGATGGTCGTTTTTTTTTCAAGGCAGGGATGCGTGTGCGTCTTCGGGCCTTGCTATAACACAAAAGAGACAGAGCATTTCCTGGAGCGTCCTTGGCGCTGGAAATGGTCCCACTAGAGGCTGGATATGATCGAATTGACACCCACGCAGATCCGCGGACTGAAGCTTGCCAAGGACGGCGATCTGTATCCCCAGCCGCTGAAGAAATGGACGCATCTGAACGCAGAGGTGACCTATTCCCGGACCGACCGTTTCAAGGAACGGCCGCAGAAGATCAAGTTTCTTACCACCACGACCGTGACGGAACTGACAGACCTGGGCCTGCTGGAACGGTGCAATACCGCAGAAGAAGCCGAGCAAGATTCGCGCCGGATTACGATGGCCGGCAAGATGTGGCTGCTCAAAACCAAATAATGGTTACTGCATCATTCTTTAAACCGGAATCTGTTTAAAGAGAAAATTATGCAGCAGATATCAAGAGCGACAGCGAACCTTTGTGCGCCATATAGGGCGCATGGCGCTGTAGTGATGCCAATGCCTGGAGATGTCTTTGTGCCTCCAGGCATTGGGAATGTACGGCTTCATGCTACACATGTAATACCAAGTCTCTGACATGCTGACGCATCCTCGACTAGACGGCATTACAAATATCTCAAATGCATCAATCGCTTGAGATATTTGCAAAAGGAATACGAAGAGTCATCTTCAATGACTCTTCGTATAAAGCGCTACAGCGAGCTTTGCGCAGGCTGCTATAGAGCGCTTGGGTTACCCCTCCAGTTCTTCGCGCAGCATTTCCAGTTCCAGCCATTCCTCTTCCATGCGGGCGATGGACTGACGTAGCGCTTCCATTTCGGCGGCGAGCTTGTTGAATGTGGCGGGGTCCTTCACGAACAGATTGGGATCGGCCATTTTTGTCTCGCGCAGCGCGATCTCTTTCTCGGCCTTTTCCATTTCCTTCGGCAGGTTTTCCAGCGCAAATTTCTGCTTGAAGGACAGTTTTCCCTTGTTCTTCGGCGCCGTATCACCGCTTTTGCCGCCACCCTCCTGCGTTTTGGCTTTTTCCGCCTTTTCCACGCGCTTGCGCTCGTCTTCCACACCCCGGCGCTGCGCCAGCATGTCGGAATAGCCGCCGGCATATTCGATCCAGTGGCCATTGGGGGCTTCCGGATTGGCGGGGGCGATGGTCGAGGTTACCGTGCGGTCGAGGAAATCACGGTCATGGCTGACGAGGATGACGGTGCCGGAATATCCGGTGACGATTTCCTGAAGCAGGTCCAGCGTCTCGATATCGAGGTCGTTGGTCGGCTCGTCGAGGATCAGCAGATTGGAGGGTTTCGCCATGATTCGCGCCAGCATCAGCCGGGCCCGCTCGCCGCCGGACAGGTTGCGGATCGGGGTGCGGGCCTGTTCCGGCTGAAACAGGAATTCCTTCATATAGCCGGTGACATGTTTCTGCTCACCATTGACCAGCAGGTTCTCGCCGCGCCCATCCGTCAGGTAATTGGCCAGCGTGTCATCAGGGTTCAGGTCCTCGCGCTTCTGGTCAAGCGTGGCAATTTCCAGATTGGTGCCGAGCTTGATCGTGCCTTCGTCGGGCGAAAGTTGACCGGTCAGCATTTTCAACAGCGTGGTCTTGCCAGCGCCATTCGGGCCGACCAGGCCGATACAGTCGCCGCGATGCACGCGGATTGAAAACGGTGCGATAATCGTCCGCTCGCCATAGGCCTTGGTGATCTTGTCGGCCTCGATCACCAGCTTGCCGCTTTCCTTGCCCTCGGTGGCGCTGGCAAGGATCGTTCCTTGCGGACCTTTATGGCCGCGATAGTCGGCGCGCAGGGTCTGGAGGTTGCCAAGCCGGCGCATATTGCGTTTGCGCCGTGCCGTTACGCCGTAGCGCAGCCAATGTTCTTCGCGCTCGATGGCTTTGCCCAGCTTGTGCTGTTCGATCTCTTCTTCTTCCAGCACCTTGTCGCGCCATTCCTCGAAATGTCCAAAGCCGCGCGCCAGACGGCGTGACAGGCCGCGATCCAGCCAGACGGTGGCGGTCGAGCATTTCTCCAGGAAGCGACGGTCATGGGAGATCAGCACCAGGGCGCTGCGGGTCTTGCGTAACTCTTCTTCCAGCCATTCGATGGTTGGCAGGTCGAGATGGTTGGTCGGCTCGTCCAGCATCAGGATGTCGGGTTCCGGCGCCAGCACCCGGGCGAGGGCTGCGCGGCGCGCTTCACCACCCGATAGGCTTTTCGGATCTTCCTGGCCGCTCAGCCCCAGATGTTCCAGCAGATATGTGACCCGATAGGGGTCGTCGCCGGGGCCAAGCCCCGCTTCGGCATAGGCCTGCACGGTCGCATGACTGCCAAAATCCGGGGCCTGTTCGAGATAGCGGATGGTGGCCGAGGGGTGGCGGAACACTTCACCCGACTGGGCCTCGACCAGACCGGCGGCAATCTTCATCAGGGTGGACTTGCCCGACCCGTTGCGGCCAACAAGGCAGATGCGGTCGCCCGGTTCCACTTGCAGGCCAGCGCCGTTGAGCAGCGGTGCGCCGCCGAAGGACAGGAAGATATTGTCAAGTTTCAGGATTGGCGGTGCCAAGGGTCACGCTCCGGTCATGTCATAAGGGCGGGCAAGGATCACGGCGTCGCCGCTGCCAAGCGACAGCGTTACCGGACCTTCGGCCACATTGGAAATGGTGCGGGACGATCCGAACGGCAGATCGAAACCCTGCAATGGATAGCGGGCACCGGCGATGGTCAACCCGGTCAGCGCGGAAAAGCCGAGAATGGAAAACAACGAACCCTGCGGCAGGTCCAGTGTCATGGTTTTACCCGGCAGAAGCGGCCATGCCTCCTCCTCACCGGATGTGAGGTGCAGATCAAGCCCCTGGGCCGCCAGCGCCACCGCCAGCAGCAGATGCATCATCGCATGGTCGGATCGCTCTCCTCCAAGCGCGCCCGCCAGCAGAAGGGAGGTCGCGCTACGCTTGCGGGCTTCGTCAATGGCGATTTCACCATCGGTGAGGTTCTTGCGGGCCGGATAGGGCAGGCGCGGAACACCCGGAAACCGGTCTGCCGGAAGATCGTCGGAACTGTCGAAATCGCCCACCCAAAGCTCAGGTGTCAGTCCCAGCGGTTCGGCATGGCGCATGCCGCCATCGGCGGCGATGGCGCGGGTTCCTGCAACAGTGCCGAGCAGCCGGGGCGTGATGGCGAGGGGACCGCCGAGCAGAATGGTGAAGGTGCTTTCCGTCATGGCCATGCCATAACGCATCTGAGGCCAAATGCAAAAGGCGTTCCGTGATCAACGGAACGCCTGCGGCATTTTCCAGTCCTATTGCCCGAGGCATAATTGCCTGGAAAAAAGGATTTGAGACCTGCACGGATTTGCCCGGTCTCGATTTTATGGCGAAGGGTGATGTGTCCCTTGCCCTTCGGCCCTTATCCTTGGGCGCGTGGCGCAAAAACTTTTTTCTTCGGCGCAGGCAGAAGGCCCTCGCGCTGAAGCTTCTTGCGGGCCAGCTTGCGGGTGCGGCGCACGGCCTCGGCCTTTTCGCGGGTCTTCTTTTCCGACGGCTTTTCATAGGCCGAACGGGCCTTCATTTCACGAAACAGGCCTTCGCGCTGCATTTTCTTCTTCAGCACGCGCAATGCCTGCTCAACATTGTTATCCCTGACGAGTACCTGCACTGTCTCTCCTTTGATGGTTGAGGATGATAATCTGGTTATTTCGAATTAACTGGCGTTGCCCAGGCCCCGCCGGCCTTTTGTGTTTTTGAGGCGGTGCCGGACCGTGGCGAACGGCTGACATCGATCTCGTCCTCGGCAATCGACCGGTCGAACGTTTCGCTCTCGAAGCGAACCCGATACCGGCGTGCGCCCTGGGATTCCGGCAGGGTGGCAAGCACCTTGCACACGCCGACCGACCGGGAGAGCCTGACGGGACCGTCTTTCAGCACGACCATGTCGCCTGTCTTGTATAAATGCGCCGTCATGCCGGTCTCCTTGCAGGACTACTGCTCGCGGATCAAATGCCGAAACGAAAATGCGCCGGGAAACCGCTTTGGTTTCGCCTGGGCGAAAAGATGCGGACAACAGTGCGAACGGCGCGGTGCGGATTTTTGCAGCGCTGTGCGCCGATACCGGCGCTCACGTGTCACTGCAAAAACGGATAGTCCCTGCCCAATCCTGCCATCAAACCGCACCCGGTTCAGCGGCACAGACAAAGGCCGGAACGTCCGGCCTTGCAGTTCAGTCAGGCAGAGGAAAGTTTAACTCATGCCCATTCGGGGCCAAAGCGCTTTCCTGCCGGAAAAGGTGACCCCATCCTGAATGGTCGAGCAGGATGTAGGGGCCAAACTGGCAGATTTCAAACAAAATACAAGCTTTATTTGTGAAGAGATTGGCCTGCACCGGCTTGTCGCTGGCTGTGCTGCTGATTACTTTCACCGAAATTGACGATGAATTGGAGAGATCATGTCATTTACCGGGCAATTCACCGGAAGCGCCGATTATATCGCCGACAAGGACCTGACGGTGGCCGTCAACGCAGCCATTGCGCTGGAACGGCCACTGCTGGTCAAAGGTGAACCAGGCACCGGCAAGACCGAGCTGGCCCGCCAGGTTGCCGCAGCCCTTGGTCTCGACATGATTGAATGGACGATCAAATCCACCACCAAGGCGCAACAGGGGCTTTATGAATATGATGCCGTGTCTCGCCTGCGCGATAGCCAGCTGGGCGATCCGCGCGTCAGCGATATCGGTAACTATATAAGGCGCGGCAAGCTCTGGGAGGCTTTTGCGGCGGGAAGAAAGACCGTGCTGCTGATCGACGAGATCGACAAGGCGGATATCGAGTTTCCCAACGATTTGTTGCAGGAACTGGATCGGATGGAGTTTCACGTTTATGAGACAGGTGAGCGGGTGAAGGCGCAGGTACGCCCGATCGTCATCATCACCTCCAACAATGAGAAAGAGCTGCCCGACGCCTTCCTGCGCCGCTGTTTCTTCCACTATATCCGCTTTCCGGATGCCGAGACGTTGGCGCGGATCGTCGATGTTCATTATCCCGGCATCAAGCAGCAGTTGCTTCAGGCGGCCTTGACCCGGTTTTACGAAATACGCGAAACGCCGGGCTTGAAAAAACGTCCATCGACCTCGGAAGCCCTGGACTGGATACGCCTACTGGTGGCCGATGAGGTCGATCCCGCCTATCTGCGCAGCGATGCCACCAATGCCCTGCCGAAACTGCATGGCGCGCTTTTGAAGAATGAGCAGGACGTGCATCTGTTCGAGCGGCTTGCCTTCATGGCCCGGCGCGACGGAGCGCGGGACGGACGCTGATCCTTGCTGCGGTGCAGCTTATGTTTTCATTGATTCGTAACGGGTGAAGGCGTAAATAACCGTCTTCTCGTGGTGATTTGGCCGGCCGGCTTGCAGCCACGTAAAATAAATTGCTAAAGGGCCGAGGCAAGTTATTCAAGACTTTCCGAGGCCGATGGCGATAGCAAAGCTGCCGCACCGTGCCGTGACAGGAAAGTTTAAAGCCGATGCCGATCAAGATTCCCGATACGCTCCCCGCCTTCGACGCCCTCGTTCATGAGGGTGTGCGGGTGATGACGGAAACCGCAGCGATCCGTCAGGATATTCGCCCGTTGCAGATCGCCCTGCTCAATCTCATGCCCAACAAGATCAAGACCGAGGTGCAGTTTGCCCGGCTGATCGGTGCATCGCCATTGCAGGTGGAATTGACCCTGGTGCGGATCGGCGGCCATAAGGCCAAGAACACGCCCGAAGAGCATCTCCTGTCCTTCTACCAGACTTGGGAAGAGGTGAAGCACCGCAAGTTCGACGGACTGATCATTACCGGTGCGCCGGTGGAAACGCTGCCCTTCGAAGACGTCACCTATTGGAGCGAAATGCAGCAGATTCTCGACTGGACGGAGACCAATGTCCACACGACGATGAATGTCTGCTGGGGGGCGATGGCGGCGATCTATCACTTCCACAAGGTGCCGAAACATGGGCTGAAGGAAAAGGCTTTCGGCGTGTTCCGCCACCGCAATCTGGCGCCATCCTCCATCTATCTCAACGGTTTCTCGGATGATTTCCAGGTGCCGGTCTCACGCTGGACCGAGGTACGCCGCGCCGATATCGAAAAAGTGCCGGACCTGAACATCCTGATGGAATCCGATGAAATGGGTGTTTGTCTGGTGCAGGAGGATAAGGGCAATCGGCTCTATATGTTCAACCATGTCGAATATGATTCCACCTCGCTTGCGGATGAATATTTTCGCGACGTCAGCGCCGGCATCCCGATCCGCCTGCCATATGATTACTTTCCCCATAACGATGATACATTGACGCCGCTCAACCGCTGGCGCAGCCATGCGCATCTGCTGTTTGGAAACTGGATCAACGAGATGTATCAGACCACCAGCTATGATTTGAACGATATCGGCAAGGGGCGCGGCACATGACCGGGGATCTTCTGGTCCGTCCCCTGACTGTTGACGACGAGGCAGACTGGCGTCGCCTGTGGCGCGCCTATCTCGCCTTTTACGAAACGGAGCTGCCCGAAGAGATCTATGCGACCACCTTTGCCCGGCTGACGGGGCAGGGAGCTGGCGAATTTCGCGGGTTTCTGGCTGTGGCTGAGGGGAAAGCTGTGGGCCTTAGCCATTATGTCTTTCATCGGTCCTGCTGGTATATTGCCGATGTCTGCTATCTTCAGGATCTCTATGTCGATCCTGAGGTGCGTGGGCTTGGCATCGGTCGGGCGCTGATTGCAGCGGTCAACGCGGCGGCGGTGGAAGCTGGCGCGGGTAAGGTCTACTGGATGACCCAGGAGTTTAACAGCACGGCCCGGCGCCTCTATGATCAGGTGGCGGACAAGACCCCCTTTATCATCTACCAGCAACCGCTCTGAGCGCCGATGTTCCTGCCTTTTTTCCTCAAGCTTAAACAACAGAAAATCCCGGTCTCCCTCGGGGAATATCTGGCCTTGCTGGAAGGGGTGGAGCGCGGCCTTGTCGATTTCGACATTGAGGCTTTCTACTATCTGGCGCGCACGACGCTGATCAAGGATGAGCGGCATATCGACCGTTTCGATCTGGCCTTTGCTGAATGTTTCAAGGGGTTGGAAGCGACCGGTGGGTCGCAGCCGGGTGTGTCTGAGACCGCTCTGCCGGAAGAATGGTTGCGCAAGCTGACCGAAAAACACCTGTCCGACGAAGACAAGAAGCTGATCGAAGCCATGGGTGGTTTCGACAGGCTGATGGAAACGCTGAAACAGCGGCTGGCCGAGCAGAAGGAGCGCCATCAGGGCGGCTCGAAATGGATCGGCACGGCGGGGACCTCGCCCTTCGGGGCCTATGGCTACAATCCGGAAGGAGTGAGGATCGGCCAGGACGGATCGCGCCATCGCCGCGCCGTCAAGGTGTGGGACCAGCGGGAATTTCGCAATCTCGACGATTCCGTCGCGCTTGGCACCCGCAATATCAAAGTTGCCCTGCGCCGGTTGCGGCGGTTCGTCCGACAAGGTGCGCCGGACGAGTTTGATTTGAGCGGTACGATCCGCGCGACGGCGGAGCATGGCTATCTTGACATCAAGACCCAGGCGGAACGGCGAAATGCCGTCAAGCTGCTGATGTTCTTTGATATTGGCGGCTCCATGGACGATCACGTCAAAGGCGTGGAGGAGCTGTTTTCGGCCGCCCGGTCGGAATTTCGGCATATGGAGCATTTCTACTTCCACAACTGCCTTTATGAGCGGGTGTGGAAAGACAATCGCCGCCGCCGGACCGATGTCATTCCGACAGAAGAAATTATCCGCACCTATGGGCCGGATTACCGGGTGATCTTCGTCGGCGATGCGGCGATGAGCCCCTATGAGATCACCATGATCGGCGGATCGGTGGAACATTGGAATGGTGAGCCCGGCGCCCTCTGGCTTTCGCGCATCACGGAGCATTTTCGCAAATGTCTGTGGCTCAACCCGATGCAGCAGGAGCATTGGGCCTATACCCATTCTATCGGTTTGATTTCCCGTCTCATGGGCGGGCGCATGCATCCTCTGACGCTTGGCGGGTTGGAGGATGCGGCACGAGAGCTGTCGCGCTAATCCGGCCTGCATCGTCTATGGTGCGTTGATGTTTGCTGTAACGCCTTATGGTGGCTGGATATTTTATCTCTGATCGATTTCGGTTTGAGGAATTATGCAATAAACCTATTTGACACGGCAGAAACGATGACGCGCCCGCCTCAGGCAGGCACCGTCGATGCAAGGGTGAGGAAGCATATGCAGCGTCTGGAATTTGGCACGACCACCAAGGGTGAAACAGTAGAGCAGGTCACGCTGCATGGCGGTGGCCTGAAGGCCAAGGTGTTGACCTGGGGAGCGGTGATCCAGGATCTCAGGATGGAAGGCCATGTGGCGCCGCTGGTGCTGGGTTTCGAGCATTTCGAAGACTATGCCATCCACTCTCCCTATTTCGGGGCGACGCCCGGGCGCTTGGCCAATCGTATTGCAAACGGACGTTTCACCCTGGATGGTGAAGACTATCAGCTGGAATGCAACGAGCGCGGCCTTACCCATCTGCATGGCGGCAGCGATGGCATAGGCAGGCGCAATTGGACGATTGCCGATCTTGACCGTGACCGGGTGGTGCTCGAGATCACCGATCCGGCGGGCCGGGCCGGTTATCCCGGCAATGCCCACATCCGGGCGACCTATCACCTTCAGGATGACGGTGTGCTGTCGGTGGTCTATGAAACGACCACGGACGCGCCAACCCTCGCCAATCTCTGCCAGCATTCCTATTTCAACCTGGATGATTCGCCTGATATGCTGGATCATGAGTTGATGATTGCCGCAGATCACTATCTGCCTGTCGATGAGCGTCTGATCCCGACCGGAGAGCAGCGTCCGGTGATCGGCACGCCGTTTGATTTCCGGCAGATGGGCGTGATGCGTCGCACAGAGGACGGCGTTCAGGTGCCCTTCGACAACAATTTCTGTCTGTCGCAGACACGGGTGGCCAAGCGCAGCGTCGCCATGGCCCGCAGCCTGAAATCCGGCGTCTCCATGGAAGTGCGCACCACGGAGCCTGGCGTTCAATTTTACGCGGGCGTCTACCTGAATATACCGGTTTCCGGTCTTGAGGGCCGTCGCTATGGCGCTTATGCCGGTTTCTGTCTGGAAACCCAGATTTGGCCTGATGCCATCAACCAGACCGGTTTTTCAAGTGCTGTTCTGCGTCCCGGTGAAACGCTGCGGCAGGAAACGGATTATGTGTTTTCTATGAGTTGATGGTTTTTTGCACGGCTTTGTCCAAGGGTGTGCGGGGAACAATTAAGCGTGTAATCCTGTTTACATTACCCGTCCCCGCGGCACCCGCAGGAGGTTGCATGATTGGTTGAATCGGACCCGGTTCAAGCAGGGAATTATGCAGGAGGGGAGGGTTGTGGGAGGACATGACTTGGTTTCCGAAAAAGCACTGATTTCAAAAATCACCTGGCGGCTGATGCCGTTTCTGGGGCTTCTCTACCTGATTGCCTATATCGATCGGCAGAATGTCAGTTACGCCAAATTACAGATGGTCGATGCGCTGGGCCTCAGCGAATATGCCTATGGTTTGGGGGCATCGCTGTTCTTTATCGGCTATTTTCTATTTGAAGTGCCGAGCAACCTGTTTCTCGAACGGTTCGGCGCCAGCCGCTGGTTTGCCCGCATTCTGGTGTCCTGGGGCGCTGTAACCATTGCGCTTGCTTATACCCAGAACGCGACGATGTTCTACATCCTGCGCTTTCTGCTGGGCGTCTGCGAGGCGGGGTTCTTTCCGGGCGTGCTCTATCTGCTGACGCTCTGGTTCCCAAGGGATTATCGTGGCCGGATGGTTGGCATGTTCATGATTTTCAGTGCCCTTGCCAATGCCATTGGCGCACCATTGGGCGGCGTATTGCTCGATCTCGATGGGTTCCTGGGCTATCAGGGTTGGGAATGGGTGTTTCTGGCGACCGGTATTCCCGCGGTTCTGGCCGGTATCGTGACCTGGTTTTATCTCGCCGACACTCCGGCCAAGGCGCATTTTCTGACGGATGCTGAAAAAGCCTGGCTTCAGGCAAGGCTTGATGCCGAAAATACCGGAATGGACGCCAATGCCGACAATGGCTTCAAGGCGCTGATCAATCCCCGTGTGCTGCTGATGTCGCTCTGCTATGTCGGCTTTCCACTCGCCGCTTATGGCTTGAGCTATTGGCTGCCGACCATCGTCAAGGGGTTTGGCGTGTCGAATACGGTGAATGGCCTGATCAACATCATCCCCTGGGTTGCGGTTGCCATCGCGCTCTATGTTGTGCCATCGGCGGCTGACCGGACGGAGAACAAGACGCCCTATATCGTCATACCGGCCTTTGTCGGTGCCGTCAGTCTTGTGATGTCGGCAGTGCTGACAGACCAGGTGTTGCAATTTGCGTTTCTGTGCCTTGCCGCCGCCGGGATCTTCGCAGGCCAGCCGGTGTTCTGGAGCCTGCCATCGCGCTTCTTGAAAGGCGCTGGCGCTGCGGCCGGTCTGGCTGCCATCAATTCGGTCGGCAATCTCGGCGGTTTCGTTGCCCAGAATGTCGTGCCATTGATCCGCGACCAAACGGGCAGCACGATTGCTCCGATGTTCTTTCTGGCGGCCTGCCTCGCCATTGCCGGCGTGCTGGTCATTATCATTGGCAGGGTGATGGGACATAAGCCGATACGGGCGACCTGACGCATTTTGCATTCCGGTGTCGCCATTCGGAGTGCGTTTGGCGGCGCCACTTTTGCCAAAGGCAAGTTTTGATAGCTTATCAGGGAAGGGTTTTAACGTCGTCAGTTTTGCAGCCCAAACCACGCAGCCGGACACGGAAAACCGCGATCTCCCTTTCGGGAAGGCATATTCTTGAATTCATCTTTGTAAAATTGGAGCGGGCGAAGGGATTCGAACCCTCGACCCCAACCTTGGCAAGGTTGTGCTCTACCCCTGAGCTACGCCCGCTCATTATCCACCGGTCCGGGGTAGTACGCTGAACCGTGGGTCGCTGTGTTGCGGCGACGGGCGGTATATGGCCCAACTGCTTTTCGATTGCAACAGGGAAATGACGGCGGGTCCAAGATTTTTTCCAATCTCGGCCTAAGCTATTCTTTGGAAATGAAAATTTTGAACGTCGCGTGAGTGGTCAAGATAAGGCTGCATGGGGAAACATTTGAATTCCTGATCGGCGCATAAAACACGCATAAAACAGTTGAAGGAGATCGCTTGATATCGTTTAACCGCAGCATGCCGCCGAGACTATATTCTGAAATAGGACCATCATGACAGAGATTGTGCCGAAGTTGCCCGCAGACCTGTTTGCATTTCTCGATAGCCTCGGCATCGAGCACCGGACAGTGTCACATCCGCCTGTCTTTACCGTGGCAGAATCGGTGTCGCTGCGCGATGAGATCCCTGGCGGCCATACCAAAAACCTATTCGTCAAGGACAAGAAGGATCAGTTCTTCCTGCTGGTGGTCGAGGAAAACGCCATTGTCGATCTGAAGACCGTCCATACGCTGATTGGTGCGGCCAGCAAGTTATCGTTTGGCAAGCCGGAAAAGCTGATGGAGTATCTGGGCGTTGTGCCGGGATCGGTAACGGCTTTTGGGGCCATCAATGATGCTGACAACAAGGTGACATTCGTTCTGGACGCGGACTTGATGCAGCATGAGATCATCAATTGCCATCCGCTGTCGAATGACGCTACAACCTCGATTGGCCGCGACGACCTCCTGCGCTTTCTGATGGCGACTGGACATGAGGCAATCGTCTTGAAAGTCACGGCTTGAGGCACGATTTAAACGCTTGCAGGGTTCATTGAAATTCAAGGAACCCTGTAAAGATCATGTGGCCAGGACAAGGGCTGCGATATCTGTTGCGGTATGAAACGGAACTTGCGGACGGTGGAAATAAGGCGGCACCTGGAATGCGTTTGCAAAACGCCCGGGCTGTCAGGAACAGGCGGGAGATGGTGATGAGCAATTCTGGTAATCCATATGGCGGCTCCTATGGCGGGCAGATGACGGCGAATGCGCAATTCGGCACAGCGCCTCCTGCGGCAGCGCCAGCGTCTGCAGGAGCATCGCCCGCTGGCGGTTTGATCAAGGATACGACCACCCAGGGCTTTGCCAAGGATGTGCTGGAAGAGTCTCGCCGCCAGCCGGTCCTGGTGGATTTCTGGGCGCCCTGGTGTGGCCCCTGCCGCCAGTTGACGCCGATCATCGAAAAGGCGGTCAATGAGGCCAAGGGCAAGGTCAAGCTGGTCAAGATGAATATCGACGACCATCCGGCCATTGCCGGTCAGCTTGGTATCCAGTCCATTCCTGCCGTCGTCGCTTTTGTCGATGGCCGTCCTGCCGACGGCTTCATGGGCGCGCTGCCGGAAAGTCAGGTCAAGCAGTTCATTGACAAGCTGGGTGGCCCGGACGGCGGTGCCGATCAGGCGGCGGAAATTGAGGCTGTGCTGGAAGAAGCCAAGGGGCTTTACGATGGCGGCGATTTCGACGGCGCGGCCCAGCTCTATGCGGCGGTCATGCAGGCCGATCCGGAAAATGCCAAGGCGGTCGCCGGCATTGCCGAATGCATGCTTGCCCTCAACCAGCATGAACGGGTGCGCCAGATTGTCGATGGCCTGCCCGAAGAGCTGGCGAAAGCCGCTGAAATCCAAGCCGTTGCCAAAAAGCTGGAGCAAATCGAAGAGGCCCGCAAGCTGGGTGATCCGGTGGCGCTGGAGCAGCAACTGTCGCTTAACCCTGACGATCACGAGGCGCGGCTGAAGCTCGCCAAGATCCGCAATGTCGAGGGCAAGCGTGAAGACGCAGCCGATCATCTGCTGTTGATCATGAAAAAAGACCGGACCTTCGACGATGATGGTGCGCGTCGCCAACTGGTTGAATTTTTCGAGGTATGGGGTCCGAAGGACCCCGCCACCATTCAGGCCCGTCGCAAGCTGTCTTCGATCTTGTTTTCGTAACGGGCTTGAAGGCAGAGAATGGGACGAGCCCTGTTCAAGGACTGAACCCTATATGTTCGGACGGGCGGAAGGTGTGTTCTGTGGCAGGCGCATCTTGAGATTTGCCGGGCGCATGCCACATTATAAGGAATTAAAGAGCGACAGGGCATTGGCTCGGTGCTCTTTCAGGAGGGTGGAATGCAGGTCGGCAATGCGCGATATCTGACGGCGGCTGATTTTCCGGAAACATTGCCGGTTTTTCCGCTGGCAGGAGCTCTTCTGCTGCCCGGTGGGCAATTGCCACTGAATATATTCGAGCCGCGCTATCTGGAAATGTTCGATGCCGCGCTGCGCAGCAATCGGCTGATCGGCATGATTCAGCCAGCATTGACCGAGCCCTATGAGATCGCCACCGGCATTCCGGCCCTATGCAGCATGGGATGTATCGGTCGGATCACCTCTTTCGCCGAGACAGGCGATGGCCGCTATATTCTGTCGCTGGGTGGAATCTGCCGTTTCCGGATGAGCGAAGAGCTGAAAACCAGCCATCCATTCCGCACAGCACGAATTTCGCCGTTCATGGCCGATCTGGCGGCTGAAGGCCAGGAAAACAGCGTGGATCGGGAGCGGTTGCTCGCGGTGTTCCGGGCCTATCTGGATGCCAACAAGCTGGAAGCGGATTGGGAGAGCGTCCAGCGCGCCAGCAATCTGACCCTGGTCAATTCTTTGTCGATGATGTCGCCTTTCACACCTGCTGAAAAACAGGCCTTGCTGGAGGCTACTGATCTGCATAGCCGCACGGAAACGCTGATTGCCATTACCGAAATTTATCTGGCACGCGGTTTCGGTGATGTGGAGCCGGTTTTACAGTAACGGTGAATGGGCAAAGAGTGAAGGAGCGCAGCCATGGATCAGCGGATGAACGGTGTCGATCCGAAAATGCTGGAATTACTGGTCTGCCCGCTGACCAATGGCCGCTTGACCCTTAACCGGGAAAACAACGAACTGGTTTCGGAAAAGGCAAGACTTGCCTATCCCATTCGTGATGGCATTCCGATCATGCTGGTCTCGGAAGCCCGCAAGATCGAAGACTGAAGGCGCTGGTTAGGGCCACTCATTGGCCCCGCCAAATCGCCTGCCGGACATTTTGTCAGATCGACTGACCGGTCAGAAGTTTCGGGCCGCCCTTCACCGCTGTTCCGGCAGCCTCGGAAATGAAATAGTTTTTCAGTTTCGGCAGCCGTTCCACCAGGCCCAGCCCGAAATCCCGGGCGATTCTTACCGGCGTAATATCGTTGGAAAACAGCCGGTTCAAAACGTCGGTGGTAACGCCCATCCGGAATGTGTCGAAGCGCCGCCAGGTCTGGTAGCGTTCCAGAACCGTGAGGTCGCCGATATCGAGGCCGAGGCGATCGGCATCGACGATTGTTTCCGCCAGCGCCGCCACATCCTTGAAACCAAGATTGAGGCCCTGGCCGGAAATCGGATGAATACCATGGGCCGCGTCGCCTGCCAGCGCCAGCCTTGGTCCGATGAAAGAGCGGGCCAGCGTCAGTCCCAGCGGAAAGGCCCGGCGGTCGCCGGTGGCACGGATTGCGCCGAGTTTGTGGCCGAAACGGCGCTCCAGTTCGGTTTCGAACATCAGGTCGTCCTCCGCCACCAGCCGGTCCGCATCCTCGCTGCGCTCGGTCCAGACCAATGAGGAGCGATTGCCAGTCAATGGCAGGATCGCAAAAGGCCCGGCGGGCAGAAAATGTTCCTCTGCCACCCCTTCATGCGGACGCTCATGTTCGACCGTGGTGACAATCCCGGACTGGCCATAGGCCCAGGTGACGGTCTTGATCCCCGCCATGTCCCTGACGCGCGAGCGCACGCCGTCACAGGCCACAACCAAGCGGCAATCAAGGGTTGTGCCATCGGAAAGCGCGACTTCGGCCTTATGGCCTTTCACGGAAAAGCCTGCGGCTTTCACGCCATGGCGGATGGAAATTCCCGCCACACCGGCAGCATCGAGAAGCGCGCCGACCATGGCGACATTGGGCACCATATAGGCGAAGGGCTTGCCCTCCTCGACTTCGCCGTCAAAGGTCAGGTAGACGGGCCGGACCGGATCGCTGGTGCGCGAATCGGTAACGATCATCCTGTTGATCGGCTGAGACTGCGGTTCGATCGTGCTCCAGACACCGAAAACCTCCAGCATTTTGGTGGCTGCCGCAATCACCGCCGAGGCCCGTGGGTCCTTGCGCCATTGGCCTTCGGGGGCTGCTTCGATTACCGTCACCTCCAGATGCGGCGCGGCGCGCTTGACGGCGAGCGCCGCCGAGAGACCGACATATCCGCCTCCGACTACAACCAGATCCGCCATCATCTACTCCCTTACAGCTTGTATCGTGCTTCGGGTCTTATATAGATCAGTTGGACCCGACTTCCTACCGCCGGAGCTTTTCCAAAATGCCGCAGACAGAAAATTCCGCCACACCGATGGAAAAACTGATCGAAACGCTGAACCTGGAGGCATTGGAAGTCAATTTGTTCCGAGGCACCAGCCCGCAGGTCGGCTGGCAAAGGGTGTTCGGTGGCCAGGTCATCGCTCAGGCCTTGATGGCAGCCCAGCGCTGTGTCGATGGCGAGCGGTATGTTCACTCCTTGCATGCCTATTTCTTGCGTCCCGGCGATCCGACGGTGCCAATTCTCTATCAGGTCGAGCGGACCCGTGACGGTGCCAGCTTTTCGACCCGTCGGGTCGTTGCCATCCAGCACGGCCAGATGATATTTTCGATGTCGGCCTCTTTCCAGCAAGAAGAAGAAGGCTTTTCCCACCAGCTCGTCATGCCCAATGTGACGCCGCCGGAAGGGTTGATGGGCGAGCGGGAATTTCGCGAAATGTTTCTGTCGCAAGCGCCCGCCCATATCCGGGCCTATTGGGCCAGGGAGCGTCCGGTGGAGTTTCGCCCCACCTCCTTCCTGCATTATCTGACAAAGGACAAGCTGGAACCGAAAGCCGATATCTGGGTGCGTATGACCGGCTTGGTGCCGGATGACCGCCGTTTGCAGGCCGCCGTGCTGGCCTATCTCTCGGACATGACGCTCCTGGATGTCGCGCTTTATGCCCACGGCGTTTCCGTTTTTGACCAGCGCCTCCAGGCCGCCAGCCTCGACCATGCGATGTGGTTCCACCTGCCCACAAAGCTCGATGACTGGCTGCTCTATTCGCAAGATAGCCCCAGCGCGTCGGGTGGCCGGGGAATGACCAGAGGCTCAATTTATACGCGGACAGGCCAGCTGGTTGTTTCCGTTGCCCAGGAGGGCTTGATTCGGAAAAAGGCAAATGATTAAATTTTGTGCTGTTTTTTGATTTTGCACAAAAAAAACCATGTTTTCGCCCATTCCGGTGCCTTTTTTTTGGCGCTCTCCATTATAACCCTTGTATTTCAATAGCTTAAATGCCGATTGAAACTTGGCACACGGTTTGAATGTAGGAGGATAGTCGCTGCCCCCTGTCGTAGGTCGGCGTCGCGGAGAGACGGCGTTATTCGCCGAGGATAAACCAGAGGATGGGAAACCAGATGAAGATTGTGATGGCCATTATCAAGCCGTTCAAGCTGGACGAAGTGCGCGAAGCACTGACGGCTGTCGGTATCCAAGGCCTGACCGTCACGGAGGTCAAGGGATATGGGCGGCAGAAGGGGCACACGGAAATCTATCGCGGCACGGAATATGCCGTGAGCTTCCTGCCCAAGCTGAAGATCGAGGTCGCAGTGGCGACGGATGTTGCCGAAAAGGCGGTAGAAGCGATCGCCTCGGCTGCCAAGACCGGTCAGATCGGCGATGGAAAGATTTTCGTCTACGGAATCGATCAGGCGGTGCGTATCCGCACCGGTGAAACCAATACCGAAGCCTTGTAAGACCGGCCGTCAAGGGGAGTTCATATACATGTCGTTTTCCACATTCAAATCTCAAGCCTTGCGCCTCGGGGCTGCATCGGCGGCCTTGATGGCGCCAGCGATCGCCTTTGCGCAGGATGCAGCGCCAGCCGTTGCGGCGGCAGCTGCTCCGGTTCCTGATAAGGGCGATACCGCCTTCATGTTCCTGTCCACCATCCTCGTTCTGTTCATGGCCATTCCCGGCCTTGGCCTGTTCTACGGCGGCCTGGTGCGCGCCAAAAATATGCTGTCCGTGCTGATGCAGTGCACCGTCATTGCCGCCATGGTGATGATCGTCTGGGTCATCTATGGCTATTCCTTCGCCTTCGGCGGCGGCGAAAGCCCGTTCTTCGGCGGCTTTGCCAAGATGTTCCTGGCTGGCGTCGATACGACGACAACGGCTGCTACCTTCAGCAAGGGCGTCGTTATCCCGGAATATATCTTCATGCTGTTCCAGATGACCTTTGCGGCCATCACGCCTGCGCTGATCATCGGTGCCTTCGCGGAACGCATCAAGTTCTCGGCTGCGATCCTGTTCTGCCTGCTGTGGGTCACATTCGTTTATTTCCCGGTCGCCCATATGGTCTGGGATGCCAAGGGCTATCTCTTCGGTCTTGGCGCACTTGATTTTGCTGGCGGCACCGTCGTTCACATCAATGCCGGTGTTGCCGGTCTGGTCGGTGCGATCCTGGTCGGCAAGCGTACGGGCTATGGCAAGGACATGATGGCCCCCCATTCCATGACGCTCACCTATGTCGGTGCCGCCATGCTCTGGGTCGGCTGGTTCGGCTTCAATGCCGGCTCCAACCTCGAAGCCTCCGGTGGTGCGATGCTCGCAACCGTCAACACCTTTATTGCCACGGCTGCGGCTATCCTGTCCTGGTGTGTGGTTGAATCCTTCACTCGCGGCAAGGCCTCGATGCTGGGCGCTGCCTCCGGCATGATTGCTGGCCTCGTTGCCATCACGCCTGCCGCCGGTATCGTCGGCCCGATGGGCGCGATTGTCATGGGCGTGATCGTTTCGCCGCTTTGCTACTTCTTCGTCTCTGTCGTGAAGAACAAGTTCGGCTATGACGATACGGCTGACGTGTTCGGCGTCCACGGCATTGGCGGCATGTTCGGCGCTATTGCCACCGGCATTTTCGCCAGCGCTTCGCTGGGTGGCGTCGGCTATGCCGGCGAACAGACGATGGGTGGCCAGGTCATGGTGCAGCTTCAGGCCGTGGTCATCACCATCCTGTGGACCGGTATCGGCTCTGCAATCCTCTACAAGATCGTCGATGTGATCGTTGGTCTGCGTGTGCCAGTCGAAGCCGAGCGCGAAGGTCTCGACCTCGCCTCTCACGGTGAAGCTGCTTATCATTCTTGATCTCTCTTGCTCCCGGTTTCGGGGGCCGATCAAGGTGCTTCGTTATCAGAAAATCAACCCGGGCCTCGTGTCCGGGTTTTTTGATTCTGGAAAATCGCGCTCTATATACCCTCATAGCGAAAGACTGGTTGCGCCAGGTTGGTCAGGCGGGCTTTCGATCGGACGGGTTATCCCATGGTTAAAGGAGCGTTAACCCGTATTCTGGTAATCTCACTCTTCGCAAGCCGGTTCGGGTCCTGCCCGGCGTATCCGGTTTCCAAATTTTGTTGAAATTGCACTGGCAGGCGAACACCTATGAGCAGAAGCACGCTGGCAATATTGGAAGAGCGGTCGCCTCGGATGATCGTGATGGGTTTCATCATGCGGCAATGCCTGGCTCTGCTCGGCTTTGCCTTGTTCCTTGGGCTGGTGGCGGCCATTGCCGCGCTGGCCACCTGGAATGTTGCCGATCCCAGTTTTTCCTATGCGACCAGCCGGGCGCCCACCAATATTCTCGGTTATCCCGGTGCCGTCTTTGCCGATCTTGCTATGCAGTTTTTCGGACTGGCTTCGGTTGCAGCCCTTTTACCCATTCTGGCCTGGTCGCTTTCGCTGATCTCCGGTCGTAAGATCACCCGCCTGCCACGTCGGCTTGCCGCCTGGGGCACTGGGGCGGTTGCGGGCGCTGCCGTGTTCGGCTGTTTTCCGCCGCCCGGCACATGGCCCATTCCGAACGGGATCGGTGGGGTGATCGGCGACATGATCCTGCGCTTTCCCGCACTGTTTGTCGGAGCCTATCCGACCGGAACCTTTGCCATGGTGCTGGGCGTGATCTTCATCGCCCCGATGCTGTGGCTGATGTTGTTTGCCGCCGGTATTATCGGCAATGAAGAGGATGATTTCGAAGCGGAAATTCTGGCTGCCCGCGCAAGCTCACAGGCGGGGTCGCGCAAGAGCAAGGCCGTGCCAATCGTTGATGAGGATGAGGACGATGATGACCGCACCGGGCCTTTCGCGCTGGCTGCCGGTGCGCTCGCCCATGTCTGGTATACCGGTCAGGCCCGGATGCGGCGTCTCGCCGGTCTGAAGCCAAAAAGGCGCGAGCGGTCGGATTTCGACCAGCCCTATGACTTCAATGATGATGAGGTTATGCCGGTTCAGGCTGGACGCCCGGACCACCGCGCCGACCCGTCCTTTGAGCCGGGTGAGCGGAGTGCGGGCCGTCGCCGTATCGCGCCGCCGCCGGTGTCGCCGGATGACGAGCCACCCTTTGACCTGCGCACCCGTGGTCGTTCGGCTGATGACATCCTATTCGACGATGAAGACGAAGACCGCGCTGCAAAGCCTTCTGCCCGCCGTGTTGCCCCCGCCGCAGAGCGTCCGCGCCCGTCTCCGGTGTCTGGTTCTCCGGTCGCTGGTCCAAGAGGTGCGCGTGGTTTCCAATTGCCGTCGGTTCAGCTTCTGGCCGAACCACGTGCGGTTGCCAAGGATGCCAGCCTGTCGGCTGACCAGCTTGAACACAACGCCCGGACGCTGGAAGGCGTGCTGGAAGATTTCGGCGTCAAGGGTGATATTATCGAAGTGCGCCCCGGCCCGGTCGTCACACTTTATGAGCTTGAGCCTGCGCCAGGGATCAAATCGTCCCGCGTTATCGGTCTTGCCGATGATATTGCCCGCTCGATGAGCGCCATTGCCGCCCGTGTCGCCGTGGTGCCGGGCCGCAATGCCATCGGTATCGAATTGCCGAATCGCACCCGCGAAACCGTCTATCTGCGGGAAATGATTGGCAGTCGCGACTTCAACGGCTCGACAGCCAAGCTGCCGATGGCGCTGGGCAAGACCATTGGCGGTGAACCTGTGATCGCCGACCTCGCCAAGATGCCGCATCTGCTGGTCGCTGGTACGACCGGGTCGGGCAAGTCGGTGGCGATCAACACCATGATCCTGTCGCTGGTCTACCGTTTGCCGCCGGAAAAATGCCGGTTGATCATGATCGATCCGAAAATGCTGGAATTGTCGATCTATGACGGCATTCCGCATCTGCTCTCACCTGTCGTTACCGATCCGAAAAAGGCCGTTGTCGCCTTGAAATGGACGGTGCGCGAGATGGAAGAGCGCTACAAGAAGATGTCGAAGATCGGCGTGCGCAATATCGACGGCTTCAACAGCCGCGTCGAGCAGGCCATCGAAAAAGGCGAGGTTCTGACCCGCACCGTGCAGACCGGCTTCGACCGGCAGACCGGCGAGGCTATGTACGAGACCGAGACCTTCGATTTGCAGCCCATGCCCTATATCGTTGTTATCATCGACGAGATGGCCGACCTGATGATGGTGGCGGGCAAGGATATCGAAGGCGCGGTGCAGCGCCTGGCGCAGATGGCGCGTGCGGCTGGTATTCACGTGATCATGGCGACGCAGCGGCCTTCTGTCGATGTCATAACCGGTACCATCAAGGCAAACTTCCCGACCCGGATTTCCTTCCAGGTTACCTCCAAGATCGACAGCCGTACTATTCTGGGCGAGCAGGGCGCTGAACAGTTGCTGGGCATGGGCGATATGCTCTACATGGCTGGCGGCGGGCGCATCCAGCGCGTTCACGGACCTTTCGTCTCGGATAATGAGGTGGAAGACATCGTTGCCTATCTGAAAACCCAGGGCGCGCCGGATTATCTTGATGCCGTGACCATCGATGAGGACGACGACGAAGGCGGTGGACCGGCAGGAACCGGCAATCTGGCCGAATCGGACGATCCTTACGACCAGGCCGTCGCCGTCGTGCTTCGGGATGGAAAAGCCTCGACCTCCTATGTTCAACGTCGGCTGGGCATCGGCTATAACCGTGCCGCATCGCTGATCGAACGCATGGAGCAGGAAGGCATTATCGGCCCGGCCAACCACGCGGGCAAACGCGAAATCCTCGTTCCGACGGAAGCTGACATCGAGCGGTGATGGCGACAGGCTGGTGTGGAACGTCCAGGCGTCGAAAGACGTTTCGGCGTTCACGATCCGGTGTGTGTCACCATGGCGCCCGGTTTGCGCCTTATGGAACAGGGGCAAAAGGAGAAAAGAATGCAAAAGAAGACGTTTGCCCCGGCAGGCATGGCAGGGATGATTGGCCGCCGGGGATTTATCGGCATGGCGGCTGCGGGGATTGCTGTGGCGGCCACGGGCGCCACAGTCTCACCCGCATACGCTCAGGCCCAGGCCAGCGCCGCGCAGAGGATCGCCGATCATTTTGCCTCGGTGAAAACCATGATGGGTGAGTTCGTGCAGTTTGGCCCGCGCGGTGAACAGACAGCCGGAAAATTCTATATCGAACGTCCCGGCAAGCTGCGCTTCAACTATGAACAGCCCTCACCGATGCGGGTGATTTCCGATGGCCGTAACGTGGCAATCGGCAACCTGAAAATGAAGACCTGGGATGTCTATCCGCTGTCGAAGACGCCGCTAAGCCTGCTTTTGTCCGACCGCATCGATCTCGGCCATCAGATGGTGCGGCAGGTCAAGGAAGAGCAGGACCTGACCACCATCGTGCTGGGTGACAAATCGATTTTTGGCGACCAGACCATCACCCTGATGTTTGATCCGAAGACCTTCGAGCTGCGGCAATGGACCGTCACCGATGCGCAGGGCAAGGACACGTCGGTAATGATCTTCAACGTCCAGCAGGGCGTCAATTTCGATGAAAAAGTCTTCGAAGTTCCCTATGACGATATCCGCAATCGCGGCTGAGCGGTGTTTGAACGATCTCTACTGGATCGAGGCTCGAAATCTGGAGATTTCGGGCCTTTTCACTGTCAAAATTCTGCGAGTTTGCATAAAGGGATGAGCGAGGCCGGATCTGTTCGGCGCTGAAGGAACCCGGCATGACTTTTTCCCTGACCACCTGGAATATCAATTCGGTGCGGCTGCGCATGCCGATCGTCGAGCATTTTCTCAAACTGCGTCAGCCGGATATTCTCTGCCTTCAGGAAATCAAATGCCAGAACCATGAGTTTCCGTTGGAGGCGTTTCAGGCGCTGGGCTATCCCTATGCTATTCTGCATGGCCAGAAGGGCTATCATGGCGTTGCAACCGTCTCGAAATTTCCTTTGACCGAAGACCACCGGCAGGATTTCTGCGGCGTCGGTGACAGCCGCCATATTTCGGCGATTTTCGAGTGGAACGGGCGGCGTATTCGCCTGCATAATTTCTATGTGCCTGCCGGAGGCGACGAGCCCAACCGGGACATCAATCCAAAATTCGGCCACAAGCTGGATTTCGTCGAGGAAATGAAGACGCTGTCGGCCAGTGCCGAGCCAAATACGTCGGCTATCCTGGTCGGCGACCTGAATATCGCACCGCTGGAGCATGATGTCTGGTCGCACAAGCAGTTGCTGAAGATCGTGTCCCATACCCCGGTGGAAACCGCAGGTCTGCTTGACGTGATCGACCGAGGTGGCTGGGTGGACCTGATGCGCCAGTTGGTCGATCCATCGCAAAAACTCTATACGTGGTGGAGCTACCGGGCCAAGGACTGGGCCAGCGCCGACAAGGGCCGCCGCCTCGACCATATCTGGTCGTCACCGGATCTGTTACCGTCGCTGAAAACCATCGAGATTTTGCGCGAAGCACGCGGCTGGGAAAAGCCGTCTGACCATGTGCCGGTGACGGTGCAGTTCGCGCTTTGATATCCACGGCACGTCAAGGGAGGGGTAGATGGATCAGGACCGGCTCAATCATCTGCCCACCCGCAAGCAGCGCGAACTGGAGCGGGTGGTCCGCATTCTCTTCGACGAGTTCGAAGCCGCGCAAAAGGGCAGGCTGTCCGATAAAAACAAGGGCGGCCGTATCCTCAAGCTGATCCTGTTCGGCTCCTATGCGCGTGGCGACTGGGTCGAGGACCATGCCAGCGGCTATTACTCCGATTATGACCTGCTGGTGGTGGTGAATAGTGAGACTTTTGCCGATGAGGATGAGTTCTGGCGCGGCGCGCAGGAATATCTGATACGGGAGGAAATCGCCACCAAGCGCTTGAAAACCCCTGTCAATTTCATTGTTCACTCCCTTGATGATATGAACAATCGACTGGCCCGAGGCCTGCCTTTCTTCATCGATATCGCCCGTGACGGTATCCCGCTTTATGAAGCGCCAGGCTTTCCGCTCACCACAGCCAAACCGCTGCCTCCAGAGGAGAGGCAGGCTCAGGCGAAGACTTATTTCGAGGATTGGTTTTCGAGTGCCGACGCCTTTCAGGCCGCAGCCGGATTTTTGATTGAGCGCGGTAATTTTAATGAAGCCGCCTTCCAGCTTCATCAAACGGTTGAACGGCTTTACCACTGCGTTCTGCTGGTGCTGACGCTCTATAGCCCCCGGTTGCACAATTTAAGAAAATTGCGACCGCTGGCCGAAAGTTTGGATACTCGTCTGATCGATGCGTGGCCGAGGAAAAACCGCCTTGCCCGTCGTTGTTTCGACCGCCTGCACCGTGCCTATGTCGAGGCCCGCTATTCATCGCAATACGAGATCACAGCCGAAGAACTGACTTGGTTGGTGGAGCATATCAAACTCTTGCAAGGCGCCGTCGAGGTGGTGTGCAAGGAGCGGTTGGACAACCACGGTTTATAGAAGCGTCAGTAAACCGCTGTGATTGATTGACGACGGTACATAATATTGTCGTTACGATATGCCGTTTACCCCCCTCTGTCCTGCCGGACATCTCCCCCTCAAAGGGGGAGATCGGATAGACGTAGCCGCTCATTCTTCGGATAGGTTGGCGACTTTCGTTGCTGTGTACAGATGACGTGAAGCGAGCGGTCAACTCCGGTTCGATCTCCCCCCTTGAGGGGGAGATGCCTGGCAAGGCAGAGGGGGGTGAGCCCCATAGTAAAACGATGATGCAATCTTGCCGCCCAACCTGACAACGCGGTAAGCGTTACCGAAACCGCTCTTCCATGCCTTTTGCCCCAGTCGCCAGTGCGACAAGGTTTTGCCGGATGCGGTCCTGCATCACCAGGCCGAGCTTTGGATATTCCTCCAGCAGCCGGTGGAACAGCGGGCGGGGAATGCGCAGCACTTCGGCATCCTCCAGGGCGATGGCGGTGTATTTGCGCTCCACCATGGTGGCCAGCGCCAGTTCCGACAGCATGGTGCCAGGACCGGCAACAGCGGCGACTTGCGGCTTGCCATCGCGGCCCGTGTTGGAAAGCTCGAACCGGCCCCGCACCACCACATAGGCGCATTCAGCCGGAGAGTGTTCCCGAAATAGTGGCTGGCCCTGGCCGATGGGCCTGTGCTCGGCACCAAAGGCGATCAGCCGTAATTGGTCCGGCTCCAGCCCCTGAAACAGCGCCAGAGATGAAAGCAGTTGCATGTCATCGCTCAGCGCCATCGAGAATGCTCCGGTTCAGGGTCCGTTCAATGTCCGTTTAGGGAATAATCTTGTAACCGCCGTTTTCGGTGACCAGAATTTCGGCGTTGGACGGGTCCCGTTCTATCTTCTGGCGCAGGCGATAGACATGGGTTTCCAGCGTATGGGTGGTGACGCCGGAGTTGTATCCCCAGACTTCTTCCAGCAGCACGTCGCGGGTGACGACTTTCTGCCCGGCGCGGTAGAGATAGCGGATGATCGCCGCTTCCTTTTCCGTCAGTCGGATTTTCTTGCCGTCCTCGGTGGTCAGCAGCTTCTGGCTCGGCTTGAACAGATAGGGACCGACAGTAAACGTCGCGTCCTCGCTCTGCTCGTGCTGGCGCAACTGCGCGCGGATGCGGGCGAGCAGAACGGCAAAGCGGAATGGCTTGGTGACATAGTCATTCGCACCGGCCTCAAGCCCCAGAATGGTGTCAGAATCGGTGTCGTGGCCGGTCAGCATGATGACGGGGGCCTTGAAGCCGCCCTTGCGCAGCAGTTTCACGGCTTCGCGGCCATCCATGTCCGGCAGGCCCACATCCATGATCATCAGGTCCACCTGGCCGTTGCGGGCAGCCTGCACGCCCTTGGTGGCGTTGGATTCCTGCTGGATCGAAAACTCCTCGTAAAGAGAAAGTTGTTCCACCAGCGTTTCGCGCAGGTCATCGTCGTCATCGACCAGAAGGATCGTCCGAGCAGCCATACCTGATATACTCCCAAGCAGCGAACAGGCCAGATTGCACTGTTCTTGAAATCATTGTCTTATCTAGCCAACTCACTCTACAAGAAAAGTGTTCGACAAAGCAAAACTCCGTGAGCGATATGCCAAACCCACCTCCCAGAGCCGGGTCTCGACCGCGCCAAGGTCTTCGCAGTATTGTGGTGCGCCGCAAGCCCGGTTGCAAGAGCCAGGCCATCGTTCAGGCTGGACCGCTTCGGTTTCCCGCCTCCATCGGACGGTCGGGCATCACGGCTTTCAAGCGTGAGGGCGATGGCGCAACCCCACGGGCATCGATGCGGTTGCTTTACGGCTACTTTCGGGCGGAGTCTCGTGCGGCCATAGGCTCGCGCCTGCCTTTGAGGTCGATTCGTGCTGACATGCTGTGGTGCGATGCGCCGGGACACCCGGCCTATAACCGTCCGGTCAAGGCGCCGTTTACCCCCAGTCATGAGCGATTGCAGCGTCAGGACCGGCTCTATGATATCTGCCTGGTGATGGACTGGAACGTCACCTGCCGTAAGCAGGGCTGCGGGTCTGCGATCTTTTTCCACGTGGCGCGCCCGGACTATACTCCGACGGAGGGCTGCGTGGCGATCAGCCCCGCCGACATGCGCCGCCTGCTGGCGGTTGTTTCACAGGCCACCATTGTCACGGTTTTGTGAAGACATACCTCCCTGAGACAAACACCGGGCTGCCGGGGTGGGAAACACATTGCCCCTGCCTATCTATAGACCCGGCATCATGGAATGCGCCTTCTCAAGGTCGTCGCGGTTCTTGCCCGATCTTAAACCTCGATCTCGAATGGGAGACCCTTACGTGGCAGATCAATCCTACATTTCCTTTTCCGACGGCAACAGCATCCCGCAGGTGGGTCTCGGCGTCTGGCAAACCCCAAATAGCGAAGCGGCACCTGCGGTACGTTCGGCGCTGTCGGCGGGTTATCGCCATATCGATACGGCTGCCGTCTATGAAAACGAGGAGGGTGTCGGCGAAGGCATCCGCTCGTCCGGCATCGACCGTGGCGACATTTTCCTGACCACCAAACTGTGGAACAATGAGCAGGGCTTTGACAACACCCTCAAAGCCTTCGATGCCAGCCTGAAACGGCTCGGCACTGATTATGTCGATCTCTACCTGATCCACTGGCCATCGCCGCATCGCGGCCTGTTTGTCGAGACCTGGAAGGCCTTTATCAAATTGAAGGAGGAGGGCCGGGCGCGCTCCATCGGCGTGTCGAATTTCTATCCGGAGCATCTGAAGACGATCATCGATGAAACCGGCGTGGTGCCTGTCATCAACCAGATCGAACTGCATCCGGATTTCCAGCAGAAACAAGCCCGCGAATTCCACCAGGCTCACGGTATCATCACCCAGTCCTGGAGCCCACTTGGCCAGGGCAAGCTGTTGGACAATCCGGTGATCGGTAAGATCGCTGCCAAGCATGGCCGCACGGCGGCCCAGATCATCATCCGCTGGCATATCGAAAGCGGGCTGGTGGTGATCCCGAAATCCGTTACGCCGTCGCGTATCGAGGAGAATTTCAAGGTGTTCGATTTCAGCCTTGATCCACAAGACATGACTGAGATCGCTGCGCTCGACAGCTCATCGACCCGCATTGGACCCGATCCGATAACGGCGAGCTTCTGATTTCACGTGAATCATTGAGTGAAAATAACAAAGGCGGCTCAAGAGCCGCCTTTCTGATGAAGAGTTCGAGACTATCTCACTTCCATTCGCGGATATCGACGAAATGGCCGGCAATGGCAGCGGCAGCGGCCATGGCGGGGGAAACGAGGTGAGTGCGGCCCTTATAGCCCTGGCGGCCTTCGAAATTGCGGTTCGAGGTCGAGGCGCAGCGTTCTTCCGGCTTCAAGCGGTCGTCGTTCATCGCCAGACACATGGAACAGCCCGGCTCACGCCATTCGCAACCGGCATCGAGGAAGATCTTGTCGAGACCTTCGGCTTCCGCCTGTTCCTTGACGAGGCCAGACCCCGGAACCACCATGGCAGAAACCGTCGATGCCACCTTGCGATCCTTCAGCACGGCGGCTGCGGCGCGCAGGTCTTCGATGCGGCCATTGGTGCAGGAGCCGATAAACACCCGGTCGATGGCGATGTCGGTGATCTTGGTGCCGGGTTTCAGGCCCATATAGTCGAGCGCCCGCCACTTCGACGTCCGCTTGTTTTCGTCAGCGATATCGTCGGGGTTCGGCACGACGCCCTGAACCGAAATCACATCTTCCGGCGAAGAACCCCAGGAGACGATGGGCGGCAGGTTGGCGGCATCCAGCACCACGGTGCGGTCGAAATGCGCGCCTTCATCGGTATGCAGCGTCTTCCAGTATTGAAGCGCCATCTCCAGTTCTTCACCCTTCGGCGCGCGGGGCTTGCCCTTGATATATTCGAAGGTCTTTTCATCAGGCGCAATCAGGCCAGCGCGGGCACCACCTTCGATCGTCATGTTGCAGACGGTCATGCGGCCTTCCATCGACAGGGCCTCGATAGCCTCACCGGCAAATTCGATGACGTGGCCGGTGCCGCCAGCCGTGCCGATTTCACCGATGATGGCGAGAATGATGTCCTTGGCGGTGACGCCAGCCGGCAGCTTGCCATCGACACGCACCAGCATGTTCTTGGCCTTCTTCTGGATCAAGGTCTGGGTGGCCAGAACATGTTCCACTTCCGACGTGCCGATGCCATGCGCCAGGGCGCCGAAGGCTCCGTGGGTCGAGGTATGGCTGTCGCCGCAGACGATGGTCATGCCAGGCAGGGTGAAACCCTGTTCAGGGCCGACGATATGCACGATGCCCTGGCGCTTGTCTTTTTCGGAATAATATTCGACGCCGAAGTCAGCGGCATTCTTGGCCAAGGCCTCGACCTGGATGCGGCTTTCCTCGTTCTTGATCCCTTCGGCCCGGTCCGGCGTGGTCGGTACGTTATGGTCAACGACGGCCAGAGTGCGGGTTGGTGCATGCACCTTGCGGCCAGCCATGCGCAAACCTTCAAAGGCCTGCGGGCTCGTCACCTCGTGCACGAGGTGGCGGTCGATATAGAGAAGACAGGTGCCGTCATCCTGGCGATCCACCAGATGATCGTCGAAAATCTTGTCGTAGAGGGTACGAGGTGCGCTCATGGCTATTCATCCGTCGAAGGGTTGAAAAGGGATTGGGTCATATGACCGTGTCAAAGAGTGTTTGCAAGACTATCGCAGTTGCAGGCCGCACCGCGAGGAGCGACTTAAGTCAGCTGATTGCCAAGCGCTCCGGCAACGCGCGCAAAGAAACGTGCCGGAAGACGCTTGTGGTCTTGCAGCACGAATATGTCAGGCGCGAGACATCCGAATTTAGATCCCATGGCGGTCTGATACCAGTTTTCAAGCGAAACGGCAATTCAAAGATTGAAGGCTTTGCCTTTGGTTTCATGAAGAACGCCAGCAGCGTTTACAGGACTGGAACTGAAAAATCCTGCGGCTCAAGGCCCGTTGCGGCCCGCGCTGCCATGGTGTGATAGGCGGCTTCCAAGTGGCGGATAAAGCCTGTGATATCAAACAGAGGCGATCTTGGACCCTGTGCGCGAATAGTCTGTTTCAAGGCATTGCGGGCGCTCTTATCGCGGGCCAGATCGATACACAGAGCCACATAGGCATCGGCGTCTCGGGCAATCAGCTTTTCTAGCCCGCAGGTGTGCAACAGGCTTGCCGTGACACGACTGGCGAAATTTCCGCCCGAAAAAGTTGGCACGGGTAAACCGGCCTGTAAGGCGGCAAGCGTCGAAAATCCGGCGTTGCAAGGGAAACAATCGAGGGCGATGTCGGCCAGGGTCATCCAGCCCACTTGCTCCATGGGCTTGGCTGGGTTGCGAAAAACCAATCGGTTTTCGGCTATGCCCTGACGGTTCATCCAGGTGCTGAAATTGTTTCGGGCGTAATTGCCGCAGGATATCCATAGCAGGCTATTTTCCGTCTGCCGCAGAATATCAACCCAGAGATCGGCGGTTCGTGGAGATATCTGTTCGGTGGGATGAAAAGCCGCGAAGACCACTCTGTCTTCAGGCAGGTCGAACTGCTGGCGCGACAGCGAAGGCGGCTGTTGTATGGGAGAACTGACAAGAAAAGTCTCCGGCAGATGGCAGATCGCCCGGCCATGGAGGCGTAGGTCGTCCTTCGGCAGAACTGCGGTGTTTGCGAGCATATAGTCGCATATAAGCTCGGTCCTTGGCCCCGGGTGACCGGCCATTGCCAGATGCAGCGGCGCGATCCGGTGCCGCAGCAGATCAGGACGGCCGCCGTCGCCATGGCCAAGCGGATCGATCAGGATATCGATGCCAGCGGCGCGCAGGGCGGCCAAAGCCGCATCCTCACAGAGATCCTTGAGGCTGAGAGTCTTTATGTCTGCATCCAATTCGTCGGGTCCCGGCGGCTCGTTGCAAATCAACAGAACGTCAAAATTGGTCGGGTCATGTCGGGCTGCAAGCGACAGGGTAAGCCTGCGAAGTGGGTCGTCGCTTGGGCCATCGGCAAGCAGATAGGCGAGTTTGAGTGTCTCGCCAGCTGGTTTTCGCCAATCGCGTGAGGCCGGTGCCGGGGCTGGCAAGCCATTGTTCCAGCGGCTGTTTAAGGTCTCGTCATCACACCAGCTCAGATGAACGGTTTGGCTATCGAGCGAATAATAGGCCGCCTCCTGCCGGTTCAACCGGTCCCGAACCGCCTGGTCGCTCATGCGCATTTCGTCGATATTGAGCGTGTGCCGCAAAGCGGTCCGATAGGTTCGCCAGGATTGGACATCAAACGGACCGGAGCGAATGGCCCGCCTGGATGTTTCAAGGATTTGGATTTCCTGGGCGCTTGCCTTTTCAATCCCGGACCGCTCCATTTTTTCTGCGAGTGTGACCAGGGTGAGAGCTTGAGACGGGATGATCTTGGCTGCCTGCCGGTAAAACACGGCGGCTTCGGTGAAATGGTCGAGCTTGGCACAGCACTGGGCCATGACCAGCAGGGCTCTCGGTCCCGGAGCGGGGTCTTTGGCCAGGGCGCTTTTCAAGGCGGCATAAGCGCCCGCCAGGTTTCCAGAGGCGTAAAGCGCCAATGCTGCGGCAAGATTGTCGGACATTGCGTCTGCTGTCACTCCTGTTGATCGCTCGGCGATATACCGTTGGTCTGGCGCAGGGCTTGTCTTTCGTTCATGCTTGCAGCATCGGACTGCAAAGGGGCAGCTAGTTTTCTGCATGGTGCGGCGTACAAGCCATCCAGCCTGGGGAAACACTGCTTCTCTAATACCGAGGCATCAAGAATGCTGATGCATTCTCTCCTTTAAAAATTCTGCTGCCCTGTTTTCGGAAAACCCTGCATGTCCCAGCTTTCAATTGTTGTTCCCAGCCGCCGATCGCTGGATCAGGGCCGATTTTCCCTGGAAAGTGCGTTGATTTATGCGGAAAAGCTGGATGCCGTGCTGATCGTGTCCGACAATTCCGGCGATCCGGCCAAGGCGAAATGGCTGCAAAGCCTCGGCGCGCGCGTCCGTTACCTGCATTCCACTGCAGAAGATGCCGTCGCCAATCTGGTCAACGCGCTCAATCATGTGGAAACGCCGTTTCTGATGCCGTTTGCCGATGATGACGCGATCTATGTTCTCGACGGCTTGCCGGTAGCGGATCTCTCCTCCTTGCCGCAGGATGTGATCGGTGTGCGACCGCAAACGATGATATGGCGCGACGATGCGGGTGTGGCCGATGTGGTCACGACCAATCTGGATGCGGAGACGCCATCGGGGCGGATACAGCAGTATGTCAATAAGACCGGTGGCAATAATGCGCTTTATTACAGCATTTTTCGCACTAGGCTATTTACAGGGGTCCTGAAGACTTTCAATGCGCATCATCCGACGCGGGGCGCCTATTGCGACTGGAGTTTCGTCGCTACGTTTCTGTGTTGTGGCAAGGTGTTGTATGATCCGACTTTGATCTATTGCTATGATCTCGGGCAATGGAAGTCTGCCGCAGGTTTGGACACTTCGTTTGACAAGCTGCTGTTGCAAGTCGGTCTGCCGGAAACGGCGCGCTATTATCATGAATTTCTGTTGTTTCTGGATATGCATAGCCTGTTTGGCTGGCGCGACCTTCCTTTGGCCGCCGCCGACCGTGCTGATGCGATCAGCGCCAATATCCGGTTCAATTTGCAGGTATTCTGCAACCGGGTGGCCCGCCAGCCGGATCTTTATCCGCAAGAGGTCAAGGATGCGGTGGCAGCGCTTGGCACTATCGCCGATCCGGAAACACTCTTTGCGACGATCCTGCCGGTGGCCGACAGTCTGAGGCCCGGTCTTGCCGAGGAGTATCGCCGGTATAGAGCTATGATTAGCGACGTTTAGGTTCGCTGGCCATCGCGGGACCGCATCCGTTTTTCCAAGCGCCGCAGGATGAGCGACAGGCCGATGGTGAGGATCAGATAAATATAGGCGACAATGGAATAGGTCTCGAAAAACCGGAAGGACCCGGAGGCATAAATCTTTCCTGCCTGGCTGATATCGGCGACGCCCAGCACTGAGACCAGCGATGAATCCTTGACCATGGCGACGAAATCATTGGAGAGCGGTGGGAAAATAACCCGGATGGCCTGGGGCAGAACCACCAGTCGAAACCGCTGCGTGCGGTTCAGTCCCAGCGATTTGGCGGCCTCGATCTGTCCCTTGTCGATGGATTCGATGCCGGCTCTGAAGATTTCGGCGATGAAGGCCGAATAACCGATGCAAAGCGCAAAAATCGCCCGCCACATCAGCGAGACATCGCGCACTTGAAGCGGTTCCAGCCAGCCGGTGGAAACAAGCGGGGTGGTGAGGGTATTATAGAGAGCAACGAAGCCGGGCGCGCCGACGAAGGCCACGTAAAACAGCAGGACCAGGACCGGAATGCCCCTGACGATCTCGATATAGAATCGCGCGGCCTGACGCAGCACGATGCTATCGGCCATGCCCGCCAGCGCAATCAGCAGGCCAAGCATGGAGGCGAGCGCAAAACCGGTCAGCGTCACGAAAACGGTGACGCCGATACCGCGTGAGACGGTTTCGAACACCTGGCTGTAGAGGTCGTTGACGGCGATGGTGATGGCCAGCGCTAGCGCCAGCAGGCCAAGCGCCACCAGCCACCAGGGGAAATCCTGCTTGCTACCGTTCGGAAGGGTCTGAAAGGCCATGGAAAGACGCCTGGCCGTCAATCACCCAGCTTGTAGTCGAGGAACCATTTCTTGTTCAAGGCGTCGAACGTGCCATCGGCCTTCAGGGCAGCGATGGCGGCATTGACCGGCTTGACCAGATCCGAACCCTTTGGAAAGATGAAGCCGAAATCTTCCGTACCCAGCGGTTCGCCGATGATTTTCAAGGCGCCAGCGGAGGCATCGACATAGCCTTTGCCAGCGGTGCTGTCGGTCAGAACCAGATCGACATCGCCGGTTTTTAGGGCCTGCACGGTCGCGCCAAAGGTTTCGAACAGTTTGATACGTGGGTTCTGTTCGTTGCCGTCAAGCACTTCATAGACGGCGGTGTAGAACGGGCTTGTCCCGGGTTGCGCGCCAATCAGGCCCTTTTCGAAGGCCTTGAAGCTCTTGGCGTCGGTGAAACGGGCTTCATCGCCGCGCACCAGCATCAATTGCTGCGAGCGCATATAAGGATCGGAAAAATCGACCTTTTCCTTACGGTCTTCCTTGATGGTGATGCCGGTCATGCCGATATTGTACTGGCCGTCGGACACCGCCTGGATCATCGCGTCCCAGGAGGTGTTCTGATATTCGACCTTGACATTCAGCCGCTTGGCGATCTCGTTCATGGCGTCATATTCCCAACCTATCGCCTTGCCGCTCTTCGGGTCGACGAATTGCAGTGGCGGATAGGCATTTTCCGTGACGACGACAACGGTCTTGCCACCCAGATCCGGCAGGTCGGCGGCAATAGCGGCGAAGGGGGCAAGGAAAAGCGCGGAAAGACCGGCAAGGATGGCGCGGCGCAAAGACATGAAATATCTCCTGGATCGGGTTGGCAAGACACTGTCACAGGTGATCCATGCATTTCAAGGGATTACAGCATGACCTCTGTCTTGGGAGCGTTGCAATTGCGTCGTTATCCAGGCGGCATCGTTCCAAAGGCGGATACCAGTGCCACGGCGATCAGGCCAAGCGCGCATTCCGCCAGCGTGCCAATCTTGATGGCCCGTACGGCCTGAACCGGGCTTCGATGCAGTTGCGGCACGAAAACATAACGGTTGACGACGGCAATCGTCACCATCGCAGCGACGGCGGCGATCTTCAGGGCCAGCCATTGTTGATAGGGTGCCGCTATGTCGAGCGATAGGCCGATGATTAGCCAGACATTCAGCGTCCCGCTGAGCAGCGTCAGTGCTACGGCGACATGACCGATGGTGGAAAACCGCATCAACGCAGTCAGGGCCGGTGTCCGGGTTCGAGGATCCTGTATGGCGTTTAATAGCAACAGAACGGGCGGTAAGGCACCAAGCCACAAGCTGGCGGATAGCAGATGCAGGCTATGATTGGCGCGGTGCAGCAGGCCGATCAAGCCTCCTTGCGCCACCGCATGGCCGCTGAGGCTAAGGCTCATCAACAGAGGCGCACCCAGCAGCGTCATGACGGGGCCACGATGGCGGGGAAAGGCATAATAGCTCATGAGTAGAAGCAGGCCGAACCCAGCCTGAAGCCCAAACGCCCTGCCGCTTTGCGTGGCTTCCAGCAGATCAATCATCAAGGACGGTGTAATGCTCTGCCAGCCATCGCCGAGCATGGCACTCTGGGCGACGATCTTGCCAGTTCCGGCTATTGCCAGCAACCAGAGGGCAGGCTGATAAAACCGGGCAAGGTGCTGGGCGATGCCTGCCGAAAGGTTTTTCGGCACGGCGAGCCACACGAAACCATGCGCGCCCCAGAGGAGGAGCGCGCAGGCGTCGAACACCAGGCGGCAGAGGATGTTGGCCTGTTCGGGTGTCACGGCTTGACGGTAAAGCTGGTCGTACCGTTGGACTTATGACCATCGACCGACAGAACATGCCATTCGACACTATAGGCACCGGGGGCAAGCGGCTCACTGAGCGGAACGCTCAGGCCCTTGCCGTCCTTGCTGACCACGGCTTCACCGGTTTTGATCTTCTGCTGCTGCGGGCCGGTGATATCGACGCCGGAAAATTTTGGCTCAAGCCCTTCGGTAAAGCTGAGGTCGATGGTTTTCGGAGCGCTGGCAATGGTCGCCTTGTCCGCCGGGGCGACGGTGGCCAGATGAGCGT
Organism: Agrobacterium vitis; assembly: GCF_013426735.1. Classification (NCBI taxonomy): domain Bacteria; kingdom Pseudomonadati; phylum Pseudomonadota; class Alphaproteobacteria; order Hyphomicrobiales; family Rhizobiaceae; genus Gillisella; species Gillisella vitis. The sequence continues at coordinate 569,306 of NZ_AP023272.1, forward strand.
GGGCGAAGGCTTGGCCTGCCAGGGCCAGGGCGCCGAAGAGGGCAAATGTGGCCAGTGTTCTGGATGTGACAGTCATGATCATGTCCTTTGGTTTTGGGTGGGATGGATTGCTGGCGGCTTTCGATGCGCCGCCTTTGAGTGTCGGTTTAGCTCAATGCCCTTTTCAACGGCCTGATCCGGCGGATCAGCACCATATCGAGTAGGAGTACAGCCAGCAGCGCCGCGCCCGTCAGCGGAAACAACAGGGAGGTGAACAGCATGACGATCGCTCCGGTTTTCCAGAGGCGCATGTCGGATGGATAGGCGGGGGCCATCAGCCGTGACGCGCCTTTCGGACGGCGTATCCACCACATGACGATGCCGCTGACGCTGAGGAAAATCACTGCCAGACAGTAAACGGTGACCAGTGCCAGATTCCACAGGCCAATCGTGCCCATGTGAAAGGAAACGCCGACCGCCATGGCCTTGCCAGCCAGACCATAGTTTTCATATTTGATATCGGCCAGCACCTTGCCGCTATAGCGGTCGATATGCACGGTGCGGTCCAATAGGGGATTGGTGCTGTCATTGCTCATCGTATCGCGCGAAATACTCCAGACGCCGGTTTCGTCCTTGGGGAAATTCAGCTGGAAGCGATGATCGAAGCCGATGGCGCGGGCATAGGCAATGACATTGTCCAGCGTCACGGCCTTCCCATCTGGCAGTCCGGCGTGACCGGCATGAGATCCGGACATCGGCATCGGTGCCTGTTCCAATGTCCACGGTACATCCTTGATGCTGCCATGGTTCATGGCGGCATGGGTGGCGTCGGACAGCGGGGCATCGCTCCATTTGCCAATCGGGAAAGTGCTCCAGGCCTGGGTGAATTTTTCGCCCCAGACGCCCGCCCAGCTCAAGCCCGAGACCAGAAAGACCAGAAGCAGGAGCGAGGCATAAAAGCCGATGGTGCGGTGCAGGGATTTCCAAAGCTGGCGGCCTCTGTCGGTAAAACGGGGAACCAGCAGCTGCGAGAACCGCTCGCCCTGGCGCGGCCACCACATGTAAAGCCCGGTGATGATCAGCACCACGCCGAAACCGGCGGCGATTTCAATCAGCCGGTCACCGAGCGTGCCGATCAACAGGTCGCTGTGAATGCTATCGGCCAGGTCGTAGAGCGCGCTGCGGCGGTTCCATTGGCCCAGCACCTGCGCGTCATAGGGATTGACGGCGACCATCATGGATTGTTGGCCCCGGTTGACCCGGAAAGCCGCGACACTCTGCGGCGTGGCTGGCGCGATATATTGAGCGATAACCCCGCCTGGAACGGTGGCTAGTGCGGCGTCTGCCTGTTGCGACACAAGCGTCTGGGCCGCCATGGGGGTGACGGTGAAAGCCTTTTCTCCGTCGCGTCCGATCAGGGTGGCGCTCCACATCATGATCAGCCCGGTCACGGCCAGCACGATCAGGAAAGGAGCGACGTAGAGCCCGGCATAGAAATGCCAGCGCCAGGCGGCAAAATAAAATCCTCTGGTTGAGACTGCTACCGGCTTTTCGACCGGCAGGGATGTGATGGTGGACATGGTTGAAACCTTGGAAGGATGCCTGATGGCTTGGCTTGCTGGACATGCAACGGGCGGACCTGAAACCGCATGTGATCCGGCAAAGCCCGCAGGGCCATAGGCATGAAATCTGATAGAGCTGAGCGTCAGTCGAAGGAAAAACCCTGTTTGACCAAACCCTGCTGCCGGTGGTGGCCATGCGTTCCTCGCCCTGCTGCAAGAGAGGCAGGGCGCATCAGAAGCATGGCCGGATCAGATGTTAGCCAAGGGGTGGCGCGCGGGGCGCGCTATTGGGGGGAAAAATCCGGGCGATAACCGGTTCTTCTACAGGCGGACTTGCCGTTTCAAGACTGGCTCGGGCCGCCACGCCAATCGTATCCGCAGGCATGGGCAGCAGGATGGAGGCACCGATACGGCAGGCTTCGCAGCCGCTTTGGGATAGATGCCCGTGCGTTTTGCCGTGATCCTCAGGTGTAAAGGAGGTTTGGCTGGAGATGCACAGGACCGGTAGCGAACCATCCGGCAGGGTATAGGCGGCAAACTCCGTTGGGATTTGCTGTGCTGCAAAGGCCTGAGGGGCTTTATGGGCAAAGCCAATGGCGATAACAGCGATCATGCACCAGACGTGCACCGCCATTCGCCATGTCATCCGCCTTGCGCGCATCCGTTTTCCCTTGATCGTGTCGGCTCTTGCCGAACCGCCACTGTTCGACCAGCAGTAAGGGGGAGTTTGCAATGTTTCAAGGTCATTGTCTGGCAACGGCCCTGCGTCGCGTGGCCGCAGGGTTGCGCCTGTGCTAAATGAGCGGACGGCAACAAAAAAGGCGGCCCGAAGACCGCCTTTTTCAGAAAGACTATGCTAGACTTATTCAGCCGAACCTTCGGCAGCCTTTGCTGCTTCGGCTTCAGCGGCGGCAGCCTTTTCAGCGGCTTCTGCTGCGGCCTTTTCAGCGGCGAGAGCCTGTGCTGCTGCAACCTTTTCGGCTTCCAGGCGGGCCTTTTCCTCGGCCAGTGCTGCACGCTCGGAATCGTTCAGCTTGCGGGCGCGGGTGCCTGTGTTTTCAACGATACGAGCGGATTTGCCGCGACGGTCGCGCAGGTAGTAAAGCTTGGCGCGACGAACCTTACCGCGACGGACCACTTCGACGCTTTCGACCAGCGGCGAATAGACCGGGAAAACGCGCTCGACGCCTTCGCCGTAGGAAATCTTGCGAACGGTGAAGCTTTCGTTGATGCTGCCGCCAGAGCGGGCAATGCAAACGCCTTCATAGGCCTGTACGCGGGTACGGTTGCCTTCCGTGACGCGGACGTTGACGCGCAGCGTATCGCCAGGAGAAAATTCCGGCAGGGTGCGCTTGGCTTCGATCTTGGCGGCCTGTTCGGCTTCCAGCTGCTGAATGATGTTCATCGGTTTAACCTTTTCAAGTTCTTCTGAAACAGCCAGAGCGCTCATCACTCATCCCTGGGTCATAGCCTCGGAATGACGCCTTGCGGCGGGAGCGGTTTCGCAGTTCTTTGTTTTCGGTCTTTTCAGTCTCGTCTACGGGAGTAAACCCGTTTCTGGGCCTGCCCATATACCAATAGGTCCGGCTTGTCATCCCTTGTCAGGCGAATTTTTGCTCGCGCCTCCGCTTGTATGGAGAATGGCTATGCGCCATAGGACGAAAGATCAATATCGTTGCATTATGGGATTGATATTTTAGGCAGCTTAATCTGTTTTTGAACCGCTATCATTTGGTGAAAAATGCGAAATTTGGTTTTGGTGTTATTTTGCATGTCATTGGCAAGTTGTGCGTCAGTAAAGACTGCTTGGGTTGACTCTTCTGGAAAACACGGATCTGGCTCTATTACTGGTGGGGCTGTTAATGTATCCAACGGCAAATTTCTTATCGTTGATCGAGGCATCTCCTGCACCGGTTCCTTTCCGAATTGGGCAGATTACACAGTAGTGTTTCCTGTAATTTGCACAGATGGACGTAAGGGTACGGCTTCTATGACCCGTCCGACGGCAGTTTCGACTTCTGTTCTTGCTGGAGAGGGGACGGTAAGATTTTCGGATGGCGAAAACAGAAGTTTCATCTTTGGACCGTAGGATTTAGTCACGATTGCAAACCCCCCGTAGAGAATCCGCCAAGTTTTTTAGCATGGTTCCGCAAGGAAATTGAGGCGCTGGGACAGCGAAAAGGTAACCGGGATTCATGTCGATCGAAATCATCAGTCTGATGTTTGTCGCCGGGTTTTTCTCGGCAGTGGTCAATGCCATTGCCGGTGGCGGCACGTTTCTGACCTTCGGGGTGCTGACTTTGGCGGGCCTGCCATCGGTCACGGCCAATGCGACCTCTTCCATCATCCAGTTTCCCGGCTATATCACCTCGACGCTCGCCTATCGGCGTGAAATCGCTGCCCATTGGAAAAGTGCTGCACTGCTGTCGTTCATCTCAGCTGTTGGTTCGCTGGTCGGCGCGTTGATCCTGATCTCCCTCTCCAATCCCACCTTTAGCCGCCTGGTGCCTTGGCTGTTGCTGATGGCAACGCTGGTGTTTGCACTTGGCCCCCGGCTGAGGCGCAAGGCTGATCAGCAGCACCCCGCCAACCTGCTCGGATTGCTACTGCAAGGCGTCACCTCCGTCTATGGCGGATTTTTCGGGGCGGGCATGGGCATTATGATGCTGGCCTCCCTGCAATTTGCCAGTGGCGGAGATTACCACCACCTGAACGCGCTGAAGAACCTGCTGGCCATCGTCATCGCCGCCATTGCCATCCTGGTGTTTGCAACGGCTGGCGCAGTGTCGTGGCTGCATGCGGGCATCATGCTGCCTGCGGCGGCATTGGGGGGCTATGCTGGCGTGCACATGGCCAAACGTGCGCCGCAGACATTGCTGCGCTGGCTGGTGATCGCCGCTGGCCTATCGCTGGCGATCTATTACTTTTTTAAAGGCTGATTGGCCTGGGGTTGATTTGCTGAGGGCTGAGAAAGCAAATCGGGGCGCCGCTCGCGGGTCAGATTTATAGATTGCTCCTGGCGCCAGGCCTCGATGGCACCGTGATTGCCCGAGGTCAGCACCGATGGGATCTCGCGGCCCTCAAAGACTTGCGGGCGGGTATAATGCGGATGTTCCAGCAATCCGCCCTCGAAGCTTTCATGCAGGCCGGATAGGTCATTGCCCATCACGCCTGGGATGATGCGCACCACGGCATCCAGAAGCGTCAGGGCCGCTGGCTCTCCGCCTGAGAGAATATAATCGCCGATGGAGACTTCCTCCAGATTGCGGGCCTCGATGACCCGCTGGTCGACACCCTCAAACCGTCCGCAGACGATCACCACGCCGCTACCGCCAGCGATTTCGCGGACCCGTTTCTGGGTGAGCGGCCTGCCCCGTGGGCTCATCAGCAGGCGGGGGCGGTCATCGTTTCCCAGACTGTCTATGGCTTTGGCCAACACATCCGGCTTCAGCACCATGCCTGCACCGCCGCCTGCAGGCGTATCATCGACGCTACGGTGCTTGTCACTGGCAAAGTCCCGGATCTGCACCGCATCCATGGCCCATTGGCCGCGCTCCAGCGCCCGGCCTGCCAGCGACACGCCAAGATGCCCCGGAAACATCTCCGGGTAGAGCGTCAGCACCGTTGCCTGAAAGGTCATATCAGCGGCCGCCGCTCTTCGGCTTGCCATCGGCGCTGAACGGTTCTTCGCTCCCGTCGTCCTTCAGGCCTGCTGCTTCCGGGTCGATCAACAGCTTGCCTTCCTCCAGATCGATTTGCAGCACGGCAGCCTCGGAAAATGGCACAAGAACGGGGCGCTTGCCCGGTCCTTTTACTTCCAGCAGATCGCCTGCGCCGAAATCGAATACCGCCGTCACGGTGCCGTAGCTATTGCCTTCGGCATCCACCACCGCCAGACCCTCCAGGTCGGCATAGTAGAATTCGTCATCATCAAGTTCTTCATCGGGCAGCGCACTGCGCTCGATAAACAGTTCCAGCCCGTTCAAGGCCTCGGCGGCATTGCGGTCATTGACGCCGCGAAAGCGCACCACGACAACGGTTTTCGCCTCACGAATATCCAGCACCTCAAAGACCCGGCCATCTCCGGCATGCAGTTTGCCGTAATCGCCAAGCGCCATCGGATCGGCGGTGAAGGACTTCACTCGCACTTCGCCACGGAGGCCCTGGGCGGCACCGATAACGGCCATCAGCACGGGATTTTCAAGCTTGGTCATGGCGGATGAAGGTCCTTGGCGACAGTCGGGGGCTGTTTGAAAATGGGTAGACGCGGAGGAAGAATAAACGACAAACGGGCGACATGAAACCATGCCGCCCGTCGGTCAAATCATTTCAAACCGATTATTCAGCGGCTTCGGCAGTGGCAGCAGCCAGGGCATCAGCCTTCTGCTTCTTTTCAGCCAGACGCTCGACAGCGCGCTTGCCGGGCTTTGCCTTTTCAGGGTTGCTGCGGGCTGCGCGTTCAGCCAGGCCAGCTTCTGCGAGGAACTTCAGAACGCGGTCGGTCGGCTGTGCGCCCTTGGCAATCCATTCCTTGATACGGTCGGCGTTCAGTTCAACGCGCTTTTCATTGTCCTTGCCGAGCATCGGGTTCCAGGAACCAACCTTTTCCAGGAAACGGCCATCGCGTGGGCTGCGGGCGTCGGCGATGACGATCTGGTAGTAAGGACGCTTCTTGGAACCGCCACGGGCGAGACGAATCTTGAGGGACATGGGTATACTCCTTGGTTTTTAACCGGCGCGGTCTGTTGCGTCCGGTCTGTTGTTGAGGCCGCCGTCAGGCGGTCTGTTCCGTTTGACTGCTATGTTCAGCCGCAATGGCTTCATGATGCCGAATGACTTCCTTGATGATGAAATTCAGGAAAGTCTCGGCAAAATCCGGGTCGAGCTGGGCGTCCTTGGCAAGCTGCCGCAAACGTTCGATCTGGTATTCCTCCCGCGCCGGATCGGCGGCTGGAAGGTCGTATTTGGCTTTCAGCACGCCGACTGCCTGTGTGCAGCGGAAGCGTTCGGCCAGCATATGCACCAGTGCCGCGTCGATATTGTCAATCGACTGGCGGTAACCGGCAAGTTCCTGTCTGATGGCGGTATCAAACACGGGAAGGGACATCGGCAGCTATCCTCACTTCTTCTTTGGGAGACCGGGAAGGCCTGGGAAGCCTCCACCAAGACCGGGCAATTTTCCACCACCCAGGCCGGGAAGCCCGCCACCCATTCCACCTGCCAAGCCACCAAGGCCCGGCGGCGGCTTGATACCGGCGGCTTCAGCCTGGCGCGCCAGCGCTTCCAGCTGCTTGGGGTCCATGGAGCTAAGATCCGGCATGCCACCCATCCCGCCCATTCCACCCATGCCCATCTTGCCGACCAGACCGCCCATCAGCTGCTTCATCATGCCGCCGCCCTTCTTGCCGCCCATCATTTTCATCATGTCGGCCATCTGGCGATGCATTTTCAAAAGCTTGTTGATCTCGGACGCATCGGTGCCGGAGCCCTTGGCAATGCGCTTCTTGCGGGAATGCTTGAGAATGTCGGGATTGGTGCGCTCGGCCTTGGTCATCGACGAGATGATGGCGATCTGGCGACCGAACATCTTGTCGTCCATGCCTGAGGCGGCCATCTTGTCCTTCATTCCGGCCATGCCGGGCATCAGGCCCATAATGCCGCCCATGCCGCCCATTTTCTGCATTTGGCGCAGCTGGTCGGCGAGGTCGTCGAGGTCGAACTTGCCCTTGGCCATCTTGGCGGCCATGGCGGCGGCCTTTTCGGCGTCAATATTTTCAGCGGCCTTTTCGACCAGCGAAACGATATCGCCCATGCCGAGAATACGGTCGGCGATCCGGCGCGGATGAAATTCATCCAGCTCGGTCATCTTTTCGCCGACGCCGATCAGCTTGATCGGCTTGCCGGTGACGGCGCGCATGGACAGGGCAGCGCCCCCACGGCCATCGCCGTCCATACGGGTCAGGACCAGGCCGGTAATGCCGACGCGCTCATCGAAATTGCGGGCGAGATTAACGGCGTCCTGACCGGTCAGCGCATCGGCAACCAGCAGAATTTCGTGCGGCTTGGCATTCTTCTTGATGTCGGCCATTTCGACCATCAAGGGCTCGTCGATATGGGTACGGCCTGCGGTGTCGAGAATGACCACGTCATGGCCGCCGAGCTTGGCCGCCTGCACGGCGCGACTAGCAATATCGGTTGGCGACTGGCCGGCAATGATTGGCAGCGTATCGACGCCGGTCTGCACGCCCAATTGCCGCAATTGTTCCTGGGCGGCTGGACGGCGGGTGTCCAGCGAGGCCATCAGGACCTTTTTGCGATCGCGGTCGGTCAACCGCTTGGCGATCTTGCCGGTCGTCGTGGTCTTGCCCGAGCCCTGGAGACCGACCATCATGATGACAACCGGGGCCGGTGCGTGCAGGTCGATGGAGACGCCCTCAGCGCCCAGCATGTCCACCAGCTCGTCATGGACGATCTTGACGACCATCTGGCCGGGCTTGATGGCTTTCAAAACGGCGGCGCCAACCGCCTTTTCCCGCACCTTGTCGGTGAAGCTGCGCACCACTTCCAAGGCGACGTCGGCTTCCAGCAGGGCGCGGCGAACCTCCCGCAGGGCGGCGGAAACATCGGCTTCCGACAACGCGCCACGGCCGGTCAGTCCATTCAAGATGGAGCCAAGGCGGTCCTGCAGGTTCTCAAACATCGCATCATCCTCATGGGTTGGGTTGCCCCAAACCTCGGGTTTTCCTGTGCCGAAAACAAGACGCAAAGCCAAAAATCACCCGAGGGCGCATCGCGCTGTCGGGTGTTGACCTCCGGGAACTCTTTATACCTTTACGGGTCCCGGTCGGCGGCTCGGAGTCATGTCTCGTCGCAGATTTGGGAGCGGTAAACAGCAAAATGCCGCAGGAGTCAAGAATGCTTTGCCTTGAGCCGTGCGGATGAGGGCTTCGCGAGGGTATGCCTCACGGTTTTGCATAACCCTTGCTGTATTCTTCTTCATAGAAGGCCAGCCTGTCGTGCCACTGCATGATCGACTGGCCATCGCCACCGGCATTTGCCTGGGTTGCGAGCTTTTGAACCCATTGTCCGGCTTCCTGCGAGAATTCGTAGACGGTAAGGCCGTATTCCCTGAGAACCTTCTGCGGGTCGATGCCGAATTTGACAGCCGCTTGCAGGTGGCCTTGAACTCTCGCATAGTCTTCAAAGGTCGCCAGCTTGCCTTTCTGTGCCACCTGCATCGGGGCCTTGGCAAATCGACCGCTGTTGGGATTGGCAAATGCCTCGCCATAGAGGCGGGAGAATTCGCGTTGCGGGTCGGGCGATTCTTTCCATGCCTTGGCAAAGCCAGCATCGACCTCCTGAAATTGCGTTTCGGTCACGCCCAGTATGTTCTCAACCTCGCTTTTGTCCATATTGTTGGCGATACGGGCATTGGCGGCTGCCCATTCTTCAAAGGTCACGCTGTGAATGGGGGCGGGGATATCTTGCGCCGATGTCGGCGGGGCAAAAACAAAAGCCCAGGACGTAATCAGTACCGCTATTTTTATCAAATACATCCATATGTCCTATTTGCCAAAAAACGGTTGTAATCCATATCTAGGTGATCGTGGCTTTCTGGGAAGTCATCGATTTTAACAATTGAAGATGTCATGACAAAAAATCCCTATTATCGCGGTCCCGTTTCCGACCATTTTGATGGAACCCGTTTTTTCAATCCTGGCGGTATCGCGCCCTTCGGCTTTAACTCCGTGATGCGCTGGAAGCTCAATGGGCAGCGTGCTCGCTGGCCCAAGCAGGTCGAGTTGCCGGAAGGGCAGGCTCGGCCTCTGCCGCGTGTCGAGGGCAAAGATCTGCGGGTGACGATGATCGGCCATGCCTCGATGCTGATCCAGGTTGGCGGGCTTAATATTCTGACCGATCCCGTCTGGTCCGAACGGGCTAGCCCGGTGGCATTTGCCGGACCGAAGCGAGCGATCGCTCCGGGAATTCGGCTGAACGACCTTCCGCCCATTGATGTGGTGCTGATCACCCATAATCATTACGACCATCTCGACGGAAAGACGCTGGCGCGCCTGCATCACGCATTTGCGCCGCATTTCGTCACGCCATTGGGCAATGATGTCACCATTCGGCGTGCCGTGCCTCTGGCCCATGTCAGCGTGCTGGATTGGGGTCAGCATCTGGCGGTTAGCGCCGATACCCGTGTCACCGCAGAACCCTGCCATCACTGGTCGGCGCGCGGGGCAAGGGACCGGCGCATGGCGCTGTGGGCTGCTTTTGTGCTCGAAACGCCTGCCGGCAAGATCTACCATATCGGCGATACCGGCTTTCACGATGGCATCAATTACCGGGCTGCGGCCCGGAAATATGGAGGGTTCCGGCTGGCTAACCTGCCAATTGGCGCCTATGAGCCGCGCTGGTTCATGCGCGGCCAGCATCAGAATCCGCAGGAAGCGGTGGAGGGGTTTACGCTCTGCAATGCTTCCTTTGCTGTCGGCCATCATTTCGGAACGTTCCAACTGACCGACGAGCCGATCACGGCGCCGGTGGACCATCTGGCCGCCGCGTTGGAAGCGGCGGGCATTGCGCCCGAACGGTTCCGGCCTTTGCGGGCTGGCCAGGTGTTTGATGTGCCTGCCGGTTGACCCCCGCTGCCACTGGTAATTCCAGTGAAATTGCGCCATATAGTGCTCAACAACCGCAGGACAGGAAGGCTATGGGCAATCGGGTCGAATTCGCGAAGATGAACGGGCTTGGCAACAAGATCCTTGTCGTCGACATGCGCGGTCGCACCGACCGGGTCACGCCGCAGGCGGCCATTGCGCTGGCGGGTGACACTGAAACCCATTTCGACCAGATCATGGCGATCCATGATCCCAAGCTGGCCGGTACCTTTGCCTATATCGATATTATCAATTGCGATGGCACGCTGGCGCAGGCCTGTGGCAACGGTACGCGCTGCGTGGTGCAGGCGCTGTCGGCGGAAACCGGCCTGAAGGCTTTCACCTTCCAGACGCTGGCCGGTATTCTCAATGCTGTCGAGCATGAAGACGGCTCGGTGTCTGTCGATATGGGTGCGCCGGTGTTTGACTGGAACCGCATCCCGCTGTCGGAAGAGTTTCACGATACCAGCCGGATCGAATTGCAGATCGGGCCGATCGATGCGCCGGTGCTGCATTCGCCTGCGGTGATGTCGATGGGCAATCCACATGCGGTATTCTGGGTGGACCGCGATCCGATGTCCTATGATCTGGAACGGTTCGGACCGCTGCTCGAAAACCATCCGTTGTTTCCCGAAAAGGCCAATATTACCTTGGCGCAGGTGACCTCGAAAACCACGATGACCACCCGCACCTGGGAGCGCGGCGCTGGGCTGACGCTGGCCTGCGGTTCCGCCGCCTGCGCCGCGGGGGTTTCCGCTGCGCGCACCGGGCGCACCGAGCGCAAGGTGACGATCACCGTCGCCTCCAGCCCCAACCGCCAGGCCCTCGACATCGAATGGCGCGAGCGGGACGGGCATGTGATCATGACCGGTGCTGCAGAATGGGAATGGGCTGGACAGCTCGATCCGCAGACCGGCGCCTGGCAGCGTGAGCAGCAGGCGCACCACGAGGCCTCGGTCTCGTGAGCGACATCGACGTCATCACCTTCGGCTGCCGTCTCAATACCTACGAATCGGAAGTGATGAAGGCGGAGGCCGAAAAGGCGGGCCTTGATCAGGCCATTCTGGTCAATACCTGTGCGGTGACGGGCGAGGCGGTGCGTCAGGCCCGCCAAGCCATTCGCCGGGCTCGGCGTGAAAACCCGCAAGCGCGGATTATCGTCACCGGCTGTGCCGCCCAGACCGATGCCGCAGGCTTTGCCGCCATGCCGGAAGTGGATCTGGTGCTGGGCAATGAGGAAAAGCTGAAGGCCGAACATTACCGCGCCTTGCCGGATTTCGGCGTGGCAGCGGCGGAAAAGCTGCGCGTCAACGACATCATGAGCGTGACGGAGACCGCGCCGCAGATGGTCAGCCATATCGATGGCCATGTGCGCGGCTTCCTTCAGGTGCAGAACGGCTGCGACCATCGCTGCACCTTCTGTATCATCCCCTATGGACGCGGCAATTCGCGCTCCGTGCCGATGGGGGCCGTGGTGGAGCAGGCCCGTAAGCTGGTGGAAAACGGCTACCGCGAAGTGGTGCTGACCGGCGTGGATGCCACCAGCTACGGCGCTGATCTGCCCGGCCAGCCCAGCCTTGGCCTGCTGGCAAAGACGCTGTTGAAACAGGTGCCGGAGATCCTGCGCCTGCGACTGTCCTCCATCGATAGTATCGAGGTTGACCGACACTTGCTTGACCTGATCGCCGAAGAGCCGCGCTTCATGCCGCATCTGCATCTGTCGTTGCAGCATGGTGACGACATGATTCTGAAGCGGATGAAGCGCCGTCATTCAAGGGCGGATGCCTTAGGGTTTGCGACACAGGTCCGCGCCCTGCGGCCTGATTTCAGCTTCGGTGCTGATATGATTGCCGGGTTCCCGACTGAAACCGAGGAGATGGCGGAAAATTCCGCTCGTCTGGCGCAAGAGATCGGCATCGCCCATCTGCATGTGTTTCCCTATAGCCCACGGCCCGGCACACCGGCCGCCCGGATGCCGCAACTGGACCGCGCCCTGGTGAAAGCCCGTGCGGCCAGCCTTCGTGCGGTTGCCGAACAGCTGCATCATGCCCATCTTGAACACATGGTCGGCTCACAGCAAAAGCTGCTGGTGGAGCGCAACGAAATGGCGCATACGCAGGACTTCACCCTCGTGGCCGCTCCGGGCCATCTGCCGGGTGCCCTTGTGGATGCGGTGATCGGCGGTCACAATGGGCGTCACCTGATTATTGAACAGACAGCCGCCGCTGCGGCCTGAACGTCGAAAAGCAAAGAACATCATGGCGCTTGGATTCATCAAAAAAGTCTTCACCTTTGGCAAGGACAAGCCAAGCGAAACAGGTGTCGATGCCGGGCTTTCCGCCGAGGAAAAAGCTGCCATTGCCGCCGAGAGCGAGCCACATGACCGTGTGGAGCAATTGCCGCTGGCTGAAGATCCTGTTCTCGCCGAGGAGGTCGATACGGCGGGCGGGCCTTCCGGTGATCTGACTGAGGATCAGGCTGATGAAGACGATGTGACGGCGGATGATCTGAGCCTCCTGCCGCTTTCTCTTCTGGAAGCCGAAGACGCTGCTCAAGAACACGCATCTGACGCGACGCCGTCTTTCGACGAGTTGCTCGACGAGGCGGAAGGTGCTGCGCCCGGCACCGAAATCGCGCTGCCCAGGGGCTTTTCGACCGTGATCGAGCCTGAGCCCGAGCCGGAAACGCCTGAGGTGAAGCAGAGCTGGTTCCAGCGGCTGAAAGCCGGGCTGTTTCGCACCTCCTCGCAGCTCACCGGCCAGATCTCAGCGCTGTTCACCAAGCGCAAGCTGGACGAGGAGACACTGGAAGAGCTTGAAGATCTGCTGATCCAGGCCGATCTCGGCGTCGAGACTGCCATGCGTGTCACTGGCACTCTGTCGTCCGAGCGCTATGGCAAGGATGTGACCGGCGAGGACGTAACGCGGATCATGGCGGCCGAAATCGTCAAGGTGTTGAAGCCGGTGGCCAAGCCGCTGGCACTGGATCTCAATCACAAGCCGCATGTCATTCTCGTCGTCGGTGTCAACGGCACGGGCAAGACCACGACCATCGGCAAGCTGGCCGCCAAACTGTCCGGCTCCGGGCTGAAAGTCATGCTGGCGGCGGGCGATACCTTTCGTGCGGCGGCCATCGAGCAGTTGAAAATCTGGGCGGATCGCACCGGCTCGACCTTTATCGGCACCAAGCTTGGTGCGGACGCGGCGGGGCTGGCCTATGATGCTTTTGAAAAGGCCAAGGCTGAGAAATCCGACGTGCTGATTATCGATACCGCCGGTCGCTTGCAGAACAAGACCGAGTTGATGGATGAGCTGGAAAAGATCGTCCGGGTTCTCTCCAAGCTCGACCCGGATGCGCCGCATACGGTGTTGCAGACGCTGGATGCCACCACCGGCCAGAACGCCATGAACCAGGTGGAAATTTTCCGCAATGTCGCCGGTGTTAACGGCCTGATCATGACCAAGCTGGATGGCACAGCGCGCGGCGGTATTCTGGTCGCCATCGCCGCCAAGCACAAATTGCCGGTCTATTTCATTGGCGTTGGCGAAGGCGTGGATGATCTCGAACCCTTCGAGGCCGAGGATTTTGCCCGCGCCATTGCCGGTTTTGGCCCCTCAGGCTAAAGCACCCACCTTTAAATTCGACGCAATTTCACGTTAATCACCGTATTGAGCCCGAAGAGCAAAGCAGGATACCATGACAGCAGGAAACGCAGACCAGCAACCGAGTGCGGCGGAACAGCATCACCCCTTGCTGAAGCTGGCCTTGGAGCTTGGGCCGCTGCTGGTGTTCTTCTTCGGCAATCTGCGCGGCGAATGGCTGGCGGCGCATTTTCCGGCCCTGACCGCCATCGGCGGGCCGCTGCTGATTGCGACGGCGCTGTTCATGGTCGCCACCGTGGTGGCGCTTGTCGTGTCCAAGATTGTCTTCAAGCATTTGCCGGTCATGCCTTTTGTATCCGGCGTGGTGGTGCTGGTGTTCGGATCGCTGTCGATTTGGCTCCAGGACGACACATTCATCAAGATGAAGCCGACCATCGTCAATGCACTGTTCGGCCTGGTGCTGCTTGGTGGATTACTGTTTGGCAAATCCTTGCTCGGCTATGTCTTCAACGCCGCCTTTCAACTCGATGACGAGGGCTGGCGCAAGTTGACCCTGCGATGGGGTATTTTCTTCCTGTTCCTGTCGGTGTTGAACGAGGTGGTCTGGCGCAATTTCACCAATGATGTCTGGGTGAATTTCAAGGTCTGGGGAACGATGCCGATCACCATCCTCTTCACGCTGGCGCAGATGCCGCTGATCATGCGCCATTCCCTGGAAAATAAGGCGGAAGAGGGCGGCAAGTGACGGCTGTAGCGGGAGCGCCGAAAACCCATCATGCCGCCTCGTTCTGGCTGGTGGTTCCCATCATCATTCTGGCCATACAGATCCTGGCTGAGCATTTCATGGGCCGGATCTGGATCTGCTCCTGCGGCTATGTGAAGCTGTTCGAGGCGGGGGTGAATACACCGGGCAATTCCCAACACTTGGCCGATTGGTACACGCCTTCGCATATCATCCACGGATTCCTGTTTTATGGTCTCGGCTGGCTGGTGCTGCGGCGTGGGTCGTTCGGTCAGCGTCTGACGCTGGCCACGCTGATTGAGGCGGGTTGGGAATTGCTGGAAAACTCGCCCATCATCATCAATCGTTACCGTGCTGCGACCATGGCGGTTGGCTATGAAGGCGACAGCATCCTGAACTCGGCGATGGATACCGTGTTCATGGCGCTCGGCTTCCTGTTTGCAGCCCGTGTGCCGGTGTGGCTGACGATTGTCGTTGCCGTGTTTTTCGAGTTGCTGACGGGGTATCTGATCCGCGACAATCTGACCCTGAATGTCATCATGCTGGTCTGGCCGGTGGATGCGATCAAGGCCTGGCAGGCGGCTCTGTAATGGCTTTGACGGCAAGCGCCCTGTCGATAGCCGGATAAAGACCCTTTTCTATCGACTGCGCATCAAACGGTCCAACGCGCTTATAAACAATCGTGCCATCCGGGGCGACGAGATAGCTTTCCGGGATACCGTAGACGCCCCAATCAATCGCCGCCTTGCCGTTCGGGTCGATGCCGATGGCCTTGTAGGGATTGCCAAGCTCGCCCAAAAACCTGAGCGCATTATCGCTCTTGTCCTTGTAGTTGATGGCGACGATCTGGATGCGGGGGTCATTGCTCAACTGTTTCAGCAACGGATGCTCATCCCGGCAGGGGACACACCAGGACGCAAACACATTGACCAGCGTCAGCTTGCCCGTGATGGCGGAAGAGGTCAGCGCCGGAAGGTTGGAGCCCTCCAGCGGTGGCAGGTTCAGGGTGGGAGCCTTGGTGCCGATCAGTGCGGAGGGAATGTCGCTGACATTCTTGCCGTTGAAATCTTGATCATAGAGCATCTTGCCCGCAGTGCCGGCGATTAGCGCAAAAACCGCAAGCGGAATGGCCGCCAGCAGATAACGGGAGAGCCCGCGCTTTTCAGCGGTTTCCAGCCTGTTCTCAGCCATCAGAGCGCCTTTTCTGTCGATGGATCGGAACGACGGCGGATACCGGAGGCTTCCAATGCCTTCAATTCTTTCTGACGCGCGCGGCCTTCCAGCCAGATCCAGGCCACCATAAACAGGATGGCAGCAGCGGTCAGCCCGTAGGCGGTGCCGATATAGAAGGCATATTTCATGATGCATTCTCCTGCGAGGCGACCCGGGCGGCAAGCCGGCGCTGGGCCATGATTCGTCGCCGCCAGATCTCGTTGCGCATCGCCATCAAATGCAGAGTGAAGAACAGCAGCGTGAAGGCCAGCGCCATGATCAGCAATGGCCGCAGAAACTCCGGATCGACGCTTGGGCCGCCAAGCTTCATGATGCTGGCAGGCTGGTGCAGCGTATTCCACCATTCCACGGAAAATTTGATGATCGGAATATTGACGAAGCCGACCAGGATCAGCACCGAACTGATCCGCGCCGATTTTGACGGATCGTCCATGGCCCGGTTGAGGGCGATCAGGCCCAGATACATCAGGAACAGAATGAACACCGAGGTCAGGCGGGCATCGCCCCAGGCCCACCATGTTCCCCACATGGGCCGACCCCAGAGCGAGCCGGTGACCAGCGCGATGAAAGTAAAGGCCGCTCCCAGCGGTGCCGCGGCCCTATGGCTGACATCGGCCAGCGGATGACGCCAGACCAGCGTGCCAATGGCGGAGATTGCCATGACCGAATAGCACATCATTGCCAGCCAGGCGGCGGGCACATGGATATACATGATCCGCACCGTATCGCCCTGCTGGTAGTCGCCCTCTGTCGTAAAGGCCAGCGTCAGGCCGACGGCCAGCAGAACAACGGTTATTCCCGCCATCCATGGCAGGACACGCGCTACCAGTGCCAGAAACCGGGTCGGATTGGCCAGCGCATTTAATCGGGCAGTAAGCTTGGTCGAAGCAAGGCTATTGTCGGTCATGCTGCTTTCTACCCTGAGGATGGTGTTGCTGCAATTGATCGCAATCAATTGCAGGGGGTCAAGAACGATCAATCCGATGTGTTTCTAAGCGCCAATGCGGCTGCCGATGGCCCGATGACCGCGAAGAATAAAGTGAGCGCGGATAAAAAGAGAAAAGGCGGCAGGAAAGGGGCCGGGTCTTCCACAGCCGCATAGGAGGCGCTGACACCGAAAATCAGCACCGGAATGGCCAGTGGCAGAACCAGGATCGATACCAGCAGCCCGCCGCGCGGCAGGGCCACGGCGACGGCTGCCCCGGCAGCGCCGATGAAGGTCAGCGCAGGAGAGCCGACCAGCAGCGTCAACATCACCGCCCCGATGGCCATTTCGCTCATATTCATGAACAGACCCAGCAGCGGCGAGGCGATCACCAGCGGCAGGCTGGTCGCCGTCCAATGGGCCAGACACTTTACGAAAACCGTCAGCACCAGCGGCGTGTCCTGCATCAGGAGCAGATCCAGCGAACCGTCATCGCGGTCGGCCTGAAACAGCCGGTCGAGGCCAAGCAGTGCCGACAGCAGCGCGCCGATCCAGACGATGGCAGGACCTATTCGAGCCAGCAGGTTCATATCCGGACCGACGCCAAAGGGAATGACGGCCACCACGGTCAGGAAGAACAGCACGCCGATCAGCGCGCCACCGCCCGCCCTGACCGACAGTTTCAAGTCGCGCAGAAAAAGGGCGATCACACCGCATCCTCCAGATCGCCGTAGTCGAAGCCCTTCATTTCCAGCCGTTTGGGGCTATCCAGCCCCAGGGGCTGGTGGGTGGCGGCCAGCACCATGCCGCCTTGGGCCAGATGGGCGCGGATCAGGCTTGAAAACATCTCGTCGGCTTTGACGTCCAGCGCGGCGGTTGGCTCATCGAGAATCCAGATCGGGCGGTAGGAGACCAGCAGCCGGGCCACGGCGAAGCGCCGCTGCTGCCCGGCAGAAAGATAGCCATAGGGCAGATGGGTGATGCCGCCCAGCCCGACCTGATCGGCAGCCTCTTCGATGGAAATGCCTGCGCCGCCTTGGGCCTGTCCGAGAAAGGTCTTCCAGAACTCCAGATTTTCGGCCACCGTCAGTTCCGCCTTCATGCCGTTGCGATGGCCGAGGTAGTGACTGACCTCGCGGGGTGGTCGTGGCTCGGTGCCGGGTGATTCGAACAGGACGGAGCCGCGCTCTGGCCGGATGAAGCCGGCGATGACCCGCAGCAAGGTGGATTTTCCCGATCCGTTGCGACCGGTCAGGACCAGCGCTTCGCCAGATGACAGCGTGAAGGAGACGTTGCGAAACAGCAGATCTTCCCCGCGTTTTGCGGCCAGTTCCAGGGCATTTAGCCGGGTGATTTCCCCTTTGTTTAGCAAAGCTTATCGCCTTTAAAAAATTGTGCCATTTGGCCTTCTACACTCTGGAACAGTTCTTGGAAATTCTCTATAAGACCTGCAACCACGCCAGCGACCGGCGTGTCCATCATCCTAGCGCCGAACTTGAATGTTGCGTAAAGCGATTTTCACGGGCGGACAGCGGAAATGGTCGCACCCGCATCCTGATGTGCATGTAGTGCATAGGCGTCCGCACGTATGTGTTGGCTATCAGTATCAGCGGGGTTCTATCCGTGTCCAAATCGCTTGACAGTTTCAATTGCCGGTCGACGCTTTCCGTCGATGGCAAGGATTATGTCTATTACAGTATCCCCAAGGCCGAGGCCAATGGCCTGACCGGCGTCTCCAAGCTACCCTATTCCATGAAGGTGCTGCTGGAAAACCTGCTGCGCAACGAAGACGGCCGCTCCGTCACCAAGGCCGACATTGAAAACGTCGCCGCCTGGCTGGTTGATAAGGGTACGGCTGAAAACGAAATTGCCTATCGTCCGGCCCGCGTGCTGATGCAGGACTTCACCGGCGTTCCCGCCGTGGTCGATCTGGCCGCCATGCGCGATGCCATGGTGTCGCTGGGTGGCGATCCGGAAAAGATCAACCCGCTGGTTCCCGTTGACCTCGTCATCGACCATTCGGTCATCGTTGACGAATTTGGCACGCCAACCGCTTTTGCCCGCAACGTTGAGCTGGAATATGAGCGTAACGGCGAGCGTTACCGCTTCCTCAAGTGGGGCCAGCAGGCGTTCAAGAACTTCCGCGTTGTTCCTCCGGGCACCGGCATCTGTCACCAGGTCAACCTTGAATATCTCGGCCAGACCGTCTGGACCAAGGACGAAGACGGCGAAACCACTGCCTATCCTGACACCTGCGTTGGCACCGACAGCCACACCACGATGATCAACGGTCTGGGCGTTCTGGGCTGGGGCGTGGGCGGTATCGAAGCGGAAGCGGCCATGCTTGGCCAGCCAGTTTCCATGCTTCTGCCGGAAGTTATCGGCTTCAAGCTGACTGGCAAGGTCAAGGAAGGCGTCACCGCCACCGACCTCGTGCTGACCGTTGTGCAGATGCTGCGCAAGAAGGGCGTTGTGTCCAAGTTCGTTGAATTCTTCGGCCCCGGCCTTGATTCGATGTCTTTGGCCGACCGCGCCACCATCGGCAATATGGGTCCGGAATACGGCGCGACCTGCGGCTTCTTCCCGGTTGACGGCGAAACCATTAACTACCTCACCATGTCGGGCCGCACCAAGGACCGGATTGCACTGGTCGAAGCCTATTCCAAGGCGCAGGGCATGTGGCGCGATGGCGACGGTTCCGAACTGGTGTTCACTGACACGCTGGAACTGGATCTCGGCGACGTTGTGCCGTCGATGGCTGGTCCAAAGCGTCCGGAAGGCCGCTTGCCTTTGGAAACCATTGCACCAAACTTCGCAACGGCGCTGGAAGGCGACTATAAGAAGCCTGGCCAGCTGACCAATCGCTACGCTGTTGAAGGCACTGACTTCGACCTCGGTCATGGCGATGTGGCGATTGCCGCTATCACCTCCTGCACCAACACGTCTAACCCGAGCGTGTTGATCGCTGCTGGCCTTCTGGCCCGCAATGCTGTTGCCAAGGGCCTGAAGTCCAAGCCATGGGTCAAGACCTCGCTGGCACCTGGATCTCAGGTTGTTGGTGAATATCTTGAAAAGTCCGGTCTTCAGGTTTCTCTGGATGCACTCGGCTTTAATCTGGTTGGTTTCGGTTGCACCACCTGCATCGGCAACTCTGGCCCGCTGCCAGCGCCGATTTCCAAGACCATCAACGACAAGGGCCTGATCACCGCTGGCGTGTTGTCGGGCAACCGTAACTTTGAAGGCCGTATCTCGCCGGACGTTCAGGCCAACTATCTGGCCTCTCCACCACTGGTTGTTGCTTACGCGCTGGCCGGTTCCGTCCAGAAGGATCTGACCACCGAGCCTCTGGGCGAAGATCAGAACGGCAACCCGGTTTTCCTCAAGGATATCTGGCCAACCTCGAAGGAAATTCAGGAATTCATCCTGAAATACGTCACCCGCGAACTGTACGAAAGCAAATATGCCGACGTGTTCAAGGGCGATGAAAACTGGCAGGCTGTTCAGATTCCGGCTGGCCAGACCTATGCCTGGGACGACAATTCCACCTATGTTCAGAACCCGCCTTACTTCGTGGGCATGGGCAAGAGCGGTTCTGGTCTGAAGAACATCACCAATGCGCGCGTTCTTGGCCTGTTCGGCGACAAGATCACCACCGACCATATCTCGCCGGCTGGCTCCATCAAGGCGGCGTCGCCTGCTGGCGCCTATCTGCTGGATCACGGCGTTGGCGTGGCGGACTTCAACCAGTACGGCACCCGTCGCGGCAATCACGAAGTGATGATGCGCGGTACCTTCGCCAATATCCGTATTCGCAACCACATGCTCGGCCCGAACGGCAAGGAAGGTGGCTACACCATCCATTATCCGTCCAAGGAAGAGATGTCGATTTACGATGCGGCCATGCAGTACAAGGCTGAGGGCGTTCCCCTGGTGATCTTTGCAGGCGTCGAATACGGCAACGGCTCGTCGCGTGACTGGGCTGCCAAGGGTACCAACCTGCTCGGCGTGCGCGCCGTGATTGCCCAGTCGTTCGAGCGTATCCACCGCTCCAACCTGGTCGGCATGGGCATCGTACCTTTCTGCTTCGAGGACGGCACCACCTGGGCCAGCCTCAACCTGAAGGGCGACGAAACTGTCACCATCGAAGGCCTCGAAGGCGAGATCAAGCCACGCGAGAAGAAGATCGCCAAGATCACCTATGCCGATGGCACGGTAAAGGATCTGCCGCTGATCTGCCGCATCGATACGCTTGACGAAGTGACCTATGTGAATAACGGTGGCATCTTGCAGACCGTTCTGCGCGATCTGGCCGCTTAATCCGGTCGATTCCCATTGAAAATACCAGCCGCCGGCGCAAATGCCGGCGGCTTTTTTGTTTTCTCTTCGCTTCAAGGTTGCTCTCACCCCAACGTGACTTGGTGTTGAAGCGGGTCCTGTTTATCCTCTCGACCATGAGCAGACAGATCGATGGTGTGGCGAGGCTTAAGACCAGGTTCATGTGACCGGTTTAAACTGCTTTGACATGTTTATGCAGTATGGACAGCGTAAGCCGGGCTGGCTGCAAGGGCGCGCTCCAAAAAGGATCGTTCGGCACGTTGAGACTTCATGGTATTGTGGCGGGCTTATAAGAGTTGACTAAAGGGGAGGGTTGAAAAATGGGGCAGTATCGATGGTTTCGATGAAGGTTACGGCAATCCCTGTAAAAGGTCTTTTGGTAGGCCTGATGACGTGTCTGGCGAGCGCTTCAATGGCGAAGGCTGACGAGGCGCGGTCGCCGAAGGGAGTTGTCGAGCTTTTTACGTCGCAGGGCTGCGTATCCTGCCCCCCCGCCGACCGCGCCTTTGAAGCGCTCGCCAAACAACCTGATGTGATCGCACTGGCCTATCATGTCGATTACTGGAACTACCGCGGCTGGACCGATACGCTTGGATCTCCTGGCAATACCGCCCGCCAATATGCCTATGCGCGCAGTTTTGGCCGAAGCGGGGTCTATACGCCCCAGGCTGTGGTCAATGGCACGATGCAGATGAAGGGTACCGATGCGGCGACGCTTTCGGGAAAACTGGATGGGCTGCGGGCCAGCGGCAATGGCTTGTCGGTCAAGGTCGATGCGGCCATTCAAGGCGACGCACTGTCGGTGTCGATCGGTAGTGGGCAAGGCCGCGCTGATGTGATCGTCGTCTATTTCAAGCGTCGAAAAGATGTCGAGGTCCTGAAGGGTGAAAACAAGGGCCAGCGCATGACCTATTGGAACAGCGTCAGCGACATTCAATCTGTCGGCATGTGGCATGGCGATAGTTTGAAACTGACCCTGCCATCCAAGGTTCTGCGCAGCAATGATTGTGATGGATTTGCAGTCTTGCTTCAGTCTTCGACGCAAAATGGAGAGCCCGGTCGTATCGTCGGCGCAGCGATGGTTATGGCTCAATCCGCAGGAAATGAGAGCGCTAAGCAGCTCAATCCGTGATTTGAAAACAGTCTGCGCATGGTGCGCCGACAGGTCTCACATACAATATTATGTCTTCAGCGGGTCCGGCCGGGAACATTGGGGGGCTGGGGGTAAGGGGTCAATGCGCCAGACCGGACCCTTGACGCTGACGCGTCAACTGAAGACGCTGCAATCTCGTCTGCAATTGGGGCGCTGTTTTGACCGAAATACGGCGAAGGAAAAAAACCTTCCGAAA
Source organism: Agrobacterium vitis (assembly GCF_013426735.1). Classification (NCBI taxonomy): domain Bacteria; kingdom Pseudomonadati; phylum Pseudomonadota; class Alphaproteobacteria; order Hyphomicrobiales; family Rhizobiaceae; genus Gillisella; species Gillisella vitis. Next base: position 591,696 of record NZ_AP023272.1, read on the forward strand.
TGGTACAGGTTGCGCTTTTTGGCGCAAACGGCTTACGCAGTTACGCTCTTGCAATTTGATGCCTGTCAGGCAAACTGTCACCGGCTTGTCATGAAAAGCACGAAGGAGCCCCAATGACCGATCAGCCGGATTTACCTCGTGAAGTCCCGCCCGTCACTCCTGAAACTGGCCAGCGCCCGGGCAACAGACCTGCTCCCGTGGTGGATCTTAGGGATTACAAGCAGAATCTTGATCCGCTACCGGTCACTTTTCATCGTACGGAATTGGATGCGATCTTATGGGTCTATGGCCGAATGGTCGGGGAAGGCGAGTGGCGTGATTACGCGCTCGACCACTTGAAAGACAAGGCGGTGTTTTCCGTTTTCAAGCGCTCCGGTGAGATGCCTTTGTATCGGATCGAGAAAAATCCGAAGCTTGCGGCAAAGCAGGGGGCCTTTTCGGTGGTCAATACCCACGGAATGATCTTGAAGCGTGGCCATGACCTGCGCCAGGTGCTGAAAGTGTTCGACAAGGTTTTAAAACTGGTCGAATAGAGCATCCTTATCCTTTGAACAGGCTTCCAGGATAGGATTTTTCGTCGGGCAGGGTTTGGTTGCCCTCGCCGAGAGCGCGCTGCATGAAAACGGTGTCGAGCCAGGTTCCGTGCTTGAAGCCGGAGCCGTTGATACCTCCGGCATGGGAAAAGCCTAGGCTGCGATGGACGCCGATTGATGCGGGATTAGCACCGCCGATTACCGCGATCATCTGCCGGAAACCCAGTGCCGTGCATTGCGCCACCAGATCAGCCAACAGCGCCTTGCCGATCCCTTTGCCTTGGGCTGCCTCTGCCAGATAAATCGAATCCTCCACCAGCCAGCGATAGGCGGGCCGAGTGCGAAAGGCCGAGGCATAGGCATAGCCGAGCAGACTGCCATCATCATCCTCAGCGACGATATAAGGATAGGATTGAGAGATGATCGTCTCCATCCGGTGCGCCATCTCGGCCACGTCGGGCGGCGTGATTTCATAGCTGGCCTTTCCGGTCAGAATGGCATGCCTATAAATCTCGGTGATGCGGGGGATGTCGGCTGGGGTGGCTGCGCGGATTTGCACGGACATGAGACTTTCTACGCTGAGAAACAGTGTAGATTTCGTCTTGCATAGCCAGAAGCTTACGGCAAGACGGCGCATGAAAAAGGGCGACCCGAAGGCCGCCCCTATGTGATCCTGTTGCACTGTTCCGGGTTAGCGGCGGTCGCCCATGAAGCGCAGCATGAACAGGAACAGGTTGATGAAGTCGAGGTAAAGGGTCAGCGCACCCAGGATAGCCTTGCGGCCAGCCGTATCGGCACCATCCTGCTCGAAATACATTTCCTTGATCTTCTGCGTGTCGTAGGCGGTCAGGCCTGCGAAGATCACAACACCGATAGCCGAAACAGCAAAGGCGAGCGCCGAAGACTGAAGGAAAATGTTGACCAGCGAAGCGATGATCAGACCGAACAGACCCATGATCAGGAACGAACCCATCGCGCTCAGGCTACGCTTGGTGGTGTAACCATAGAGCGACAGGGCACCGAACGAGGCAGCCGTGACGAAGAAGGTCTGTACCACGCTCTGGCCGGTATAGATCAGCAGGATGGACGACAGCGACAGGCCCACCAGACCGGCATAGACCAGAAAGGTGGTGCGGGCCGCCGATACGCTCATCGACTGGATCTTGAAGCTCAGGAAAAATACCAGGCCGATAGGCGCCAGCATGATCACCCATTTCAGCGGGCTACCGTAAATGGCAGCGCCAAGGCTGGTCAGCATGATGCCGTTGCCGAACTGTCCGACAGCCTGGGACGGGTCGGTCGTGGTGGCAAGCATGGCGATCACGTAAGCAGCAACGCCGGTAATCGCCAGTCCAAGACCCATCAGGTTATAGACCTTCAGCATGTAGCTGCGCAGGCCCTGGTCGATCATCTCGGCCGAACCTACCCCAGTACGCGCCTGATAATTGCGAAAATCAGACATGGTTTCCTCTCATTAAGCCCCGGATTGTTCACGGTGCGGGACAGTGTCCCAAGCGCCGCTGCGGGGCTCCAGCATGCGTAGTGTCAATATGGGAGCAATAATGCTATAGAACAAGGGCTTTTGCGTTAAACCTCGGTAATGTAGCCTCTGGTCATCCAGTTCGGTTAACGGCCAAGGCCGCATCCCTGTCAGAGTTCCCGCAGAACCGGCGCTGCCTTCTGACCCAGAACCCGCCATGTTCCGGCAAGGCCGATGCCGATCGTCGTCACCAGCGCCAGCGCGACGGTGGAAACGGCGACCCCGGGCAGGAAGCTGGCGGGCAATTTCATGATCTGGCTGACCACATACCAACCGGCAACACTTCCGGCCAGCAGCGCAAAAATCGCCGTGGCAAGGCCAAGCAGCAGATATTCGTAGGTAAAGGCGCGGATCAGCATCGGGCGGGTCGCTCCAAGCGTTTTCAGCACCACCGCATCATGGGTGCGGCCCCGATTGCCTGCCGCAAGCGCACCCGACAGCACCAGAACGGAGGAAATCAGCGCGATGGCGGCGGCGGCCCGGATGGCGACGGCCAACTGGCCAACCAGCGAATTGACCATGTCCAGCGCATCTTTCACCCGGACGCTGGTAATGGTGGGATAGGCCTTGGTGACAGCGCGCAGGATGCTGGCTTCCTGCTGCGGACTGGCGGATGGCTCGGTCAGGGTGGCGATCCAGGCATGGGGTGCGCCAGCAAAGGTATTGGGCGAAAACACCATGACGAAATTGATCGACAGGGATTGCCAATCCACCTTGCGGAAATTGGCGATTTTCGCGGTGATGGTGCGGCCCAGCACATTGACCGTTACTGTATCGCCCAGTTTCAGGCCCAGTTCGCCTGCTTCCTGGGCTGAGAAAGACACCAGCGGTTCACCCTTGTAATCCGGTGTCCACCATTGCCCCTCGGTCACGGTGGCGTTTTTCGGCAGGTCGGTGGCATAGGTAATGCCCCGGTCGCCGCGCAGGACCCAACGGCCCTGCGGTGGCACGTTCATCTTGGCAACGTCCTGGCCATTGAAGGCGGTGATCCGCCCACGCAACATCGGTACTTCAACGACCTGCCCCTGCGGTGCCTCGCGAGCGATGATCTGACGGAAATCATCGAGCTGGTCGCGTTGGATATCGACAAAAAAGAAATTCGGGGCTTTTTCAGACAGCGTACCGGTGAGATTGCGCCGCAGATTGCCGTCGATCATCGACAGTGTCACCAGAAGTGCTAAGCCAAGGCCAAGCGACAGAATGACCGAGGGCGTCAGCGCGCCGGGCCGATGGATATTGCCGACAGCCAGACGAAGTGCAGGGGAAGGAAGCCGGGGGCTTTTCCGGGCAAGTGCGGCAACGCCATAAGCGACCAGCCGCAGCACTACGAAGCTGGCGGCCATGGCAATCAGGAAGAATATCGCCAGCCGTCGATCATAGGCGGTCAGGATCGCCAGCGCGGCAAGGGCGAGGATCGCCAGCCCCGCCACCAGCACGTAAGGCCAGGAGGGCAGGCGGCGGGTCTCGAAACCCTGCTCGCGAAACAGCGCTGTAGCCGGGACTTGCCGCGCGTGGCCGAGCGGCATGACGGCAAAAGCCAGCGTGGTCAGCCCACCAAACAGCAGCGCCAGCAGCAGGGAGCGTGGGTAAATGGCGAAATCCGCCTGGATCGGCAGGAATTGTGCGAGATAATAGCTGGCAATCCAGGGCGCGATGGCCCCAATGGCGAGCCCCAGCGCAATGCCGATGCTGGCGACCATCAGGATCTGGAACAGATAGACCATGACGACGACGGAAGCCGGTGCGCCCAGGCATTTCAGCGTGGCAATGACGCTGCGTTTACTGTCTAGAAAGGCGCGCACCGCATTGGCGACGCCGACACCGCCAACGATCAGCGCTGTCAGCCCGACAAGTGTCAAGAATTGCGAAAACCGGGTGATGTTTTCCGTCAGGTTGGGGGCTGCCCGGTCGCTGGTGCGGATCGACCAGCCCGCATCGGGAAATTGCTGCTTGGCCTGATCCTGAATGACCGCGAGCGATGGGCTGCCGGGGTTCAGCTTGATTTTGTAGACCTGTTCGACAAGGCTGCCGGTCTGGATCAAGCCGGAGGCGACAAGCGCTTCGCGGCTGGTGATGATGCGCGGCGCAAAGCCGAAGCCTTCGGAAATAGCATCCGGTTCGGTGGTGATGGTGCCGGTGATCACCAGCCGGGCGGAGCCGACCAGCAGGCTATCGCCGATCTTTATCCCCAGCCGATCGAGCAACAAAGGGGCTGCCACTGCGCCATAAGCGTCACCGGTTTTTGTCAATAGGTCAGCCAAGGGCTGGTCCGGCGTGGCGACGAAAGTACCGTAGAGCGGATAGGCACTATCCACGGCCTTGATTTCGGCCAGAGACTGATCGGAGCCATCCGGCAACCTCGCCATGGAGCGCAGGCCGGTGGAGGCCGAGACGGTGCCGAGCCCTTGCAAGAAAGCGCTTTCTGCCGCATTGGCCTCTCGGTTGTTCAGCTCAAACCGGATGTCGCCGCCCAAAAGCGATTGCCCCTGGCTGGCGATGGACCGGGTAATCGAGGTGGAGACGGAATTGACGGCGGCAATCGCTGCCGTGCCGAGGGCAATGCAGGCCAGGAAAATATAAAATCCGCCAAACCCGCCGCGCATTTCGCGGGCGCTGAGACGCAAGGCGGTTCTGAGACGTTGCAAAAATCCGCTCATGCCGAAACGGTCTCGTCGGCAAGTGTTTTGCTCGCTTCATCGCCCGGCTCGATCTGGCCTGAGCGGACGCGGACCTGTCTTGAGCAGCGACCGGCCAGCGCGGTATCGTGTGTGACCAGAACCAGCGTTGTCTTTCGCTCGGCCTGTTTGGCAAACAGCAGATCGGCAATCTGGCGTCCGGTTGCGCCATCCAGGTTTCCAGTTGGCTCATCGGCAATCACCACGGCGGGCGAGGGGGCAAGGGCGCGGGCAATAGCGACCCGTTGCTGTTCTCCGCCAGACAACTGGCCGGGATAATGGCTGAGCCGCTCGCCAAGGCCGACGGCGCGCAACTCCCGGGCGGCAATGTCGAAAGGATTTTTGACATTGGCCAGTTCCAGCGGCACAGCGACATTTTCCAGCGCGGTCATATTGGCGATCAGATGGAAAGACTGAAAGACGATACCGATATTGCGGCCACGAAAATCGGCAAGCGCATCTTCACTCAAGCCATGCAGCGCGGTGCCGTTGATGTGGATTTCGCCGCTGTCCAGCCGTTCCAGCCCGGCCAGCACCATCAGCAGCGTTGATTTCCCCGAACCGGACGGGCCGACAATACCAATCGATTCGCCTTCTGAAATATCCAGGTCCATACCCTTGAGGACGTGGACCGAGGCGGCGGCATTGCCAAGGGTGAGATCGGCTTTTCTGAGCTGAATGATGGTTTGTCTCACGCGGTTTTCGTCCTATATGAGGTTCAAGGGCTTTAACGCCTTGGCGATGTCCGGTCGGGCATCATGATCGTCTACGCGAATTTAGGAAAGCCATCATGGGTTTTAAACCTGTCCCCCTTCAATTCGCCGTCATAGTGATGGCTGGTCTGCTGACAACTGGCTCTTTTGCAGTCTCCAGTCTGGCGCAGGAACAGCCTCCGCAAGGTCAGCCGTCGGAACAGTCCATGCCTGACCAGCCTCTCGCTGACCAGTCCATGCCAGAGGATGCAACGGGGGATACGCCGGTGGCGGAAGCGCAAGTGCAATTGATCGGGCTTGGTGACAGCCTGATGGCCGGCTATCAGCTTCAGGGCGACGAGGCCTTGACGAGCCAGCTGGAAAAAGCCCTCCATGACAAGGGCATGAATGTCAGCATCGGCAATGCTGGCGTGTCCGGCGATACCACGGAAGGCGGGCTGGCGCGCGTTGACTGGTCTGTGCCGGATGGAACGCAGGGCGTTATCCTGGAGCTTGGCGCCAACGATGCGCTGCGCGGTATTGCGCCGGAAGAGAGCGAGAAGAACTTGTCTGCGATCATCGAAAAATTGCAGGCCCGCAAAATCGGCGTGCTGCTGGTGGGCATGATCGCGCCACCCAATATGGGCGCGGATTACGCCAAGAGGTTCAATCCGATCTATCAGCGCCTGGCTGAAAAATATAAAATTCCGCTCTATCCCTTTATCCTTGAGGGCGTCGTGACTGATGCCACGTTGAAACTGGGCGATGGCATGCATCCCAACGCAAAAGGCGTGGGGGTGATGGTCGAACACATGCTGCCCGCCGTCCAGAGTTTCGCGAAAGGTTTGGAGGATAAGGTGAATTAACGACTTGCTTACCCTTTGCAAGCATGATTCGTTGTTAGCATCTGCAAAAGATTCGGGGAGCTCTCCATGCCGAGATTGTTCACTGCCCTCGAAATTCCGCGCAACGTGGCCTTGAGCCTGTCTTTGCTGCGCGGCGGGCTTCCGGGAGCCCGATGGATCGATGTGGAAAATTACCACATCACATTGCGATTCATCGGCGATATCGACGGGCGAACCGCCGACGAGATCGTCGATAGGCTGGATCGCATCGACCGGCCGGAATTCCAGCTCAGTCTGAACGGCATCGGGTCCTTCGGATCGAAAAAACCGCATTCCATCTGGGCAGGCGTCACGCCACACCCGCAGATGACGGCGCTCCAGGGCGAAATCGAGCGGATCTGCCAACGCGTGGGTCTGCCGCCCGACCCCCGAAAGTTCACGCCGCATGTGACACTGGCGCGGCTGAAGTCATCGAGACTGGATGACGTTGTTCATTATTTATCAGGGCGCGGTAATTTCCAGACCGCGCCCTTTTTCGTTCCAAGATTCGTGCTGATGTCCTCCAAGGAATCGGTGGGGGGTGGCCCTTATCTGAAGGAGGAAATCTTCCCCCTCTATGAAGAGCGCTCAGAGGTTAGTTTTTCAGAGCATGCCGAGCATTCGTTGAACGGATAAGCCCAGTCTGAAAGTGGACGTCGAAGGAACTTTTTGCGCTCGAATGGCTTGTCTCACAAGCGCTTCTCGCCATATCGGCGAGTGATATGCTGCGGCGGTCAGATTGGACTTGATCATGCGATATGAACGACTTGCGCCGGAGGCGATTCCAGGTGCTCTGCGCGACCTGGATGGGTGGAGCCTGTCTGAACAGGGTGACGCGATCACCAAAGAATTTTCCTTCGACGATTTTGCCCAGGCCTTCGGCTTCATGACGGAATGCGCCATCATTGCCGAAAAAATGGGCCATCATCCGGAATGGTTCAATGTTTACAGGCGTGTCGATGTGCGGTTGACCACCCATGATGTCGGTGGATTGACAGGGCATGATCTGAAGCTGGCAGTTGCCATGGACCAGGTCGCAAAGCGGCGCGTTTGACAGAAACATTCGCCATTCCCATATCAGGGCCCATATCCGGGTTCACACCCCACATTGGAGAGTGAGAAAGAGGCAGGTCATGGTCGAGGCGAAACTGGACGACGTGAAGATTGGTGAAATTCTTCTGCCGGGCGATGAAGCCGAACAGCAAAAGCAGGAGCAAAAGCTGAGCCGCACCTTCTGGCCGAAGATGCGCAAAGCCATTCGCCACATCCCTTTTTCCCGGGATGTGATTGCCGCTTTCTACTGCGCGACGGATCGGCAGACGCCGCTTAGGGTGCGGGGCATCCTGCTGGCGGCGCTTGGCTATTTTGTCCTGCCGTTTGATGCCATTCCCGATATGCTGGCCTTTGTCGGCTTTACCGACGACATCGCCGTGCTGACGACTGCGCTGGCGATGATCAACGGCCATATCAAGGAACGTCATTACGATGCAGCCGATGCCGTCTTGGCCGATGACGGCGATCCGGTGCAAGGTGGGGAAAAAAGCGCACCACATGGGCAGGCTGAGCGGGGCTGATTGCGACATTTTCAACTATGGCGCCAGTCTCTTGCGCCATAGTCCAATTCCTGCCTGATTCCTTGTGTTCTACCAGAGGGCCGGTTGATCTGCCGGTGCCTTCAATCTGTACCATTTTCGGAAAAGGACTGACTGGAAGCATGGATTTGTCGGCTATAAGCTGTGCATTTCGTGTCTCGTTGACGGTTTGGTAACCAAAATTAAGTCAAATTGAATGAGGTTTCGAGGCTGGACACGAGACTGTTTGTCTTGGCGTCCGACGAAAAAGCGGCAGGAAGAAAATGTTTGTAAAAAGAATCGCAACCGCAGTCGCAATCATGCTGGCATTTGCCGATGTGGCCGCAGCGCAATCGCCAAGCCCGACGCGGATCGAGCAGTTCAAGGCTTGGGGTGCTTATTCCTACAAGTCCGGCAATAGCACGGTCTGCTATGTGTTGTCGGTGCCGACCACGAAGGAACCGCCCTCCGTCAATCACGGCGATATTTTCTTCATCGTCTCGCAGCGTCCCGGCCAGAACATTTCCTACGAGCCGCAGGCGATGATGGGCTATACGCTGAAGACCGGCTCCAAGGTGACGGTGAAAATCGACGCCAAGAGCTTCACGATGTTTACCAAGGATAGTGCTGCCTGGGTGGAAAACGCCGCGGAAGAGCCTGCTTTGGTCGCCGCGATGAAGGTTGGCAAGACCATGAGCGTTCAGGCGGTTTCCGGTCGTGGCACGCCAACCAATTACGCCTATTCGCTTCAGGGTATTTCCGATGCCTTGAAACGCATTGAAAAGTGCAAATAATATTTGCTTGATGATGCGACGAAGGCCGGGTCTCCCGGCCTTTTTGCGTTTTGGGATGACGTCACGGCATTTTGATGATAAAGGCCCGGCAAATGCGGTCTTGAAGGCTGCCGCGTTGTCGTTCGTCAACGATGGCGCATGCATTATTTCTTGAAACAGAGCAATGTTGAAAAATGGAGCGTGACCGCCCGCATCATCATATCGATGCTGGGCTCGGCTCGGGTTTTGATGAGGTTAAGCGATGGCTGCCACGGAAATTATCATTGAGCGGACGCCCCAGGCGCGGCCCGCCGCCATGACAGGCGCCACCAAGCCGACCCTGATCGGCCAGACCCGTGAGGAAATGGGCGACATGCTGCGCGAGATCGGCGTGGCCGACAAGCAGGTGCGGATGCGCGTCGCCCAGCTGTGGAACTGGATCTATGTGCGCGGCGTCTCCGATTTCGACCAGATGACCAATGTCGCCAAGGACATGCGCGAGAAGCTCAAGGCGCATTTCACCATTGCCCGGCCTGAAATCGTTGAGGAACAGGTCTCCAATGATGGCACCCGCAAGTGGTTGTTGCGCTATCCACCGCGCGGTGCGGGGCGTCCGGTCGAGGTGGAATGTGTGTATATTCCGGAAGAAGGCCGGGGAACGCTCTGCGTCTCCAGCCAGGTGGGCTGCACGCTGACCTGCACCTTCTGCCACACCGGTACGCAGAAGCTGGTGCGCAATTTGACGGCGGAAGAAGTGCTGTCGCAACTGTTGCTGGCCCGTGACCGGCTGGGCGATTTTCCCGACCGTGATGCGCCCGTCGGTGCGATGGTGCCGAATGAGGGCCGCAAGATCACCAATATGGTGATGATGGGCATGGGCGAGCCGCTCTATAATTTCGAGGAAGTGAAAAAGGCCCTGCTGATCGCCTCGGATGGCGATGGATTGTCGCTGTCCAAGCGCCGCATCACGCTTTCGACCTCCGGCGTCGTGCCGGAAATCTACCGCACCGGCGATGAAATCGGCGTGATGCTGGCGATTTCGCTGCATGCGGTGCGCGACGAATTGCGCGACCTGCTGGTGCCGATCAACAAGAAATATCCTCTGAAGGACCTGATCGAAGCCTGTCGCAACTATCCGGGCCTGTCCAACGCCCGGCGCATTACCTTTGAATATGTGATGCTGAAGGATGTGAACGACAGTCTCGAGGATGCCAAGGGCCTGATTCAGCTGTTGAAGGGCATTCCGTCCAAGATCAATCTCATTCCCTTCAATCCCTGGCCGGGCACCAATTACCAGTGTTCCGACTGGGACCAGATCATGAAATTTGCCGATTTCATCAATTCGGCAGGCTATGCCTCACCGATCCGCACGCCGCGCGGTCGCGATATTCTGGCGGCCTGCGGGCAGTTGAAGTCGGAATCGGAACGGATGCGCAAGACAGAGCGGCTGGCCTATGAGGCGATGATGATCGTTGGTCATGGTGAGGATGATTAAGGCGAGGACGATTGATGGAAATTGCCGTTCGCAATGAACGAACCAAGCTGACGGCAACCTATATCAATGGCGTTGCTATCGCGATTTTTGCCGTTGGCGGGTTTGCGCCCGTGATCTCGACGGTCAATAGCGGCCATGGTCCGAACGGAAATCTTGCTCTTGTCTGTTCCATTTGCATTTTAGCGTCTGTGGCATTACATTTGTTAGCGCGGAAGATATTGAAAGGTCTGAAGCCATGAGCACAGAGCAATTTCTGACAATGTTGATCATGCCCGTCGGTGGTTTGATGATCGGCTTTTTCATGCTCTTCATCACCCGCAAGGATCGTATTGACGCGGAAAAATCGCGCAAACACGTTCATTGATCTGCGGTATTGGGCTTTTATCATCGCGGCCCCTGTCGTCGCGGCCTATATCATCGCGCTTGGGTCATCAGGATCTTGGCGGCGAAGACTGAAAAGACACCTGCAAAGGTGTAATCCATTCCCCTCAGCACTTTAGGATTGCGTTGCAGCCAGCCAGCCAGCTTGTCGGCGGCCAGCACGATGGCGACCGTGACGGGTAGCGATACCAGCATGAACCAGAAACCGAGGAACAGTAGCTTGCCGGTGACATCAGGGTCATGGGCGGTGACGAATTGCGGCAGGAAGGTCATGAAGAAAATGATGACCTTCGGATTGAGCAGATTGACCCAGATCCCGTTGAGAAACGCCGCCTTCACGCTGCCCTTTGCGCCCGCTTCAGGCGTGGCGACGAATTTCGAGCCGTGGCGGATTGCCTGGAAGGCGAGCCAGGCCAGATAAGCCGCCCCACCGCTTTTCAGGATCAGAAAGGCCGTCGGCGAAGCGACAATCAGGGCCGAGACCCCGAAAGCCACCAGCATCGTATGGACGGCAATTCCGAGATTGGTGCCGATCAGCACGGCAAGACCCGCCGCCTTGCCATCGCGCAGCGCACGGCTGATGGAGAGTGTCATGTCCGGTCCGGGCGTCGCCGCCAGCAACAGGCAGGCAGCGGTAAAGGCTAGAAGGGTCGGCAGGCCCGGAATGAAGGTCATGACTATCTCGCATGGCATATGAAAAGGGTTCGCGGACCATGTTACGATCCGCGTTCCCTTTTCAGCAAGCCGATGCGAGGCTTATTTTTGCTCTCTGGTGGGTTCCAGCTGTGATGGATGAACCAGTTTCACCCGTTTTTCGGGGTGAATGCCGAAGACTTTTTCAAAGTCCACGGCTCCGAGAAGGTCGGCGGCCTGGTCCAGCATGTGCTGGTTACGCGCATTGATAAGCTCAATCGAAGGCGCTGCCGTGCCTGGCAGGTCCATTGCCATGTAGGATGCGACCGTGTCTCGCAAGTCCAGCAGTTTTTTCAGCTTTTCGGGCTGGTCGCCGAGTGTCTGGCGGGCATGGTCGAGAAAATCATCTGGCAGGTCGCTCATCGCATCCTCTTCCCGGATCGCTCCGCTGGTCTCGCCTGCTGTGCAGGTGGAGATCTTCTTTGCCCATGCAGCCTTGCGGGTGCCATAGGTACCATAGAGAAAGGTACTCAAGGCATATCCGGCTGCGCCCTTGACCGTCAAAGGCGCTGTCGTTGCCGTTTTCGTCGCATACAGCACCTGGTTGGCAATCTGATGGCAAACGCCATTCACACCATAGACCAGAATGGTTCCGTTCGGAGGCGAATTGGAAAGCGACCCTTCCACATTGGGTTCGACAAGGCAGCTGGCGACGCCAGTGTTGCCGTCCTGCTGGGCAAGCAGGCCGGTTGGATAATCATCGGTGGAGCCGGTGGCGTGAAAATCACCCCAGCAATACCAATAGGTTTGTCCGGCCTGTGTCACTGCATCGATTGTCGCATAGGTGTGAACCCTGTTGTCATAGGTCGTGACCCAGGTGTGATCGAGAGGATTGCCTTCGAAAAATGCGGGATTAACCCAGGCGTAAAAAATTGTCATGAAACACCTCCATAAGAATGGAGATATTTATACACGCATAACGAGAAATTTAAACATAATTCTCGTAAAATTAGCGAGGCTGTGGCAGATGTCGGGAGCCACCTGTCACAGCCTGACGCTTACCATCTAAAGGCCATTCAGCCTTTCAGATGTGCCTTGAACGCCTCTTCGTAATCCGGGTGCCATCGCGACAGCGGCGGGCGGTTTTCGATGATGTCACCGGCAGCCCAGGCGATACGCTTTTCATCCGTCGCCCGTTCGACATCGTTGTCAGGGCAGAGAATGTAGAAATCGCCGCGTTTGAGGCTGTCCAGCATGAAATCCACCGTCTGTTCCGGGGTCCAGGCCGCGTCGGGCTTTGTCGTCCGCTCGCCGGCTGTCAGACCGGTGAAGACGAAGCCGGGGATCAGCAGATGGGCGCTGACATTACAGTCCGGTGTGTTGCGCAGTTCATGCTGCAAGGCCTCAGTGAACGCTTTGACGCCGGCTTTTGCAACATTATAGGCGGGGTCGCCGGGCGGCGTGGTGATGCCCTGCTTGGAGCCGGTATTGATGATGATGGCCGGGTCCCTGTGGGCGATCATATCAGGCCCGAATACTCTGGTGCCATGGATGACGCCCATCAGGTTGACGGCAAACACGTTGTCCCAGTTGACCTGTGGCCCGAACAGGCTGCTGCCCGGCTGGATGCCGGCATTGTTTATCAGCAGGTGTACACGCCCGAAGCGTTGGAGCACGGCGCGCTCCAGGGCTTCCAGTTCATCCAGCTTGCTGACGTCTGTCTCGATGGCGACGATATCGCTCTCGGGATTTTCCGAGACTGTTGCGACTTCGCTGCGTGCATTGGCAAGCGCGTCTCCGCCGAGATCGGCGAGCACCACGCACATGCCCTGGCTGGCGAAAGCCTTGGCGGCGGCAAGGCCGATGCCTGAGGCTGCCCCGGTGACGACCGCGACCTTGCCCTTGGCAATTACCGATTGAATGTCGGTCATGTCTTGCTCCTTTGATCGTTTGAAAGCGGTCCTTGATCGAGGATGACGAACCGCTCCAATTCTACCGTTTCTATGCAATTCCTGGCTGAAATGCTTGATATTACCCGTGGAATTGTCGCAATGCTGACCATCGGCATATGGGACTTGCGGCGTCCAAGTCAAATATCAAGTCAAATCCGGACCGGTGTTTTCAGACCGGCTTTCCCTGCTAGGGCTCGCCTTGTGCCATTGTCCGGTGGCTTCACCCTTGCATGGCGCGCCAATCCGGCTAAAAGTGCCTCCAACCCGAGGGGGCCCGGTTCAGTGGCCTCGCCCAGACACACGGACTTCGCACTCATGGTACTTCCGAAAGACGTCAAAAAGGTCGTTCTCGCCTATTCCGGCGGTCTCGATACCTCGATCATCCTGAAATGGCTCCAGACCGAACTCGGCGCTGAAGTCGTGACCTTCACCGCCGATCTCGGCCAGGGCGAAGAGCTGGAACCGGCCCGCAAGAAGGCGGAAATGCTGGGCATCAAGGAAATCTTCATCGAGGATGTCCGCGAAGAGTTCGTCCGCGATTTCGTCTTCCCGATGTTCCGCGCCAATGCCGTCTATGAAGGCGTCTACCTGCTCGGCACTTCGATTGCCCGTCCGCTGATTTCCAAGCATCTAATCGAGATTGCCAAAAAGACCGGTGCCGATGCTATCGCTCATGGCGCCACCGGCAAGGGCAATGACCAGGTTCGCTTCGAGCTTTCGGCCTACGCGCTGAACCCTGATATCAAGATCATCGCCCCTTGGCGCGATTGGGCTTTCAAGAGCCGCACCGATTTGCTGGCCTTTGCTGAAGCAAACCAGATCCCGGTCGCCAAGGACAAAAAGGGCGAAGCGCCGTTCTCGGTTGATGCCAACCTGTTGCATTCCTCTTCCGAGGGCAAGGTTCTGGAAGATCCTTCTCAGGAAGCACCGGAATATGTGCATATGCGCACGATTTCGCCGGAAGCCGCTCCCGATAAGGCGACCGTCATCAAGGTCGGTTTTGAAAAGGGCGATGCCGTGTCGATCAACGGCGTGCGGATGAGCCCGGCGACGCTGCTGGCCGAACTCAACACCTATGGCCGTGACAACGGCATTGGCCGTCTGGACCTGGTTGAAAACCGCTTCGTCGGCATGAAGAGCCGTGGCGTTTACGAGACCCCCGGCGGCACCATCCTGTTGACGGCCCACCGTGCTATCGAATCGATCACGCTGGATCGTGGCGCTGCCCATCTCAAGGATGAGCTGATGCCGCGCTATGCCGAGCTGATCTATTACGGTTTCTGGTTCTCGCCGGAGCGGGAAATGTTGCAGGCGATGATTGACAAGAGCCAGGAACATGTCGAAGGCGAAGTGACGCTGAAGCTCTACAAGGGTAACGTCATGGTCATCGGTCGCGAATCGTCAAAGTCGCTCTATTCCGACCAACTCGTCACCTTTGAAGATGACCAGGGTGCCTATGACCAGAAGGATGCGGCAGGCTTCATCAAGCTCAATGCGCTCCGTCTGCGCACGCTGGCCAAGCGCAACCTCGGCAAGTAAATATTCGCTTTGAAAGATTTGAAACCGCCGCCGGGACACTGGCGGCGGTTTTTTACTGGATCTGTTTCCAGGCACGAAGGAAGCCGAAATAGGCGATGATCGCCATCCATTCCATCAGGGGAATGATGGTGCCGAAGGCGGTGAGCGGATCGCCGAGCCAGGAAGCGGCAAGTCCGCCCAGGAAACCGCAGCTCATCTGCACGAACCCCATCAGGGCCGCCGCCGACCCCGCCAGTTTTGGATGCGGCAACAGGCCTGCGGTGGAGATATCGGGAATGACGAAGGCCATGCCGAAAGCGCAGACGGCGACCGGTCCCATGATGGACAGATAAGTCGGGGTCAGCAGATGGGTGGACAAAAAGATCAGCAATCCACCGCATCCAGCCAGCGCCAGCCCGAAGCGCAGGGCCTGGCCGGGCCGCAAACGGCTTGATACCAGCCGCAGCGCCACTGAACCGGCGAAATAGGAGCCGGTCTGCATCAGCATGCCAAGGCCGAATTGCGCTGGCGACAGCCCCACCTTGTTGATCAGGACGAAAGGCAGCATGGTCGATTGCGCATAAAGTGCGCCGACACAGCCGCCCAGAACCAGGGCCGAGCATAGCACCCGCCGGTCGGCAATCAGGGTTGCGTAAGAGGCGATGAGCCGTGCCGGGCGGATCATCTGCCGGTCCGGCACCGCCGTTTCCGCCATTAGCATAGCGACCGTGACGATACTGATCGTCCCAAACCCGACCATCAGCAGAAACACCGATTGCCAGCCGAAGGCGACAAGTGCCAGCCCACCGACGGTCGGCCCCATGGCGGGTCCGATGGCCAGCATAATGCCGATCATATTGATGATCCGAGACGCCTGCTCCCCGACGAACTGGTCGCGGACCATGGCGCGCGACACCGTGACCCCGACGGATGCGCCGATGCCCTGAATGATGCGCCCGGCCAGCAGCGACTCGACAGAGGGCGCAAAGGCGGCGGCCAGGCTGCCGAGGAGGTAGATGCCCAGAAAGCCCAGCGTTGCATGGCGTCGTCCGAACGCATCCGAACACGGGCCGGACAGCAATTGCGCGCAAGCAAAGCCCGCGAAATAGAGTGACAGGCTGAGCTTGATGGCCGCATCCGTGGTGGAAAAGGCATGGACCAATTGCGGCATGGCGGGCGTGTAGATCGCCATGGACAGCGGACCGATCATGGTCAACAGCGCACCAAGCAGGGAGGTGCGATTCTCGCTCATCCGGGACGGCGGGGTGGCGGATCTCGTCATCGGGCGGGGGCATATTCAACGGGCATGGATCACTGGTAAGCCAGCCGGGGCGCAATTGAAATGGAAAATTGTTCGGGCGGTCGCCGGTCATTGCCATCGGCTATCCCACTGAGACCCACGGGTGACAGAAGAGTGTAGGGGTACCTGTGTAGCAACCAATTCCCCGCTTGGCGAGGCTCTGGCTTACATCGCCAAATACTGGGATGGTCTGAAGCTCTCCTTGACCGGTGGGCACATCGAGATAGAAAATAACAGCGTCGCGCACCATCCGACCGATTGCGCTGAACGGGAAGAACATGCTCCTTTGCAAGACGGGATGCGGGAGCCGAGAGTTGGGCGACCATCGCCTCCCTCATTGAGACCTGCAAACTCAACTCCGTTGGCCTGCTGGCCTATCTGACCAGCACACTCAAGGCCATCGCCAACTGCCACAGGCAGAGTCGGGATCGATGAACTCCTGTCTTGGAACTTTGGCCCCAATCGCAATAGCGAAGCTGCGGCTTGATATCCGAAAACGCTAACCGCGCAGGCGACGCACCATCATGACGTCATCGATCTCCTTGCCATCATCTAGAAAGCCACCAGGAATCCGACCAACCTCAGAGAAGCCTTCCCGCAGGTAGAAACGTATTGCCGCCGTGTTCTCCGCACTCACAGCCAGTTCCAACTGCAAAATCCCGATGTCACGGGCATAATCTGCAACCGTATCCAGGAGATTCCGGGCAAGGCCCGTTCCACGTAGGTTCTTACGCACATAAACCATGATAATAGTGGCACGATGAGCCATCTTGCTCGCACGTTGGCGGAGCAAACCGATTATGCCCACAGGCTCATCACCCCGAAACGCAATAAAAACCGGATCATGCAGACGCTGCTGCCATTCGTTGACAGAGAGTGAAACCCAGTCCTCATAGCTGCTTGCATAGAAGGCTGGTTCAGAGCGAAGCGCTTCCAGGCGAATGCGTCGAAATGTGTCCACTTGGTCTGGCTGAATACGCCTGATCGCTAGTGAGCTTCCGTTCATCAGTGGACTCCTGCAATATACAGGCAAAGCCAATACACGCGATTCAACTCAATGCAATAAAGACTGGCCGATAATATCAGAGCGTGGCCCAGTAACATCGCCTACCATAACAGCCCCTACCATAGGGGTGACAATGGCGGGAGTGATCGCCTATATCTTTGTCATTGATGAGAAGGATTGCTTCGTGATGACATCTCCAGACCGTAATCTTGGCCCCAACGGCGCCTTTACCACCGTCACCGAATGGAATGGGCCGCACGGCCTGCCGAATTTCACCGCCATCGCCGATGAGGATTTTGCCCCGGCTTTCGACATGGCGCTGGCTGAACACGACGCTGATATCGACACCATCGCCAATTATCCATCGGAGCCGACATTCGACAACACCATCGTTGCGCTGGAGACAGCCGGAGACGGCCTGTCGCGGGTCTCGGCGCTGTTCTGGAACAAGGCCGGTGCCGATACCAATCAGGTCATCCAGGCGCTGGAGCGCGAGATTGCGCCGAAAATGTCGCGCCACTATTCAAAGATCAGCATGAATGCCGCGCTGTTTGCCCGCGTCGATGCCTTATGGGAAAAGCGCGACAGCCTGGGCCTGACGCTGGAGCAGACCCGGGTGCTGGAGCGGCACTGGAAGGGTTTCGTCAAGGCCGGTGCCAAGCTCGCCAAGCCCGAACAGGAGCGGTTGGCGGCGATCAATGAGCGGCTGGCCAGCCTTGGCGCCAATTTCGGCCAGAATGTGCTGGGCGATGAGACCGATTGGGCATTGCCGCTGACCAGCGATGACGAGCTGGCGGGCATTCCTGATTTTCTGAAGGATGCGATGGCCTCTGCCGCGCAAGCCCGAGGCAAGGGGGAAGCCTATGTCGTGACGCTGTCGCGCTCGGTTATCGTGCCGTTCCTGACCTTTTCCGAACGACGGGACCTGCGGGAGACCGCCTTCAAGGCCTGGGTGGCGCGTGGTGAAAACGGTGGTGAACGTGACAACCGCGCCATCGTCACCGAAACCCTGACGCTTCGGGCGGAAAAGGCCAAGCTGTTGGGCTATAAGAATTTTGCCGCCCTGAAGCTCGACAATACCATGGCCAAGACCCCGGAAGCAGTGAACGGCTTGCTGATGCAGGTCTGGGAACGCGCCGTCGCCCAGGCTGCCATCGAAGAGCAGGAATTGGCGGAGTTGATTGCCAAGGATGGCAAGAACCACGCAGTTGCACCTTGGGACTGGCGTTTCTATGCCGAGAAGCTGCGCTCCGAACGGTTCAATTTTTCGGAAGCCGAACTGAAGCCCTATCTGCAACTGGAAAAAATCATCGAAGCCTGCTTTGCCGTGGCGCAAAAACTGTTCGGCATCACTGCCGTGCCGCTGAAGGACGTGAAAGGCTATCATCCCGATGTGCGGGTGTTCGAAATCCGCCAGGCCGATGGCACGTTGAAGGCTCTGTTTCTCGGCGATTATTTCGCCCGGTCCTCGAAGCGTTCCGGCGCGTGGATGAGTTCCTTCCAGTCGCAGCACAAGCTGCCGCTGAAGAACGGTGCGCAGGGTGAGTTGCCGATCATTTACAACGTCTGCAATTTCGCCAAGCCTGCCGAAGGCAAGCCAGCGCTGCTGTCGCTGGACGATGCCCGCACGCTGTTTCATGAATTCGGCCATGCCCTGCATGGGATGCTGTCGGACGTCACTTACCCGTCGGTATCAGGCACGGCGGTGTCACGTGACTTTGTCGAACTGCCCTCGCAGCTCTATGAACATTGGCTGACGGTGCCGGATATCCTGAAAACCTATGCTGTGCATTATCAGACCGGTGAGGCCATGCCACAGGCCTTGCTCGACAAGGTTCTGGCAGCGCAAACCTTCAATGCCGGGTTCGATACGGTCGAATTCACCTCTTCGGCGCTGGTCGATATGGCGTTTCACACCCGGGAAGATCGGGTGGCTGATCCGATGGCGGTGCAAGCCGAAATTCTCCAAAACATCGGCATGCCAGCTTCCATCGTCATGCGCCATGCCACGCCGCATTTCCAGCATGTGTTTTCCGGCGATGGCTATTCGGCTGGCTATTATTCCTACATGTGGTCGGAAGTGCTGGATGCCGATGCCTTCGAGGCTTTCGAGGAAACCGGCAATGCCTTCGATCCTGATATGGCCGAGCGCCTGAAGGACAATATCTACGCCATCGGCGGTGCAGTGGACCCGGAAGAAACCTACAAGGCCTTCCGTGGTCGGTTGCCGAGCCCGGAAGCGATGTTGAAGAAGCGCGGGCTTGCGGCATAAGCCCTTCGGCTGCTGTTGCAGGAAATTTAATGAAACTGTCACGGCGCGGTTAAGCGCCTGACATGTCTCTCTGTTTGGCTCCGACGTCGGTTCTGTTGAACCGGCGTCGTTTTCCAAGGAGAGGTTTGATGTCCACATCCTTCAAGGCGCTGAGCCGCCGTTCGTTTCTTCTCGGCACCAGTGCTGCCGGGCTTGCTGCCGGGTCCGGTCTGGCGCTGCCGTTTTATGCCCGGGCGGCGGACCGCCCCGTTTTCACCCACGGCGTCCAATCCGGCGATGTCGATCTGAATTCCGGGATGATCTGGACGCGGGTAGACCGCCCTTCGCGGATCATGATGGAATATTCCACCACCGAAAGCTTCGCCAATCCGGTGCGGCTACCTGCCCTCAATGCCCTGCCGGACAGCGATTATGCCGTGAAGCGGCTGCTGGCGGACCTGCCGTCCGAACAGGAGATTTTCTATCGGTTCACAGCGGCTGATCTTTCCCATATCAACAGTGTTTCTGAACCGATCATCGGCCGGTTCCGCACAGCGCCCGCTTCCAGGCGCGATGTCCGCTTTGTCTGGTCGGGTGACACGGTGGGCCAGGGCTGGGGCATCGATGAAACCGGCATGAAGACCTATGCCACCATGGCCAAGCATCAGCCGGATTTCTTCCTGCATTCCGGTGACACCATTTATGCGGATGGTCCCCTCAAGGAAGAGGTCGATCTGAAGGATGGCACCAAGTGGAAAAATGTCGTCGTCACCGATGAAAAGCGCAAAGTGGCCGAAACGCTGGACGAATATCGCGGCCAGTGGAAATACAATATGATGGACAAGAACGTCCTGGAGCTGTCAGCAATTTGTCCGACCCATTACCAGTGGGACGATCACGAAGTGCTGAACAACTGGTCCTCAGGCAAGGATTTGACAGCCGACAGCCGCTATAGCGAAAAATCCATCGCTCTTCTGTCGGCGCGTGCGGCCCGTGCCTTCCATGAAATGACGCCGATCCGCTACACGCCTGCCGAGCCGGGCCGGGTTTATCGCAAGATTTCCCACGGTCCGCTGGTCGATGTGTTTTTCCTCGATATGCGTAGCTATCGCGGTTCCAATCACGACGGCATGGAAACGGTCCAGACGTCGGAATCGCGCATCCTCGGGGCCGAGCAAGTGGCCTGGCTGAAGCGGGAGCTGACCAATTCCAAGGCGACCTGGAAAATCATCGCCGCCGACATGCCTTTGGGCCTGATCGTCTGGGACGACTTTCTCAACAAGAAAGGCACGGAAGCCGTGGCCCAGGGCCATAATGGCGAGCCGCGTGGCCGCGAGCTGGAAATTGCCGAACTGCTGCGGCATATGAAGATGACAGGCATCCGCAACACCGTCTGGCTGACAGCGGATGTGCATTATACCGCTGCCCATTATTACAATCCCGACAAGGCGGCTTTCCAGGATTTTGACCCGTTCTGGGAGTTTGTCTCCGGTCCCCTGCATGCGGGCACGTTCGGACCGAGCGATCTCGATATGACATTCGGGCCGGAGCTTAAATTCGTCAAGGCACCGACGGCAGAGCAGGGCCAGAACCTGCCGCCATCCGCGGGGCTTCAGTTCTTCGGTATCGTCGATGTCGATGGCGTGAGCGAACAACTCAGCGTGCGGCTGATGGACCGGGACGACAACGAGCTTTACAAGGTCGTGCTTGATCCGGTGCGCAGCGCCTGATTCTGCGGTGAAAATGCGGCAGAGCGTCATCAAGACGCTTTGCCTCTTTCGCAAATGCAAAAAACAGGGTATGAGCGCCCCAAAGTAACAGGCGCGGTCTTTGGTTTCATCAACGGCACCGGCATGGACTTCGCGCCAGAGCCATCAGAGATCCTAATCATGAAGATTCGCAATATCGCGATCATCGCGCACGTTGACCATGGGAAAACTACCCTCGTTGACGAACTTCTGAAACAGTCCGGTTCGTTCCGCGAAAACCAGCGCGTTGCAGAGCGCGTTATGGACAGCAACGACCTGGAAAAAGAGCGCGGCATCACCATTCTCGCCAAGGCGACGTCGGTTGAGTGGAAGGGCGTTCGCGTCAACATCGTCGATACCCCCGGCCACGCCGACTTCGGTGGCGAAGTCGAGCGTATCCTGTCGATGGTGGACGGCGCTATCGTTCTGGTTGACTCCTCGGAAGGCCCGATGCCGCAGACCAAATTCGTGGTCGGTAAGGCGCTTAAGGTTGGTCTTCGTCCAATCGTTGCGATCAACAAGATTGACCGTCCCGATGGCCGTCATGAAGAAGTCATCAACGAAGTCTTCGACCTGTTCGCCAGCCTCGACGCTACCGACGAGCAGCTCGACTTCCCGATCCTCTACGGTTCCGGTCGTGATGGCTGGATGAATATCGCCCCTGAAGGCCCGAAGGATCAGGGCCTCGCCCCGTTGCTGGACCTGGTGTTGCAGCACGTTCCTGAGCCGAGCGTTGGCGACGAAGACGGTGCGTTCCGCATGATCGGCACGCTGTTGGAAGCCAACCCCTTCCTCGGCCGTGTTATCACTGGCCGTATCCACTCCGGCTCGATCAAGCCGAACCAGTCCGTCAAGGTTCTGAGCCAGGACGGCAAGATCATCGAAACCGGTCGTATTTCCAAGATTCTCGCGTTCCGCGGCATCGAGCGCACCGCGATTGATGAAGCCCATGCTGGCGACATCGTGGCGATTGCCGGTCTGTCCAAGGGTACGGTTGCCGATACCTTCTGCGATCCGTCCGTGACCGAAGCGCTGGAAGCCCAGCCGATCGATCCGCCGACCGTCACCATGTCCTTCCTCGTCAACGACAGCCCGCTGGCTGGCACCGAAGGCGACAAGGTCACGAGCCGCGTTATCCGTGACCGCCTGTTCAAGGAAGCCGAAGGCAATGTTGCCCTGAAGATTGAAGAATCGGAAGGCAAGGATTCGTTCTTCGTGTCTGGCCGCGGCGAATTGCAGTTGGCCGTGCTGATCGAAACCATGCGCCGCGAAGGCTTCGAGCTGGCTGTGTCGCGTCCGCGCGTCGTGATGCACAAGGACGAGAACGGCACCCTGATGGAGCCGATTGAAGAAGTCGTCATCGACGTTGATGAAGAGCATTCCGGCGTCGTCGTGCAGAAAATGTCCGAGCGCAAGGCTGAAATGACCGAGCTGCGGCCTTCCGGCGGCAATCGCGTTCGTCTGGTGTTCTATGCGCCCACCCGTGGCCTGATCGGCTACCAGTCGGAACTGCTGACGGATACCCGTGGTACGGCGATCATGAACCGTCTGTTCCACAACTACCAGCCGTTCAAGGGTGAAATCTCCGGCCGTAACAATGGCGTTCTGTTGTCCAACCAGTCCGGTGAAGCCGTGGCCTACGCCATGTTCAACCTGGAAGATCGCGGCCCGATGATTATCGAGCCGGGCGAAAAGGTTTATGCAGGCATGATCGTCGGCATTCACTCGCGCGACAACGATCTGGAAGTCAATGTTCTCAAGGGCAAGCAGCTGACCAACATCCGCTCTGCCGGTAAGGACGAAGCCGTCAAGCTGACCCCGCCGATCCGCATGACGCTGGACCGTGCGCTCTCCTGGATCCAGGACGACGAGCTGATGGAAGTGACGCCGAAGTCGATCCGTCTGCGCAAGTTCTACCTGGACGCCAACGACCGCAAGCGCTTCGGCAAGGCCCGCGTCGCCCAGGCTTGATTGCCTCTTTCTATTTGCTGTTTCAGCAAGACCATCAACCCTGGCCTGTTGGCCGGGGTTTTTTTGTGCATACGCCTTTAAGACGATTCTGATCCTCGGAATTTTACAAGGACCACTCTTGCCTGATTGTTTAAGAAAGCGTTAATCTCCGCTGTGGCTATGAGGCAAGTACGGGGAGGGGGCGGACTTGCTGGCGGGAATGATCCCGCACTGATTGTCATCACCCCAGTCGGATGAGAGTGACGTTATGAAGACGTTATCGATTGATGTACGTCCGGCTGCGCCGGATGATGGGAGAGCGCTTTCCGAGGCGCATCGGGAAGCCTGGCAGTCCACCTATAGCGGTCTTATCCCGCATCAGGCTTTGATCCGGATGATGGAACGCCGTGGCGAGACATGGTGGCGCAAGGCCACCAATGGACTGGCGACGGTGCTGGTGGTCGATATCGGCGGGGTGATTGCCGGATATGCGACACTCGGCCTCAACCGGGCCAGGGGCCTTCCTTATGATGGCGAGATCTACGAGATCTATATGCGGCCGGAATACCAGGGCGTTGGCCTGGGTTTCACGCTGTTTACCGAATGTCGCCGCCTGCTCAAATCGCTTGGTTGCCGGGGACTGGTGGTCTGGTGCCTGGAGGACTGTGCGGGCGCCGTCAATTTCTTCCGCTCGAATGGCGGCACGGACAGCGTGGAGGGCATGGAGGATTTCGATGCCGTCAGCTTGAAAAAGCTTGGGTTCGTCTGGGCCTGATCGGCTCTGGTGCATTGGCCCGCAGTGTTTACCTTGATTGCGTCCTTTATTGGGGTCGCCTGTCGCAAATGGTTGCTTTGGTTTAAGAAACCCTTTACGACACCGGGGATTTCAACCATCCCATGGGGTTAGACATGCGTATTGATGCGATTGCGATTGGCAAGAATCCGCCGGAAGATATCAACGTCATCGTTGAGGTGCCAGTCGGTGGCCAGCCTATCAAGTATGAGATGGACAAGGAAGCCGGTACGCTGATCGTCGACCGCTTTCTCTATACGCCCATGCATTATCCGGGCAATTACGGTTTCGTGCCGCATACGCTGTGCCTGGACGGCGACCCGCTGGACGTGTTGATCTGCAATACCCGTCCGCTGGTGCCCGGCTGCGTCATCAATGTCCGCCCGATCGGCGTGATGATGATGGAAGACGATGGCGGCATGGATGAAAAGATTCTGGCCGTGCCGGTTCCCAAGCTGACCCGTCGTTATGACAAGGTGCAGAATTATACCGACCTGCCGGAAATCACACTGGCTCAAATCAAGCATTTCTTCGAGCATTACAAGGATCTGGAGCCCGGCAAATGGGTGAAGATCGGCGATTGGGGCGATGTCAATGTGGCCAAGAAGCTGATTGTCGAATCGATCGAGCGCGCCAAGAAAGAAGCGTAATTTGCCTACGAGGCCATTATCGCTTCCAGCGTTCCAATCAAATCCTCCGGGTCGCCATCGATCCGGAGGATTTTTTGTCTTGATGTATCTCCTGATATCAGGCTGACGGCGGATTTGGCCACGCCGAGGCGCTTGGCCAGAAGGGCGATCAATGCCTTGTTGGCACGGCCCTTTTCCGGCACGTCGCTGACCCGCACTTTTAAGTGGGCTTCGCCATTCGCATTGACGTCTACGCCATCAATGCCGTCACGCCCGCCATTCGGCGTCAGCCGGACGGCAAGGCGAATGTGATCATCGAAACGCCGATAGCAATGGCTCACAGCAGCATGGGGGCAATCGTGTTCCACATCAGTGAGCGGATGAAGAAGATGATCAGCAGCAGGATGATCGGCGAAATGTCGATGCCGCCAAGATTGGGCATGATACGGCGGATGGGACGTAGCGCCGGTTCGGTGACGTTGAACAGAAACAGGCCGATCTGGTTGACGAAGCGGTTGCTGGAATTGATCACGTTAAAGGCATAGAGCCACGAGAAGATCGCGCTGGCGATCAGGATCCAGGTATAAAGATTGAGGGCGAGATCAATCGTCTGCAACAGGGCAAGCATGTCTGTCTCCATTTGTCAGTTGACAGACATGTAGACATTGAGGCCGAAACGGGCAAGTGTCGCCTTGCCAGCTATCGCCATTCATGTTTAACGCAAGTTATGCCGACAATGCCGGACCCATCCGGCCAGGAAAATAGCTGATGTCCATTTCCCAGTCCGAAGATCGTTTCGCCGCCTTTCGCCATTCCGCCTATACGAAATTCTTCTTCGCACGCTTCCTGGCCGCCTTTGCCATGCAGATTGTCAGCGTGGCGGTGGGTTGGCAGATGTATGAGGTCACCGGCAATGCGCTCTATCTCGGGCTGATCGGGCTGGTGCAGTTTCTTCCAGCGCTGTTGCTGGTGCTTGTGACGGGGACGGTCGCGGACCATTTCAATCGACGGATGATCGTCGCAATTTGTTTGGGTGTGAGCGCGGCCTGTGTCGCCCTGTTGTTGGTTATGACGATCAACAGCGCTTTTGCGCCCCTTCCCGTTTTGATCATTATGACGATTTTCGGCATTGAGCGGGCTTTTATGGGCCCCGCAGTGCAATCCCTGGCGGCCAATATGGTGCCTGAAAAGGACCTCGCCAATTCCTTTGCCTGGAATGCATCTTCTTGGCAGATAGCGTCCATCCTGGGGCCGGTCGCAGGCGGTTTGCTTTATGGGTTTGGGGCGAATGTTGCTTATGGCGTGTCACTTGCGTTCATGGCAGCAGGTCTGGTGTTTATTATATTGGTGCCAAAGTCTGCGAAAAAAACGTCCAATGAGCCAAAGACCCTGACGTATCTGCTGGCTGGATTTAAGTTCATCCGCCATGAGAAAGTGGTTTTGGGGGCAATTTCACTGGATCTTTTCGCAGTCCTGTTGGGCGGTGCTCTCGCCCTGATGCCGATCTATGCATCTGACATCCTGACCATGGGACCTCTCGGGCTTGGAATTTTGCGCTCTGCTCCCGGTATCGGTGGAATCTTGATGGCAACTTTCCTCGCGACCTTTCCTATTCGCCACAAGGCTGGGCTGCTGATGTTCGTCGGAGTGGCGATTTTCGGCATTGCAACGATTGTTTTCGGTGTTTCCAAAGTCTGGTGGATTTCAGCCATCGCCCTTGCCGTGCTTGGCGCAGGCGACATGATCTCGGTTTATGTGCGCGAAACGCTGCTGGCGCTCTGGACGCCGGATCAGGTGCGTGGCCGGGTCAATGCCGTCAATTCGGTGTTCATCGGCGCCTCCAACGAGCTGGGAGAGTTCCGGGCCGGGACCATGGCGCATCTGATTGGGCCGGTCGGAGCGGTGGTTGTCGGCGGCGTTGGAACGCTTGCCGTCTCGATCATCTGGGCGCTGACCTTCCCGAAGCTGCGCACCATCGACACGCTGGAAGCCCCGGACAAAACCTGATTACGATCAGGCTGGTTCTTTATCAGTCTTTTGACGCTGATTGGCGGACTGAGCTTCCTCGGCAAAGACCAGATCAAGAAAATCCGACAGCCAGGCTTTGAGCGGGGCATCAAACAGCATGCGTCCTTCCAGATGGTCGCGGCCAGCCTGGGCATTGGGCATGGAAAAGCGTGAGGCGCCATGCACCACCCAGCGCTGCATCATCGCGCGCGTTAGTTCTGCATGAAATTGGATGCCGAAGGCTTTTTCGCCGTAGCGGATTGCCTGGTTGGGATAGATGTCGCCGGTGGCCAGCAACGTTGCGCCATGCGGCAGGTCGAAACCTTCGCGGTGAAAATGATAGACCATTTTCGGCCATTTCATCAGCAAGCGGCCATGGGTGGTCGGCTGGATCGGATACCAGCCGATCTCGACCAGTTCCCGGTCATGACCCCTGACCTTGGCGCCCAGATGCCGGGCCAGCATTTGCGCACCAAGACAAATGCCGAGATAGGGCCGGTTCTCCTTCAGCGGCACGGATAGCCAGTCGATCTCGTCATGCACGAAACGATCAGGATCATTGGCACTCATCGGCCCGCCGAACACCACCGCGCCGCTGTGACCGCTCAGCGTGTCGGGTAGCGGATCACCGAGCACCGGGCGGCGGATGTCGAGGGGGAAGCCTTTTTCCACCAGCAATTGGCCGACACGACCGGCGCTGGATCGCTCCTGATGCAGGACGACCAAGACCGGGCGGTGTGATGGCCGTATTCGTGCCGGATCATCAAGCATCGGCATCTCCGGCGACTGCTTCATCTCCGGCCTGGCCATCCGTATTTTGCCCGGCCCGCTCCGCCGCCTTTTGCCGGGCGAGAATTCGATCCCGGTCCGAGACGCCAAGCAGGTCGGCGACCCGCCAAAGGATATGATCTTCCATCTCGTTGCGCATGCCATCGGCATACACGATGTCCCAGAGCACGCTGACCAGTTCCAGCCGCTGGTTTTCATTGAGACGGCGCTTCAATTCCGAGGTGAAGCGGTAATAGTCCACCGCTTCACTTTCCGCCTGCTGGCCAGCCTCCAGCAAGGCGTCGATCTTGCTGCGGTCCAGATCGTAATGGTCCTTGATGCTCTTTTTCAGGCTCTTCCGTTCGGCGGCGCTAATGGTTCCGTCGGCTTCCATCACCTGGAAACACAGGGCAACGATCAGCACCCTTGTGTCGTTGCCGTCGAATTCATTGTCCTGTTCGCCAGCGATAAAGCTTTGGAAAAAAGTATTGAGGCGCTCCAGCATGAATGGTCCTTAAAACAGGTTGAGCCGGGTTTTCTCGTCCGAACTACGGCTGGCATCGCGCACGCCCGGATCATCCGGTGGGCCGCCGAAGAATGGCTCCGGCTCGTGGCTTTTCGGCGTAGGCTTTGGCGATGCGGTCGGTTGGCTGGATGAGGGAGCGAAGGCCTCAGGTTGTTCCGGCAGCGTGTCGATCTTGCGTGCCGGAATGGAGGATGCGTGTTTCTCGCCCTGTCCAAGCGGCGGCAATTCGGCCAAGGCGGCGGCACCGCTGATCACTGTGCCGTCTTCGACCGGCCCGGAGAGCTGGGCATAGGGGATCTTCCATTCGAAGGCATCCAGCCTGCCGCTGACGGGCGAATAGGGCAGCCATTTTTCCGAGACCTGGCCATCGGCCACCCAGGAGGGATCGCGCGGTGCCTTCAGCGCTTGCGCCATCCAGTAGCGGATGCGGGCCTGGTCGCCGGTTTCGGCATCCTCGATATCGGCCAGCAGCAGGAAAACCCGTTCACTGGCCTGCATACGGGCTGCCGCTTCAGCCTTGGCGCGTGCCTTGCTGAAGTCCCGCGCCTCAAGTGCCATTTCCGCAACCACCAGCAGCGAATAGACATTGTTGGGCTTGACCTGTTCCAGCCGCTCGGCCCGCTTCAAGCGGTCAACCGCGCCGTCACCACCCCGTGCCCGCACATACAGGCTTGCGATGTCTGGATGGGGAGCAAGCTTCCAGGCGGTTTCCAGCACCGAGCCCGCCTTGCGCAGATTATCCTCCCGCAGCAGGGCGCGGGCGGCGGTTACGGAGGCAGGCACGAGATCCTTGGCGAGTTTCAGCGCATTCATGGCATTGTCGCGGGCCGCTGCCGGATCGCCGTCCAGCTGGTCCATGGCTTTTGCGGTCAGCAGCACGGCTTTCAGCCGGTCGGCTTCCGCCCGGGCAAGCACGCCTGCGACGCGCTGCTGGTCGAGAAGATGAATGGCCTCGTTCCAGGCGCTGGTCTGGCAGCGATATTCCAAAGCAGCCTTGGCGGCCCAGGGCAGATAAGGCGCATCCTCGGCAGCCTTTTCGGCATATTGCCGCGCAGCCTCGTGGGCACCGAGCCGCGTTGCCTCCACATAGAGACCGCGCAGGCCAAGCTCACGAGTTTCGGGATCCGCGACCATCTGCTCGTAGATCCGCCGTGCATCGTCATGCTTGCCCTCGATCAGGGCGGCTTGGGCCTCCAGCACCATGATCAGCGGTTCCTGATCGGCCCGCACCAGGCCACGGGCGCGGGCGCTCATCCGCCGGGCCAGTGCGGCATTGCCAGCGCCTGCGGCGATCAGGCCGGTCGAGATTGCCTGATAGCCTCTGTCACGCTTGCGGGCGCGGAAATAGCGGCGCATCGAATGCGGTGAGGTCCAGAGCGTACGCACCAGCCACCAGCCAATCATCACCACCGCAACGATGGCAACGATCATGGTGGCCGCTGCCGTCAGGCTCATTTCGATCAGCTGGCCCTGCCAGACAATCTGCAACTCACCCGGACGATCGGCAAGCCAGGAAAAACCGAAGCCAAGCGCCAGGACGATCAGGATATAGACGATGATACGGATCATGATGCTTATCCTTGCCGTCCGGCGACGGCACGGGCCAGCGCGTCGGAAACCTGGTTTTCAACGGTAATACGGGCGTCAAGCGCCTTCTTGAACTCGGCAGAGACGTTGCGTCCTGCCTCCGGCAGGCTGTCCCATTCGGCTGCCGCACCCTTCAGGTCGCCATTACGGATCTTGTCTTCAATACGGGCGACGATGGCCGAGGCGCTGTCACCTTCGACATTGCCAACTGGCCGGACCTTGACGACAGACATGGCGCTGGCCCAGAGACGTTCGCCGATATTGGCGCTTTCCGCAGGCGCATTGATGGTCGAGAGGATTTTGTCAGCAACCGGCCCGAATTGCCGTTGCAGCTCGATACGGGAGGTGACGCCCGTGGTCGCATAGGGCTCCAGAGCGGCAATGGCGGTGTCTTCCGGTGCGATGCTGCCAAGCGTGCGCAACTCGGCCAGGAACGGCCCGCCCCGGTCTGCGGCGGTCTTCAAAGCCGAGGCGGCAATGGCGCGGGCGACTTCGATGTCGTCACGGGGCTTGTTGATCTTGGTTTCGATGGCGCTCACCTTGTCGGAGACTTCCGTCTGGTTTTCGGTGAGCTTTTCCACCCGCCCGGCAAGATCCGATTTCAGCTGGTCGATTGCCTGGTTGGCGCTGGCAAGCTTTGCCTGCAAGTCGCTGACGGCTGCGGGATCCACGGCGGTTTGCTGCTGGCCTGCTTCCAGCTGTGCCAGCCGATTTTCGAGACCGGAAAGATCTGCCGGGACCGCACCATTGGCGCTGCCTGCCTTGAGACTCTCGACCTCGGCGGCAAGGGTTGCGACCTGTTTACTGACCGCACTCTCGTCCTTTGCTGAACCGGTCGAGGGGATCACGCCAGCATAGTCCAGGGCGCCCGCGCCGACCAACGCAATCAATCCGCCAACAATGCCTGCGGCCACGAAACCTGACATAGTGGGAGAGGAGGCGCGTGGGGGTGGCGCGAATGCCTCGCCCTCAGCGGATGCTTCCATCAGCGGTGGTTCCGGCTCGTCCGGCGGGGGTGGCGAAAAGGCCGAGGTCTCACCGCCAAAATGGGCGTCCTCAGGTTTGCCCGGCCAGACCTTTGCTCCGTCGGCGTTGATATCCTCCCGCCTCAGGTCCTCGGCCTGCGAGATCGGCGCGCTTTCCGGCTCTGCCACGGGATCGACAGGATTTTCCTTGGGTTGGTCTACCTTGTCCAGCGATTGCTCGTGATCGGGCGATTGCGTGTGATCCGAGCTGACGGCCTGTTCCTCCGGTTTGTCACCCGCCACCAGCGGTTTGCCGATTTCAGGCGCTTGAACAGGCGTTGCCGTCAGGTCGATGGTCACCGGCTCTTCGGTCGTTTTGGAACGGCGTGGGGGTTTTCCGGAAACCATGGCAACCTCGTTTTCAATGGGTGTGGAATGAAATTAGTCAGGGATCGTCTGGAAGGAAAGGGGCTTGCCCGCATTTGCCGCATGCCTTGTGGTTTTACAGGAGAGAAAGCAGATCGTCCTCACGAGGCTGAGGGGCAATGGATACCCTGTTCCTGAACGGTTTTGCCACGTTTTCGGCAATGTCGGCGCTTAGGCAGAAAATGTGTGCGGATGCGAAAAGAGCGGCGGCTTTACCGGACAGAGGCAGGGCAAAAAAACGTCTGGCGGTCTCGGCGGAATACAGCAGCACAGCGTCCACCGCCTTTTGCTCGAGCCGGGCAAAGATGTCGTCCTCATGATAAGTCAGTCCCTGCATAGTGTAGGCGTCCACAATGCGAAAGGGAATGGAGGACTGGCGCAACCCGTGTTCCAGGCTCTGCTTGCGGGGCTGCCCGGCCAGATAAAGCAGGGGATTTGCCCAGTCCATCGGGGCGGCGGCAATCTGTTCAGCCAAGGCGGCGCCATCGCCTCGGGCGCTCAGAACCTTGCGAAAACCAAGCGCTCGTGCGGTACTGGCGCTCGCCTCGCCCACGGCAAACAGCGGGGTTTTGAAATGGGGCCGAAGCGCCTCGCCATGAGGTGCAAGGCTTTTGATCGCCTCGCTGCTGGTGACTGCCAGGGCTGCATGCGGTTGGGAAAGGGCAGACAGTGTATCATCGACGTGGTGTATGGCGTGGGCCAGCGGCAGAACCACGGGTTCGTGACCCAGGGTGCGGAGACGGTCTGCCGTTTTCCGGCTTGCGGTCTCGGTCCGGGTCAGCAGAACGCGCATGGTGTCAGGTCCATCCCTCGAAAAAGCCGGGTCCGGCCTTGTCTCTTACCTTTTCGCCCGCCGACCAGCCGAGCGCAAGCCCATCGGCACAGCGGCCCTCGGCCTCGACTGAATGCGAGACCTGACCATCCGGCGTCAGGATCGTGCCGGTCAGACGGATCATTTCGCCATCCGATATCGCATAGCCGGCAATAGGCGTGCGGCAGGAGCCGTCGAGCGCGGCCAGAAAGGCACGCTCACAGGAAACCGCGTCAAAAGTCGGGCGATGATTGATCGGAGCCAGAAGATCCTGGATGCGCCGGTCATCGACCCGTGCCTCAATGCAGATCGCCCCTTGGGCCGGTGCAGGCGGAAAGCTTTCGAGGTCGAGATATTGGGTAATCACGGTTTCTTTGTCGAGCCGCTTCAGACCGGCCACGGCCAGCAGCGTGGCATCCACCTCGCCTGCGGCCAGCTTGCGAAGCCGGGTTTCTACGGCGCCGCGATAGGTAATGACCTTGAGGTCGGGCCGAAGCCTGCGAATCAGTGCCTGACGCCGCAGCGAGGCCGAGCCGATCACCGCGCCCTCGGCAAGCTCCAGCAGCTTCGGTGCCGTGCGGCCAATAAAGGCATCACGCATATCTTCGCGTGGCAGATAGGCGGAAATCTCCAATCCATCGGGAAGGGCGGTTGGCATGTCCTTGGAGGAATGCACGGCAAAATCCAGCCCGCCGGACAGCAATTGCTGTTCCAGCTCCAGGGTGAACAGGCCTTTGCCGCCGATTTCCGCCAAAGACCGGTCGGTAATGCGGTCGCCGGTGGTCGAGAGGACAACGATCTCGAACATATCAGGCGAAAGGCCGTGGGCCTCGGCTAGACGCTCGCGGGTTTCATGGGCCTGGGCCAGTGCTAAAGGGCTGCCGCGTGTGCCGATGCGGAAAGGTTTCGTTTGCATCCGAAGTCATCCATTGTTACCGGAGGTTCTCGTAACCATGTTTGCTCTTCCTCGCAATCAATCAAATCGACGCAACTCAGCCTCCATGACAGGTCCTTTGAAGATTCTCGGCATCGAAACCAGCTGCGATGAAACCGCAGCCGCTATCGTTCTGCGCCATGACGATGGGCGCGGCGAAATCGTGTCCGATGTGGTGTTGAGCCAGCTGGACGAGCACAGCGTCTATGGTGGCGTCGTGCCGGAAATCGCTGCCCGCGCCCATGTCGAGGCGCTGGATACGCTGGTGGAAGAGGCCCTGGCCAAGGCCGATATGCGGTTGAGCGATATCGATGCTGTCGCCGCCACCGCCGGACCTGGCCTGATCGGCGGGTTGATCGTCGGGCTGATGACCGGCAAGGCGATTGCCCGGGCGGCGGGAAAGCCGCTTTTCGCCATCAATCATCTGGAAGGCCATGCGCTGACGGCGCGGCTGACGGACAATGTCGCCTTTCCCTATCTGATGCTGCTGGTTTCCGGCGGTCATACCCAGCTGGTTCTGGTGCGCGGTGTCGGCGATTACCAGCGCTGGGGCACCACCATCGACGATGCGCTGGGTGAGGCGTTTGACAAGACTGCCAAGCTGCTTGGCCTGCCCTATCCGGGCGGTCCGGCGGTGGAGCGTGCTGCTCTTCATGGCAACGAAAAACGCTTCAATTTTCCACGACCGCTTGTGGGTGAGGCGCGGCTGGATTTTTCCTTTTCCGGACTGAAGACCTCGGTGCGGCAGGCAGCGCAGGCGGCAGCGCCGGTTAGCGAAGCCGATATCGCCGATATCTGCGCTTCTTTCCAGCGCGCCATCGCCCGCACCATGGACGACCGGATCGGCCGGGGGCTGGAGCGGTTCAATACGGAATATCCGGGTCTTGAGGCCAAGCCAGCTCTGGTGGTGGCTGGCGGTGTCGCCGCCAATCAGGCCTTGCGTAGTGCCTTGCAGGCGCTGTGCGATCGGCATGGGTTTCGCTTCATCGCCCCGCCGCATCATCTTTGCACAGACAATGCGGCGATGATCGCCTGGGCCGGACTGGAGCGGCTGGCCCATGGCTTCCCGGCTGATGATCTGTCGGTCTCGCCACGCGCCCGCTGGCCGCTGGACGCCAATGCGGCAACCTTGCTCGGCTCCGGCAAGCGAGGCGCAAAAGCATGAGTGGACAGCATCACATTGCGGTCATCGGTGCCGGAGCCTTCGGCACGGCGCTGGCGGCTGTCATGGCGTTGGAAGGTCGCTCTAAGGTGACCTTGTTGGGCCGTGATCCCTCCTTGATGGCCGATCTCAGGATCGATGGCATGCATGATGCGGCTCTGCCGGGTGTCGCCTTGCCTTTCGGGCTGGAATTCGCCTTCGAGCCGGATGTGCTGGCCGATGCCGATATCGTGTTGTTTGCCATGCCCTCGCAGGCGCAGGCCGATGCCGCATCGACCTATGGTCCCTATCTTTCCGCCGAGGCCGTTGTGGTGACCTGCGCCAAGGGCATCGACCGGGCAAGTTCTCGACTGCTGACCGAGCTTTTGGAAGAAAAATTGCCGCATCATCCCGTCGCGGTTCTGTCGGGACCAGGCTTTGCCATGGACATCGCCCGTGGCCTGCCGACGGCGATGGCGCTGGCGGCAGCCAATCTTGACATGGCCGAGGAACTTGCCCGCACGCTGTCCACCCGGACATTCCGGCTTTATGCCGCCGACGACCGGATTGGCGTGCAGCTGGGCGGGGCGTTGAAGAATGTGCTGGCGATAGCCTGCGGCATCGTCGAGGGCCGGGGACTGGGTGAATCAGCCCGTGCGGCGTTGATTTCGCGCGGTCTTGCCGAAATGTCACGGCTGGTCGTCGCCATCGGTGGCAAGGCGGATACGGTGCGCGGCCTGTCGGGCCTTGGCGATCTGGTGTTGACGGCCACCAGCCATCAATCCCGCAACCTGCGCTATGGTATCGCGCTTGCCAAGGGTGAGCAAAGCCAGCTTGGCAGCGGTGGTCTGGTCGAGGGTGCCTTTGCGGCTGCCGTCGCGGCCCGCCTTGCCGAACACCACGGCATCGCCATGCCGATTACCCACGCCATTGCGGCCATCATCGATGGTGTGCTGGATATCGACCGGGCGGTGGATGCGCTGATGACCCGCCCCATTACCACGGAATAATTTTTGAGGAGACGAGCCATGCTGTTTGCCGTGATTTGCGCCGATAAACCCAACCATCTTGATCTTCGAATGGCCACCCGCCCGCCGCATGTCGAGTGGCTGAACGGCTTGAATGCCGAGGGCGTGTTGAAAATCGGCGGGCCGTTCCTGGATGGCGATGGCAAGCCCTGCGGTTCGATGTTGCTGATCAAGGCGGACGATCTCGCCGCCGCCAAGGAAATCGTGGCGCAGGACCCTTATGCCAAGGCTGGCCTGTTCGAAAGCGTTGACATCAAGCCCTATAACTGGGTCTTCAACAATCCCGAGGCATGAGACGCATGGCTTTCTGGCTTTATAAATCCGAGCCCTTCAAATGGTCCTGGGCCATGCAGAAGGATGCGGGCGAGGCGGGTACCGAATGGACCGGGGTGCGCAACTATCTGGCCCGCAACAATATGCGGGCGATGCAGATCGGCGACAAGGGGCTGTTCTACCACTCCAATGAGGGGTTGGAAGTGGTCGGTATTACCGAGGTTTGCGCGCTCTCTCATCCTGATTCGACCGCTGAAGGCGATGCCCGTTGGGACTGCGTCGATATCCGCGCCGTGCGGGATATGCCAAAACCGGTGACCCTGAAGGACGTCAAGGCCAATCCGAAGCTGGCGCAGATGGCGCTGGTGACCTCGATGCGGCTTTCGGTACAGCCGGTGACCGAGGAGGAATATTTCGAGATCTGCCGGATGGGCGGGCTTGAAAACCCGCCGGTTTGAGCGTTTCCGCTGTGAAGATCGATCCCCGGCGCTTCATTCTCGACAATACCGATCTCATCGCTCCGCCGCATGTGCCGGAAATCCGGCTGCATCTGGCCAGCGAAGTGCATGATCTCTGGCTGAAAACCGAGGACGATCTGGCGGAAATTGGCCTGCCACCGCCGTTCTGGGCCTTTGCCTGGGCCGGTGGCCAGGGCTTGGCGCGTCATATCCTCGACAATCCGCTGCTTGTGGCGGGCAAGCGGGTGGTGGATTTCGCCAGTGGTTCCGGTTTGGTTGCCATTGCCGCCGCCAAGGCTGGTGCGGTTTCGGTGCTGTGCGTGGACATCGATCCGTTCGTGGATGCGGCAATAGCCCTGAATGCAGCGGAAAACGGGGTGGAACTCGGTTTTTGCGGCAAGGATCTGATCGGTCAGACGTTGGATGCAGACCTGCTGCTTGCTGGCGACGTTTTCTACGACAAGAGCTTTGCCGATCGCCTGGTACCCTGGTTTTCAACGCTATGCGGGCAGGGTACCGATATCCTGGTCGGCGATCCCGGTCGAAGCTATTGCCCG